>CAYMQH010000022.1:0-38392 GCA_964392525.1 uncultured Aestuariivirga sp.
TCGGCGCGGCCCCTCACATAGAGACGGGCTTCATAGATCGAATCGCCCAGCGCCTCGCCCGCGTCGCCGCAGACAACGAGGTTGCCGCGCTGCGCCATGAAGGCCGACATGTGGCCGACGGAACCGCCCACCACGATATCGACGCCCTTCATCGAAATGCCACAGCGTGACGAGGCATCGCCCTCGATGACGAGCAACCCGCCATTGGCGGTGGCACCCGCCGATTCGGACGCGTTGCCCTTCACCCACACAGCGCCGGACATCATGTTCTCAGCAACGCCCACGCCGGCATGGCCGTGGATGGTGATGTCGGCTTCCTTGTTCATGCCACCGCAGTAGAAGCCGACATGGCCCATGATATCGATGGTCAGCGGGCCGTCGATACCGCAGGCGATGGCGTGCTGGCCCATCGGATTCCTGATGACCCAGTGCCGCTCATTCGACTCCTTCGGCACCTTGTAGAGTGTCTGGTTGATGGCGGTGACGCCAAGCACCTTCAGGTCTAGCTCTTGCATGCATGTGGTCCCTTGTGAGAGCGGGAGATGATGGAATTGAAAGAGCGCCGTGGCTTGGGAAGGACAGAGGCCCCGGCGCCTGAGAGAGGCGGGATCAGGCGCTGCCGCCCCAGGTGTAGATTGTGCTGGGCTCCGGCTCCCAGATCTTGGCGTTCTCAGCGCCGGGAAGATGGGCGATGGCGCGATACTCTGTGGCCATGGCAACCCAGTCATCGGTCTCGGCGATCACCGCGTGCTTGCACGCGATGGGATCGCGCACCACGGCAAATCCGTCCGCCGTGCCAACGAGGAAGGTATAGAAGCCGTC
This sequence comes from uncultured Aestuariivirga sp., assembly GCA_964392525.1. Taxonomy (GTDB): domain Bacteria; phylum Pseudomonadota; class Alphaproteobacteria; order Rhizobiales; family Aestuariivirgaceae; genus Aestuariivirga. The sequence goes on from CAYMQH010000022.1 coordinate 823, forward strand.
GAGGTCCTTGAGGCCATCCTCCAGCGCCTGCTTGAGGGACGCGCCATTGCGGAGCTTCCACGTCATGTAGGCGGCGGCGACTTCGGTGTCGTTTTCGGTCTGGAACTCCATGCCTTCGCGGCGCAGGTTCTCGCGCAACCGGTTATGGTTCGACAGCGAACCATTGTGGACGAGACAGAGATCCGCTCCCGTGGCGAAGGGGTGAGAGCCGGCGGTGGTCACCGCGCTCTCGGTCGCCATGCGTGTGTGCCCGATAATATGCGTGCCTTCGGCCTTTGCCAGATCGAAGCGCTTGTAGACCTTCTCGGGCAGGCCCACTTCCTTGAAGATCTCGACAGTGTGTCCGGAGCCGACGACGCGCACGCCCGGCGCGTTGTCCTTGATCCACTTCACCACATCCGCCTCGGCCGCGTTGGTGACGAGAATGCAATGCGTGGCAACCTGCTCGATGCGGGCTTCGCAGTTGAGGCCCTCCTCAAGGCCAGCCTCGACATGCCGCCAGTTATAGGCGGGGTCGTTGTGGGAGAGGGAGAACTTGGTCTCCTCCGCCTTCACCGGGTTCCGGTAGATGGCGACGCCCGCCGAATCCGGCCCCCGGTTGGTCATTTCGACGAGCATCGGCTCGAACATGGCGCCGAGTTGCGGCTGCAGCTTGGGGTTCTTCAGATAAAGTCCAACGATACCGCACATGGTCAGCTCTCCTTTCTGGAGTGATGATCAAAAACTAATCACGCCCCGAGCTGGCCGTCAACTAATAGGAACTATTTTTTCTTCTCAGTAAAACGCGGGTTGTCATGCGTTTATTGCAAGCCCGCCGGGTCAATCACCCCGGAGGGGCAGCCCGGATCGGTCGGCGCGGAGGCCAGGATCAAGTCCGAAACCTTTGTTCCGCCTGAGATATCGCCCTTGAGGCCGATGGTGAGCTCAGTAATCAGGCGGCGGGCGCCGTCATCCCGGCAGGCAACCCGCACGCGCTCGCCCGCGCCGGGCCCGAAAGCCTTGTCGAAAGCCCGGCGGATATCGGCCGCACGGATTTCGCGGCCAATGTTGCGGGCGGCCAGATCGCGCACGGCCGAGCCGTTCACTGCCGCCAGGAGGCGCAGCGAATCGCGGTAATAGGTTTCGGGATCGCGCTCCGGATAGCAGGTGCCGTGCTTGATCCATTCATACCGGTCGAGATGGGACTGGGTACCCGGCATGACCTCCTTCAGTTCCGCCGTAAGGCGCTGGGAGAGATCGAGCCGCGGCAGCTTCTGCCAGCGGCCGGACTTCGCCGCGGCGCGCTCTTCCGGGCTCACGCCGCAATATTCTTTCGTGCGGGGCTGCGGCCACAGGCCATGCAGCGTGAAATGAGTGCCATCGAAACGGCTCTGGGTCTGGAACAGGCATTCGGGTTTGCGGCTCCGCGCCTCGCAGAAGGCTGGCTGCCAACTGATGGCGAGCACGAAGGCCAGTGAAGCCACGTCTGCGGGCTTCTTTACCGGGGCCGCGGCCTCCTGCTCCGCCACATGGCCGCAGGACGCGGCAACCCAGCGCTCGGGCGGCTCGGCGTCCGGAACTTCGATCCGATAGTGGCTGGGCTTCGGCTGGTTCTTTGCCAGAAGCCTGTAGCGCAAACCCGGGCCGGTGATCGTCAGGTCCGGGTTGGTTCCCTTGCGGATCGAGAGGAGCGCAGGGCAGGCATCATCAGCAATGAAGACGCCATCCATTGGAACCTCGGCGTGCCCGGCCGTTGCAGCAATGACGAGGACCGCCGCGGCGCTCAGTGCGGCGCGAAGGACATGGCGGACCAGCATCACAATCAGTCCTCGCGGCGATAGCTGATGACGGACAGATAACGGATGGGAAGCTTGCGCAATTCCTCGGGTCCGTGCGGTGCCTCGGCATCGAAGAACAGCGCGTCACCCGGGTGCATGTCATAGGTCTTGTCGCCATGCCGGTAAACGACATTGCCCTCCAGCATGTAGAGGAATTCAGATCCGGCATGCTGGAAGGTCGGGAACACGTCCGACTCGTGCGTGAGCGTGATGAGATAGGGCTCGACCATCACCGGGCCATGCGGGCTGTGGCCCAGCAGCTGGTACTGGTGGCCCGCGCGCGTGCCGCGCCGTTCAATGGTGAGGCCCTGCCCCGCCTTCACGAAACTCGCATCCCGGATTTCCTCAAAGCTGCGGAAGAAGGCGGTCACAGGAACCTGAAGCGCCTGGCCGAGGGACTGCAGCGAGGCGAGCGAGGGCGAAGTCGCACCATTCTCGATCTTCGACAACATGCCAGCCGACATGTCCGCCGCCTTGGCCAATTCCGCAATGGTAAGGCCGAGCTTCTCCCGGAAGGCCTTCACTTCGCGGCCGATGGCCTGCTCGAGCATCTTGGCGGAAGCCCCAGCTCCGCCATGCGGCTCCTGATAGGGCAAGCCGCCCGAACCGGCCTTCCGTCCGTTCGTTTTGTTCACAGCGCGTTCCTCCCATTAAAACTTTATACCTGAAGTTCAAGGACCTCAAGGATCGTTGCGACACTCAAAATAGGTCAAGTCCTATCGCATCAATCATAAATTGGGGCATCTTGCACGTTTTGCGCTTTTGTCTTGATAGGATTCAAGCTATACGACCGTGAAACTCGTAGCAATAAAAGGTAATATCCTATCATGGATAGTGTCTCTCAGTCCTTCCTCTCGGAGATCGAACGCTTTCTGGCATCATCGGGGCTGGAACCGACGGCGCTGGGAAAACAGGCGCTGGGAGATCCGAACTTCGTGTTCGACCTGCGCAAGGGCCGGTCGCCTTCAAGCCGCACGATGGACAAGGTGAAAACCTGGATCGCCGCACAGGCAAGCCCTGCCCGGCCGGACAACGCCGCCACCCGCCCCGCCAAGCAGAACCTCACCCACCTTGAACGCCTCGAAGCCGAATCCATCCACATCATCCGCGAGGTGGCGGCAGAATGCGAAAAGCCGGTGATGCTCTATTCGATCGGCAAGGATTCGGCTGTGATGCTGCATCTCGCCCTCAAGGCCTTCTACCCCTCGAAGCCGCCCTTCCCGTTGTTGCATGTCGATACCGGCTGGAAGTTCCGTGACATGTACGCCATGCGCGAGGCGACCGCGAAGAAATATGACTGGGACCTGATCGTTCACAAGAACCCGGAAGGTGTCGCCAAGAATGTGAACCCCTTCGACCACGGTTCGGCGCTTCACACCCAGATCATGAAGACCGACGGCCTGAAGCAGGCGCTCGATAAATATGGCTTTGACGCAGCCTTCGGCGGCGCGCGGCGGGATGAGGAAAAGTCCCGCGCCAAGGAGCGCATCTTCTCCTTCCGGGATTCGCGCCACCGCTGGGACCCGAAGAACCAGCGCCCCGAATTGTGGGACCTTTACAACGCCCGCAAGAACAAGGGCGAGTCGATCCGCGTCTTCCCGATCTCGAATTGGACCGAACTTGACATCTGGCAGTACATCCACCGCGAGAACATCGAGATCGTGCCGCTTTACTTCGCCGCCGAGCGCCCCGTGGTGTGGCGCGATGGCCAGATCATCATGGTCGATGACGAGCGCATGCGCCTCAACCCCGGCGAAGTGCCGGAGATGCGAAAGGTCCGCTTCCGCACGCTGGGCTGCTATCCGCTCACCGGCGCGATCGACTCCACCGCAACGAGCCTTCTCGACATCGTCGAGGAAATGCTGGTTGCCACCTCCTCCGAGCGCCAGGGCCGCGTCATCGACAAGGACGCCTCCGCCTCGATGGAGAAGAAGAAGCAGGAAGGATATTTCTGATGACGCGTTTCATCGAGTTCACCGGCGGCGACGTCGAAGCCTATCTCAACGCACAGGAACAGAAGGACCTGCTGCGCTTCATCACCTGCGGCTCGGTGGATGACGGCAAGTCCACGCTCATCGGCCGGCTTCTGTATGAAGCAAAGATGCTGTTCGAGGATCAGTTGACGGCACTCGAAGCCGATTCGAAGAAGATGGGCACGCAGGGCGGCAATCTTGACTTTGCCCTGCTCGTCGACGGACTTGCCGCCGAGCGCGAACAGGGCATCACCATCGACGTTGCCTACCGGGCCTTCACCACAGACAAGCGCAAGTTCATCGTGGCGGACACGCCCGGCCATGAGCAGTATACCCGCAACATGGCAACCGGCGCTTCAACCGCCGACCTCGCCATCATCCTGATGGACGCGCGCAAGGGTGTCCTCACCCAGACGCGCCGCCATACCTTCATCTGCACGCTGCTGGGCATCAAGCACCTCGTCGTGGCCGTCAACAAGATGGACCTGATGGGGTTCGATCAGCAGGTCTTCAACAAGATCCAGGAAGACTACCGCACCTTCGCGAGGTCGCTCGGCGTCAAGGATGTGACGATGATCCCCGTGTCGGCCCTGATGGGTGACAACATGATCGAGCGTTCCACCAACATGCCGTGGTACCACGGCCCCACGCTGATGGCGCATCTCGAGACCGTGCCGGTGGGAGACGATCTGGCGGAGAAGGCGTTCCGCCTGCCCGTGCAGTGGGTGAACCGCCCGAACCAGAATTTCCGAGGGTTTTCGGGCACCATCGTGTCGGGTACGGTGAAGCCGGGTGATGCCATCAAGGCGCTGCCCTCGGGACGCACCTCCACGGTCGAACGGGTGGTGACCTATGACGGCGACCTCGAAGCGGGTATTGCCGGCCAGTCCCTCACCGTGACACTCAAGGACGAGATCGACATCAGCCGCGGCGACGTGATCTGTGCCGCCAATGATCCGGTCGAGGTTTCCGATCAGTTCGAGGTCGAAGTGCTGTGGATGAGCGACGAGCCTATGCTGCCGGGCCGTCCCTACCTGTTCAAATCCTCCACCAAGACCGTGCCGGGCACGCTCGAAGAGTTGAAGCACAAGGTGAACGTCAACACCATGGAGCATGTGGCAGCCAAGACGCTGGCGCTCAACGAGATCGGCGTGTGCAATCTCGAACTCGACAGCCCCATCGCCTTCACGGCCTATGGCGAGAACAAGAGCCTCGGCTCCTTCATCATCATTGACCGCTTCTCCAACAACACGGTCGGCATGGGGTTGATCCGCTTTGCGCTGAGGCGCGCCGCCAATATCCATTGGCAGGCGGTGGATGTGCACAAGGTGGCACGCGCCGGGCTCGCTGGCCAGAGGCCCGCCGTGCTGTGGTTCACCGGCCTCTCGGGTGCGGGCAAGTCGACCATCGCCAATCTGGTGGAAAAGCAACTCCACGCGGCAGGCCACATGACCTATCTGCTGGATGGCGATAACGTGCGCCATGGCCTCAACCGCGACTTGGGCTTCAGCGATGCCGACCGGGTCGAGAACATCCGCCGGGTAGGCGAAGTGGCCAAGTTGATGGTGGATGCGGGGCTGATCGTTCTCGTCTCCTTCATCTCGCCCTTCCGCTCCGAGCGGCTCATGGCGCGCGAACTGCTGGAGGACGGCGAGTTCATCGAGGTGTTTGTCGATACCTCGCTGGCCGAAGCCGAGAAGCGCGACGTGAAGGGCCTCTACGCCAAGGCGCGGCGCGGTGAGATCAAGCACTTCACCGGCATTTCTTCGCCCTATGAGGCGCCTGAGAACCCGGAGATCCGCGTCGACACGACAAAGCTCACGGCGGAAGGCGCTGCCGACCTCGTCGTGCAGTATCTGAAGGACAAGGGCAGGCTGACAAAGTAGCAAGCCCGGTACCCTCGCCCTGGTGATGATGCCCGGGCATCATTGGCAAACCACTCATCATGGTCGGGCTCGATCCGGCCATGTTTTCCATGCTTGCGAAGAAGCATTGCCGGGTTCGGCCCGGCAAGTAGGAGCCGCACCCTGGGGGGTTACGCCCCCGCTTCTTTCAAGAAAATCTCGCGCAGCTTCCGGACCACCGGGCCCGGCTGCCCGCCGCCGATGCGGTGGCCGTCGATCTCGACGATGGGCATGACGAATTGCGAGGCCGAGGTGAGGAAAGCCTCATCCGCCGCGTAAGCCTCCTGCGGGGTGAAGGTGCGTTCGATGATCTCCACGCCATGCTCCTTCGCCAACCGGAACAGCGAGCGGCGCGTGCAGCCCGCGAGGATCTCGTTGGAGAGGCCGCGCGTGATGACCCTGCCGTCCTTCACGATATAGGCGTTGGACGAGGTGCCCTCGGTCACGTCACCATCCTCCACCATCCAAGCCTCCTGCGCGCCCTGCTCATAAGCGGCCTGCTTGCCGAGAACAGGGGCCAGCAGCATCACCGTCTTGATGTCGCGCCGCGCCCAGCGGATATCCGGCGTGGTGATGACCTTGACGCCGGTGAGCGCGTTGGGATTGTCCACCAGCCGCATTTCCTGGGTGAAGGCGATCAGGGTCGGCTTCGCGGCCTTGGGAAAGTTGAAGGCGCGGTCGGCGGCGCCCCGCGTCACCTGCATGTAAATGATGCCTTCCCTGAGGGCGTTGCGGCGCACCATTTCCTGATGCATGGCGCCAAGTTCCTCGCGGGTGCAGGGCCAGTCGATGCGGAGTTCCCGGAGCGAGCGCTCCAGCCTCTCCATGTGCGGGCCATAATCAACCAGCTTGCCGTTCACCACCGCCGTCACCTCATAGACGCCATCGGCGAACAGGAAGCCGCGGTCGAAAATCGAGATTTTGCCCTCGGTTTCGGGGAGATACTCGCCATTGACGAAAACCGTGCGGACCATGGGTTGAGGCTCCTTCAGTTTGCAGCGCTTCTAAACATGATTCCGATGCGCAAATCCATGGGGGTTGTGGCAGCGCCAGCGGGCGGCTAGGAATGAGGGCAACGCCAACAGCCAAGAAGGATATCATGGCGCGCACCGTTCCGGACGCCTCCATAACGGCCATGCTGGCCCGCGAAGAAGCCCTCTTCACCCAGCGCAACCCCAATTCGAAAAGGCTTTCGGAAGATGCGGCCCGAAATTGGCTGAAGGGCGTTCCCATGCACTGGATGGTGGATTGGGGCACGCCGTTCCCATTGTTCGTCACCAAGGCTGAGGGTGTCGACGTGAGGGATGCCGACGGGCACAGCTACATCGACTTCTGCCTGGGCGACACGGGCGCGATGTTCGGCCATTCGCCGCCTCCCGTGGTGGAGGCCCTGCTGCGCGAAGGCGCCAACGGCTTCACGACCATGATGCCCTCACCCGATGCGGCGATTGTCGGGCGCTTGCTGGAAGAGCGTTTCGGCCTGCCCTGCTGGCAGGTGACGGCGACAGCCTCGGACGCCAACCGCGCCGTCATCAAATGGTGCCGCGCCATTTCGGGCCGCAAGAAAATCCTGGTGTTCAATCACTGCTACCACGGCGCGGTCGATGATACCTACGTGACCATCGATGGCGGAACACCACATGCCGACCCCGCCCTGATCGGCGAAGTGCGCGACCTCACGCAATTCACCAAGGTTGTCGAATTCAACGACATCCCGGCACTCGAAGCGGCGCTGGCAGATCAGGATGTAGCCTGTGTGCTGGCCGAACCCATCATGACCAATGTCGGGATGGTGCTTCCCGAAGACGGCTATCACGCCGCCTTGCGCGAGCTGACGCGCCGCACCGGCACGTTGCTCGTCATCGACGAGACCCATTGCATGTCATCCGGCCCTGGCGGCTATACGCGCGAATTCGGGCTCGAGCCGGATGCGATGGTGCTCGGCAAGCCCATTGCCGGCGGCATTCCCGCCGCCGTTTATGGTTTTTCGCAGGACGTGACAGACCGCATCCGCAGGTTTCTGACAACCCGCACGCCAGGCCATTCCGGCATCGGCACTACGCTGTCGGGCTCGAAGATCCAGCTGGCGCTCATGCGCGCCGTGCTGGAGAACTATTTCACCGCGGAAGCCTTCGGCCCGCTCATGGTGCTCGCCCGGCGGCTGGAAAAGGGCATTGCGGATGTCATCATCAAATATGGGGTGCCGTGGCACGTCGTCCGGGTCGGCGCGCGCGTGGAATTCATGTGCACGCCAACGCACCCGAGGAACGGCGGCGAGGCCGCGCAGGTGATCCACCGCCCGATCGACGTGGCCGTGCATCACTATCTTCTCAATCGCGGGGTAATCGTCACCCCGTTCCACAACATGATGCTCATCTGCCCGGCGACCACCGCCGCGCATGTGGACAGGCTGGTCGCCGAACTGGACCGCTGCCTTTCCGAACTGATGAGCTGAGACCGGAGCATTGACCATGACCCTCGTATTCCCCCGCCGCGACGCCGAAGCGCAGGCATTCCTTGATGCCAACCCCGACATCGAAACCGTGCATGTGGTGTGGACCGACCTGTGCGGCGTGGCGCGCGGCAAGGTGCTGAGGCGCGATGAAGTCGTCCCCGCATGGAAGGATGGCCGCTTCATGCCGATCTCCGCCCTCGTCCTCGACGTGACGGGGCAGGATGTGCCGGAGACCGGCCTCGTCTTCGATGAGGGCGACCGCGACATGCTGATGTGGCCGGTTCCCGGCTCCATGGTGCGCATGCCCTGGTCCGAAACACCCTCGGCACAGTATATCGCCGCCGTGCATGACCTCGACGGTACGCCCCATTACGCGGACCCGCGCAACGCGCTGGAAAAGATCGTGACGCGCTTCCAGTCGGAGCTGAAGATGACGCCGGTCGGCGCCGTCGAGCTCGAGTTCTTCCTCATGGACCGGGCCTCTGCCCTCGCCGGCAAGCCAATGGCACCCAAGGCGCAGATCAACGAGGCCAGGCCGCGGCACTACCAGGCCTATTATCTTCAGGATACGGATGACTTCGCGCCCTTCTTCCGGGAACTCTACGCCGCCTGCGAGGCGCAGGGCCTGCCCGCCAAGACGCTGATCTCCGAATATGCGCCGGGCCAGATGGAAATCGTGCTCCGCCACCGTGCCGACGTTCTCAGGGCCTGCGATGAAGGCATCATGCTGAAGCGCCTGATCAAGAACGTGGCCGAACGCCAGGGCCTTGCCGCCACCTTCATGGCCAAGCCCTATTCGGAATGGACGGGCTCAGGCATGCACATCCATGTCTCACTGGCTGATGATGCGGGCAACAACCTGTTTGCCGCCGAGGACCCGCTGCAGAACCAGCTTCTCATGCATGCCATCGGCGGCCTCAAGGCGGCAATGGCGGAATCGATGCTGATCTTCGCACCCAACGCCAATTCCTACCGCCGCTTCCGGCGCAATTCCTATGCGCCCGTGTCGGCCTCCTGGGGCATCAACAACCGCACGGTCAGCTTGCGCATTCCCGCAGGCCCCGCCAAGGCCTGCCACATCGAGCACCGCCCGTCGGGCGCCGACGCCAACCCCTATCTCGTGATGGCGGCGATCCTCGCCGGCATGCATCATGGCATTGTCGAGAAGGCCGAGCCCGGTAACCCGGTGACCGGCAATGGCTATGAGCGCCGCGCCAAGTACATTCCCGGCAACTGGTTCGATGCGATTGACGCCTTCTGGCGCGCCTCGATCCTGAAGGAGTATTTCGGCAAGGAATTCGTCGACACCTATTGCACGCTGAAAGAGGTGGAGGCAGACCGCTTCTACGCGGAGCCGACGGCGCGTGACTTCGAGTGGTACCTTCGCACCGTCTGACGGGAGACGACACGATGCCGCCGGATTTTCTGCTGTCGCTGCCTCCCGTCGGCATCTTCGCCGTCATTTTCATGGCAACGGCAGCGGTGAGCCTGATGATCCTCGGTGCTTTCCAGCTATCGGTCGTGCGCCGCTATTCCACCGCACTCTCAGAGATCTCGCCCGCCGTCCTCACGGTCACGGGCGCGATCTTCGCGCTTGCCGTCACCTTTCTGGCCAATGCCGTCTGGTACTCGGAAGACAAGGCGCGCGAGGCGGTTTACGCCGAGGCGCGAAGCATCCGCGTCATGGAAACCTATATGGAAGCCATGACGCCCCAGGTGCGTGACGGGCTGTCGCGCCTCATTGCCCGCTATGGTGAGGCGGTGAAGGCAGAATGGCCCGGCATGGCCCACAATGGCGGTGCCCCCGCGGCCGAGCATGCCTTGCGCCAGATCTATGCCGCGGTGATCGCCGTGTTTTCAAACAGCGAGGAAGGCCGTCTCGTGCAGCGCCAGTTGCTCGATACGCTGGATAGCCTGTCAGTGGCCCGCCAGGAACGCCTGACCATGGCGCAGGATGTCGTGAGCGCCGGGCAATGGATACTTGTGATCGGCCTCGGCATTCTGCTGCTGGTGGTTTTTGCCATGGGGCACGCGCGTTTTGCCATGGCAAGGCGGATCGTTCTCGGCATTCTGACGATGCTGCTCAGCATCGTGCTGTTCGTGATCGTGCTGCACCACAATCCGTTTGCCGGGCCAATGGCGCAGACGCCCGAACAGATCTTGAAAGCAGCACAGATTGTCTGGCCGGAGGCCACCAGCCCGCCCTGAGGATGCCACCGCTGTCCGGTCACCGGAGCACTGCCGACAGACCGGGATGAGACGGGACGATCGCCGGGCCGCTCATCGCCTGCCTCTGCTCGTCTGCTCGATTGGCCGGTTTCGGCTGATTGCCCGTCGTATGCCGGGAGAAGCACAGCGGCAGGGTGAGGGCGGATCAGTCCGCCTTCTCCTTCTTGGTGGTCGACATCAGCCGGTCGATGTAGGCGAGGATCAGCGCCGATACGACAAAGGCCAGGTGGATGATGGTGAGCCACATCAACTGGCCGTCGGTGTATTTCGGCGCGTTGAGGAACACCTGCAGCAGATGGATCGAGGAAATCGCCACGATGGTGGAGGCGACCTTGATCTTCAGCGACCCCGCATCCACCTTGCCCAGCCACGAGATTTCCCCGCCATCGGCATTATCGAAGCGGCTGACGAAATTCTCGTAGCCCGAGATGATGACCATGACGACAAGGCTGGCCACCAGCGCCGCGTCGATCAGCGCCAGCATCTTCAGGATGGTGTCGGTCTCCCCGAGCACGAAGAGCTTGTCGACGAAGTCGAACAACTTGCCGACGAAGGACACGGCATAAAGGAGAAGGGCAAAGGCAAGGCCGAGATAGAAGACCACCAGCAGCCAGCGGGAGGCCAGGATGACCGCCTCGATCGTGTGTTCCAGTTTTTTCATGGCAAAAGCACCCGTCATCAACGGGCCTCCTGATAGCGCATCACCATGCGCTGGAAAAGGAGGCTATTCCGCCCTTTATGTGCCGCTTCCAGGGGCCGGCTCCGGCATGTCGTTGCGGGTCTTCCACAGCGACCAGCCGATGCCGGCGGCCAGCACCGAGATGGTGACGGCGAGCGAGAGCGCGGTGTCGATCTTGATGCCCATGGGCACGAGGAAGATCTTGATGCCAACCAGCACCAGAATGGTGGCCAGCGAATACTGCAGGTATTTGAAGCGATGCATCGCCGCGGCCAGAGCGAAGTAAAGTGCGCGCAGGCCCAGGATGGCGAAGATGTTCGAGGTGTAGACGATGAAAGGGTCCTGGGTGACGGCGAAAATCGCCGGAACCGAATCCACCGCGAAGATCAGGTCCACGAACTCGACGATGATCAGCGACACAAACAGCGGCGTGATGAACAGCGCCATCTTGCCGGTCTTCGGGTCGATCTGGCGGATGGTGAAGCGCTCGCCATGCAGTTCGTCGGTCACGCGGAAGTTTTTCTTGATCAGCCTGAGCATCCAGTTGTCCTCAAGCGAGTGCGTCTCGTTCGAGGACTTGAACATCTTCAACCCGGTGAAGATCAGGAAGGCTCCGAACAGGAAGAGGATCCACGAGAAGGACATGACCAGCGCCGCGCCGAGGCCGATCAGGATGGCGCGGAACACGATGACGCCGAGAATGCCCCAGAACAGCACACGGTGCTGGTAAAGGCGGGGAATGCCGAGAAAGGTGAAGACCGTGGCGATGACGAAGATGTTGTCCATCGCCAGCGACTGCTCGATCAGATAGCCGGTGAAGAACTCAAGGCCGGACTGGCTGCCGCGCGCATACCACACCCAGGCGCCGAAGACGAAGGCGATGGCCATGTAGCCGCCATAGAGCAGGAAGCTCTCCCGCGCCTCGATTTCGCGCTGGCCCTTGTGCAGGAATCCAAGGTCCAGCACCAGAAGCGCGACCACAACGGAGATGAAGATCAACCAGAAATAGGCTGGCGTGCCGAGGAAGTCGGAGAAAAGCAGCGCGTGGAGAAATTCCATTGCCGGCCCCTGTCATTGAGGTTGATGTTGTGCGGATCCGACATCGCGAGCTATCAGCCCGCCAGAGGGGCCCGGCGCCGCGCTGGTCAATTATGGCTAATTGCGGCAATTTCAAGAGCCACGAAGATGAACTTCCTGTAATAATCGAGACGGAGGCTGGTTTTGCGCAGCTGCAAGGCAATTCAGATCATCGGCTGCCATGCCGAGGGCGAGGTAGGCGACGTGATCGTCGGCGGCGTCGCCCCGCCGCCCGGCAGCACGGTGTGGGAGCAGTCCCGCTTCATCGCGGCCGATGGCGCCTTGCGTGCCTTCGTACTGAACGAACCGCGCGGCGGCGTTTTCCGCCACGTCAATCTTCTGGTCCCGCCGAAGGACCCGAGGGCACAGATTGGCTTCATCATCATGGAGCCGGAAGACACGCCGCCGATGTCCGGCTCGAACTGCATTTGCGTTGCCACGGTTCTGCTTGACGCCGGGATCATCCCGATGCGGGAGCCCGAAACAAAGCTTGTGCTCGAGGCCCCCGCCGGCCTCGTCGAGGTCACGGCGCGCTGTGCTGATGGCAAGGCGCAGTCCATCACGCTGAAGAATGTTCCTTCCTTCGCCGAAAGGCTGGAGGTTCCGCTGGAAGTCGAGGGGCTGGGTACGCTCAGGGTGGACACCGCCTTCGGCGGCGACAGTTTCGTGATGGCGGATGCCAAACGCCTCGGCTTCGCCCTCACGCCAGATGAAGCGCGCGACCTCGCCGTCACCGGCCGCAGGATCGTCAAGGCCGCCAATGAGCAGCTGGGCTTCACCCACCCGGAGCTTCCCGGCTGGCGGCACTTCTCCTTTGCTTTCCTGACGGGCCCCCTCGAGATGGCCGATGGCTGCCTGACAAGCCGCAATGCCTGCGTCATCAAGCCGGGCAAGATTGACCGTTCGCCCACTGGCACCGGTTGTTCGGCACTGATGGCGGTGCTCCATTCCAAGGGGCTGATGACCGAGGGCGACCGCTACGTCGGCCGCTCGATCATCGAAAGCCGCTTCGAGGGGCGGATTGCGGGCGTGACGACGCTCGGCACTCACCGGGCCATCATTCCCACGATAACCGGCCGCGCCTGGATCACCGGTCAATCAACCCTGATGCTCGATCCCGGCGATCCCTGGCCCGATGGCTACAAGATCGCCGACACCTGGGCCATGGATGGAGAGACATGAAGATCACCGACATACCCGTCACCTGCCTGCTCGAAGCCGGGGACAAGCTCGGCGAAGGCTGCTTCTGGGATGCGGCAAGCCAATGCCTGTGGTGGCTTGACATCATCACGCCTGCCGCGATCCACCGCCTCGATGTGGCGCAGGGCGTACACCGCAAATGGCAGTTCGATGATTTCGTGACCGCCATGGCGAAACGGCACGATGGCACGCTGCTGGTCGGCGCGCGCAAAGGCCTTCACATCTTCGATCCCGCCACCGGCGCGCTCAAGGCCTGGCGCAGGCTGGAGGCGGACAAGCCCGGCAACCGCGGCAATGACGGCGCGTGTGATGCAAAGGGCCGCTTCTGGTTCGGCACGATGATGAACAATATCGGCGCGGCGGGCGAGGACCTGCCGATCACCGCCGCGACGGGCACGCTGTTCCGCATCGATGCCGATGGCACGGCTACCGCCATGGAAACAGGTATCGGCGTGTCGAATGGCCCCTGCTGGTCGCCCGATAACCGTACCTTCTATTTCACCGACTCCCTGGCGCAAGTCATCTGGGCCTATGATTTCGATCTTGAAGCCGGAACGATCTCCAACCGCCGGATGCTGAACGACACAAAGGACTTCGGCTACCCCGATGGTGCCACGGTGGACAGCGAGGGCTTTATCTGGAGTGCGCGGTGGGAAGGCGGCTGCGTGCTCCGCATCGACCCCCAGGGCCGCATCGACAGGGTGGTGCCGGTTCCCGCGCGCCGCGTGACCAATGTCTGTTTCGGCGGCGCGAGGCTCGATACGCTTTATGTCACGACCGCGCGCCTGCATGTTCCGGATGATGACATCCGCCGCCACCCGTTGCAGGGTGGCCTCTTCTGTTTCGCCCCAGGCGTCACCGGCCTTGAAAAGCACGCTTTCGCCGGATGAGGCATCGGGATTATCATCAGCTGGATCGTTCAACCGCCCCGGCACGGCAGGCATCGAAGGGACAGAAGCAAAGATGAAGATCGCAATGGTGACGGGCGCCGGTTCCGGCATTGGCAAGGCCGTGGCCGTGGCCTTTGGGCGCGAAGGGTATGGCGTGGTGCTGGCGGGCCGCCGCGCCGATCTGCTGAATGACGTGGCGCGCATGATCGGCCCGAATGCGCTCGCTGTACCAACCGACGTGTCAGACCCCGCCTCCGTCAAGGCGCTGTTCGCCGCCTGCGGGGAACGGTTCGGGCGGCTCGACGTGCTGTTCAACAATGCAGGCACCGGCGCGCCCGGCACCATCCTGCTGGAGGACCTGTCGATCGAGATGTGGCAGACCGTGGTGAACGTCAATCTCTCGGGCGTGTTCTATTGCATGCAGGAAGCCTTCCGCATGATGAAGGTGCAATCGCCCCGCGGCGGCCGCATCATCAACAACGGTTCGATCTCGGCGCACGCGCCGCGGCCCAATTCGGCACCCTATACGTCGACCAAGCACGCGGTCACGGGACTGACCAGGTCCGGCTCGCTCGACGGCCGGAAGTATGACATCGCCGTCTGCCAGATCGATATCGGCAATGCCGGCACCGACATGACGGAAAGGATGAAGACCGGCATGCCGCAAGCCAACGGCACGGTTGCCCCGGAGCCCACCATGGATGTGGAGAACGTAGCGAAGACAGTGCTCTACATGGCCGACTTGCCGCTTGAGGCGAACGCCCAGTTCGTCACCGTGATGGCGACGAAGATGCCCTATATCGGGCGGGGCTGAGGGCTTTTCGCGAAGCTCAGTTCCCGTCTTCCGGCAGGCGCGGCAGAAGGTGCACGTCGATTCCCTCCTCGATCAGCTCCTTCGCCTCGTCGGGCGAGGCTTCGCCATAGATTCCGCGCTTCTCGGCCTCCGCATAATGCATCTTGCGGGCCTCCTCGGCAAAATTGCCGCCGACATATTCGGCATTCTCCTCAACATGCCGGCGCATCTCGCGCACCATCTGCATCATCACGGCGAGGCGCGGATCGACGGGGGCCGAGACCACCTTTGCAGGCGCATCGGCCTTGCGGTTCGACTTCACCGGAACACCCGGCGCCATGAGTTGCTTTTCAACCTTGGCGGAACCGCACTGCGTGCAGATCACAAGGCCGCGGCCCGCCTGCTCGTCATAGGCGGCACTGTTGCGGAACCAGCCATCGAAGGCGTGCCCCTTGTCGCATATGAGGTCATAGTGGATCATGATGGTCAGGTAGCAACGGCGCGGCGGGGTTTCAAGATTTCAACTGCGGCTGCAGCTTCATTGGCAAGTGCGGGAATACGGGTGCGCGCCAGGCGCGCCGCAGCGGGATCAAGCTCCGCGCTCACCACAGCGGGGTCGAGGCCGCCTTCGGCCAGCACCTCGCCCCAGGGCGAAACGATCAGGGAATGGCCGAAGGTTTCCCGTCCGCCCTCATGCCGGCCGCCCTGCGCCGCCGCAAGCACGAAGCTTCCCGTTTCGATGGCGCGGGCCCGCAGCAGAACATGCCAGTGCGCCTGACCGGTGGGCACGGTAAAGGCGGAGGGCACGGTGAACAGCATCGCCCCGGCCCGGGCCAACGCCCGGTAGAGATGGGCAAAGCGCACATCATAGCAGATGGTGAGGCCCATGGGGCCAAAGGGCGTATCGGCCAGCACGGCCGCGCCACCGCCATCATAGGCCTGCGACTCGCGCAAGGATTCGCCGGTCGGGAGGTCAACATCGAACAGATGTATCTTGTCGTAGCGGGCCGCAATCGCGCCATCGGGCGAAAACAGCAGCGACCGGTTGACAAGCCTGCCGCCCGCCCCCCTGAGCGCCAGCGAGCCGATGTTGAGCCAGATTCCGAGCCCGCGCGCCAGTTCGGAAAAACCGACCACGCTCAGGTCCTCCGCCTCGGGCCGCGCCAGGGCGGCAAGCCGCGGCCGGTCGGGCTCGATGATGTTGGTCATCTCGGGCGTCGCGATGAGGCGAGCGCCATCTGACGCCGCCTTACGGATAAGTTCCGTGGCGTCCGAACAATTGCGGGCCATGTCGCGGCCCGAGCGCATCTGGATGAGGGCGGCGCGGATCACGCGGGCGCAAGCATGGGGTCGAGCTTGCCTGCCGCATCGAGCGCGTGGATGTCGTCGCAGCCGCCGACATGCGTCTCGCCGATGAAGATCTGGGGAACCGTATGGCGGCCTTCGGCGCGGGCCATCATCTCGCGGCGGAGCGCAGGGTCCTGCACGTCGATCTCGTCGAAGCGGATACCCTTCCTGGTCAGCAGCGCCTTGGCGGCATGGCAATAGGGGCAATAGGGCGTGGTATAGATGGTGACGTTGGGATGATCTGGCATGATGATTTCAAATATGAGGCTTTGCGGGAACGGGGACAAGAGCGAAGCTCAGGAGGTTGACCCGCGCCGCGCCGGCCCTTCGCAGCACTTCCGTACAGGCTTCCGCAGTGGCACCGGTGGTGCGGACGTCATCAATCAGCAGAACGGACTTTCCGCCAACCATCGCCACACCCTCGGGCGTCAGCGCGAAGGCATGCCGGACATTCTTCCGCCGCTCGTCCCTCTCGAGGCCGACCTGCGTGCGCGTTGGCCTCCGCCTCAGCAGCAGGCGGGAGCGGCAGGGCGTGCCGGAGGCCTTCGCCACCTGCTGGGCCAGGAAGGCCGACTGGTTGAAGCGCCGCTGCCACAGGCGGAAGCGGTGCAGCGGCACGGGCAGGATGAGGTCGGTTTCGGCCAGGAGCCTGCGGCCGGCGCGCACCATCATCCGCGCCATGAGCAGGCCCGCTTCCTGGCGGTCAAGATATTTCAGCGCATGGACGAGCTTGCCGGAGGTGTCGTCGAACAGGACGGCGGCCCGCGCCCTGTCCCACGCAGGCGGGTCGGCGAGTGCCGCAGCACTGAGGCTGCCCTCGCCCTGGTCAAAGGCGAAGGGTGTACCCAGCGCATCGCACACTGGTTCGTCGACCGGCCGGAGCCTCGCCCAGCAGTCGAGGCAGAGGCTGGCCGGCTCGCCCACCGGCTCGGCGCAGGTCAGGCACAGGCTGGGTGCGGCAAGGTCCACCATGCCCCGCCACAAACGGCCCGGAATATCAGAAATCACCAGCACCATGACGTAAGGTTAGCACGGAAAACCGGAACCGTGGATTCCCCGCAACGATTCGTCTAACAGCGGCGCTCAGAACGTTCCCCGGAGTTTCCCATGAGCTTTGCCCGTGCCGATCTCGACCGCCTGTCCGCCATCATGGCCGAAGCGGCCGAAACCGAAATCATGCCGCGCTTCCGCAGCCTTGAAGATGGCGGCATCCGCGAAAAGACGGGGGCACTCGATCTCGTCACCGATGCCGATGAACAGGGCGAATGGCACATCCGCGATGCCTGCGCCCGGGCCTTCCCGCATGCGCTGTTCGTGGGCGAGGAATCGGTGGCGCGCGACCCTTCCCTGCTGGGCAAGATCAGGGACGCCGAGCTCGCCATCATCGTTGATCCGATCGACGGCACGTCAAACTTCGCCTGGGGCATGCCGCTGTTCGGCGTGATGGCGGGTGTCGTGTCGCAGGGTGAGACGGTCGCGGGCCTCATCTATGATCCGGTGGGGCGCGACTGGCACAAGGGCCTCCGGGGTGAAGGCGCCTGGGGCGAGAGCGTCAATGGCCGCAGCCGCGATCTCCGCGTGGCGAAGCCTGATGCCCTGCCGGAAATGACCGGCCTCTCCTCCTGGTATCTGATGCCGGAACCGATGCGCTCCAGAACCGCCGCCAATCTGGCCAAGGCCAAGGCGACCTTCAACTACCGCTGTGCGGCTTACGAATACCGCCTGATCGCCGAGGGCCTCGTGCATTTCAGCCTGCACTACAAGTTGATGCCATGGGACCATGCGGCAGGCGTGCTGATCCATCAGGAGGCAGGCGGCTATTCGGCACTGCTCGATGGCGCGCCCTATAAGCCAACGACTCATGAAGGCGGAATCATCTCTGCCCCCGACCGCGCCACCTATGATCTGATCCGGCGCGAGCTGGCCGGGCTATGAGCGGCCCCGCGCCCCTCTTCGACCGGAACCTCGCGCAGCAGCGCACCGCGCGACGGCAGAGGGCGGAACCCAACATCCTGACCCGCACCATCGCGGAAGAACTGGCGGAACGGCTGAGCTTCATCAACCGCAGCTTTGCGCGCACACTGCTCATCGCAGCGCAACCTGAAGCGATTGCCGCACGGCTGACGGAAGGCGGGCAGGTCCGCGAGGTCGAGTGCCGCACGCCCGCCGCCAGCGACGATCTCCACCTTCCTCATGAGTGCCATGACGCGCTGTTCTCGATCCTCGACCTGCAGACGGTGAATGATGTGCCGGGCGCATTGATCCAGATGCGGCGGGCGCTGAAACCCGATGGCCTGTTGCTCGCCTGCCTGTTCGCGGGCGATACGCTGATCGAGCTTCGCCAATCCTGGCTTGCGGCGGAAACCGCGGTGACGGGTGGCGTGACGCCGCGCGTCTCGCCAATGATCGATGTGCGCGAACTGGGCGGGCTCCTGCAGCGTGCGGGCCTCGCACTTCCCGTGGCAGACCTCGACCGCACCATGGTGCGCTATCCGGATGCGGTGGCGCTCATTCACGAGATCCGCGAACTGGGCTTGTCCAACGTGCTGGCCGGCCGCTCCAGAACGCCCGTCAGCCGCAGGCTGCTGGGGGCGGCAGTGAACCACTACCAGGACAATTTCGCCGATGCCGATGGCCGCGTCCGCGCCACGCTCGAAGTGGCCTGGATCACCGGCTGGGCCCCGCATGAAAGCCAGCAGAAACCCCTGAAGCCCGGCAGCGCCAAGGCACGCCTGGCCGATGCGCTGAAGGTGGAAGAAAGAAAGGCCTAGAGCGCTGTGCACTGTGCGGCAGTCCAAAGCGGGATGCGCTCAGGTGAACTCACAAAACTCCTCTGCAATCCGTCGCCAGAATGACGGCTGAAGGTGTGCCGTTTCCATGCAACCGCTCTCCGCTCTGAGAGGATCGCCAGCTCACGCCCGGCGATAAGGAGACTTCGGACTTACAACAGATCGATGATGTGCGGAATGAGCGGCTCGTCAGCCGGCGGCATCGGATAGTCCCGGAGCTTCAGGGGACGCACCCAGGCGATCTCCTGCCCCTCCGCGCCCATGACCTGCCCCGTCCAGCGGCGGCAGACATAGAGCGGCATCAACAGGTGAAACGTTTCATAGGCATGGCTGGCAAAGGTCAGGGGCGCCAGGCAGGACTCAGCCACATCGATTCCGAGTTCTTCCTTCAGTTCACGGATCAATGCGGTTTCGGGACGCTCTCCCGCTTCCACCTTGCCGCCGGGAAACTCCCACAATCCACCAAGTTGCTTGCCTTCCGGCCGCTTCGCCAGCAGCACGCGGCCGTCGGCGTCTATGAGCGCCACCGCAGCGACGAGGACGATCTTCATGTCCTAGCTGCGGTAGGAACCGTTGATGTCGATGTAGGCGTGAGTCAGGTCGCAGGTCCACACCCTGGACTTGCCTTTGCCGACCCCGACATCCGCCTCGATCACGATGTGGCGGCCCTTCATGTGAGGCATGATCTCGGCCTCCTTGTAGGAGGGGTCACGCATGCCGTTCTTCGCAACGGTTATGCCGCCGATCCTGATCCTGAGCTTGTCGCGGATGGCTTTCTCGCCCGCCTTGCCGATGGCCATGACGACGCGGCCCCAATTGGCGTCCTCGCCCGCCACCGCTGTCTTGACCAGCGGCGAATTGGCAACCGACATGGCGATCCGGTGCGCGGCCTTGTCGTTTTCGGCGCCGGTGATGGCGATCTCGATGAATTTCTGGGCGCCCTCACCATCCTTCGCAACCTGATGGGCGAGGTCCATGCAGAGCTTGTCCAAGCCCCGCGCGAAGGCCTTGAGGCGCTTATCCTCCGGCGAACGCAGGCCTGTGAGGGCGCCGCCCGCAGCGCCGGTTGCGAACATCAGCACCGTGTCCGATGTCGAGGTATCGCCATCGACCGTGATGCAGTTGAAGGTCTGCTCCACACTCTTCGACAGCAGCTTCTGCAGGATCTTGGGCGGGAGTGCTGCGTCGGTGAAGATGAAGACCAGCATCGTCGCCATGTCCGGGGCGATCATGCCCGAGCCCTTGGCGATGCCATTGATGGTGACGGTCTTGTCACCGAGCCTCACCTTGACGGAACAGGCCTTGGGGAAGGTATCCGTCGTCATGATGGCCCTGGCCGCCATGCCCCACTGGTCGGCCCTGGCCGCGTCAGCGAGTGCTGGCAGCGCCGTGACGATGAAACCCGGGTCGAGCGGCTCACCGATCACGCCGGTCGAGGCCTGGAAGATTTCGGCAGGCTTGCAGTCGAGGAGCTTCGCGGCCGACTTCGCCACCGCCGTGACAGTGGCGACCCCCGCCTTGCCCGTGAAGGCATTGGCGTTGCCAGCATTGATGACCACGGCGCGGGCCGTGCCGCCGCCGAGGCTCTTCACGCACCAATCGACCGGCGCGGAGCGGGACTTGGAGCGTGTGAAACACCCCGCGACGCTGGTGCCGGGTTCGAGCACCGCCATCAGCACGTCGGGCCGGTTCTTGTAGCGGATGCCGGTTTCAGCCGCCGCCAGCCTCACGCCGGCTACCGGCGGAAGCTCCGGAAACGCAGCCGGTGCCAGCGGCGAAACCTGATGTGCCATGAACAGACCCCCTCACGGATGCCCGGGCGCGCCGGTATTGTTATTGTGCCGGAAGCTGCAGGTCGCCCTTGCCGCCGGTTGCGTCTTCTGCCGGGGCCTCGCCCGCCGGGGCTGGCGCAGCAGCGCCGCCATTCTGCTCGAGCGCCTTCTGCTGGCGTTCCTGCATGGCCTGGGCCGCCTTGGATGCCTCCTCGGCATATTTCTTCAGATCCTCATCGACCAGTTCGACCTTGGAGTTGGCGCGGATCTTCTGCATGACCTCGCCCACCTTCTGGCGCAGCAGCACATTGCGGATTGCCGTCTTCACCTGGTCGTAAGGCTGGGCGGCGCCCTGCTTGCGGTCTTCGAGGCGGATGATGTGCCAGCCGAAATCGGTCTTCACCGGCCCGGAGGTTTCGCCGACCTTCAGGGCGAAGGCCGCCTTGGAGAATTCCGGCACCATTTCAGCCGCGGTGAAATAGCCGAGATCGCCGCCGTAATCCTTCGAGCCGTCGAGCGAGTACTGCTTTGCCAGATCCTCGAACTTCTCGCCCGCCGCCAGGCGCGCTTCGATGTCCTGGGCTTCCTTCTCGGACCCCACAAGGATCATGCGGGCCCGGACGCGCTCGGTCTCGGCCAGCTTGACAGCTTCCTCATCATATACCTTGCGGATGTCCTCTTCCGTCACCATCGGGCGGATCTTCTGGAAGAAATAGGCGTCGCGCAGGGCCTTGGCCTGGTAGAGGGCCAACCTTCGCTTGTATTCCTCGGTGTCGGCAATGCCCTCCTTCACCGCATACTGGGCGAGCAGGTGGCGTTCGATCAGATATTCGACGACGAAGGGATAACGCAGCTTCGGGGGCAGGTCGGGCAACTGGCCGACGATGTCATCGGTGGCCATCTGCACTTCCGAGACGCGGATTTCATGGCCATTGACAATGGCCACCACCTTGTCTTCCTTCGGGGTGGCCACCTCCTCCTGTGCCGTGGCAGGCAGGATGAAGGCCAGCCCCAGAAGGGCGGAGGCAGCACATGTATTCAGAAACTTGCGAGAAAAAGACATAAGTCCACCGTTTGGAAGCCTGAGCGGCCTGCCCGCCTGATGTGCCGGGTGCCGCTCTTTGTCTTCCAAAGAAGGCAAGAATAAGCCCCTGCGGCACAGTCCGGGTGGCCACAATTCGCGCCGCACATTGGTCTGACTGGCCACCGGTTGCAAGTGGGAGCGGCAGAGAATGGAATCCCTGTTGCGCCAATGCAACACATTGAAATCGCGGGGGCCTCGCCCCATCTCGCGGCAAGTTCGCGTTTAATTGCCGGGCCCTCATTGCTCCCGCGCCGCAACTTGACTAGAAAGCCCCTCGACCATGCGGGGGGCACTGCGCCCTGTTTCCTGAAGGAAAGACATCAATGTTCGGATTGCGCGGCATCGCCGCTAAGATTTTCGGGTCGAGCAACGACCGGATGATTGCGAAGTACCGTGGCCGCGTGGCGGAAATCAACGCGCTGGAGCCCGAACTCGCCGCCCTGTCGGATGAGGCGCTGCGTGCCCGCACCGAGACCTTCCGGAGCGAAGTCGCCGCCGGCAAGAGCCTTGACGATCTTCTGGTGCCCGCCTTCGCCACGGTGCGTGAGGCCGCCAAGCGCACCCTGGGCCAGCGCCACTTCGATGTTCAGCTGATCGGCGGCATGGTGCTGCATGAGGGCCGCATCGCCGAAATGAAAACCGGCGAAGGCAAGACGCTGGTCGCGACACTGCCTGTCTATCTGAACGCGCTCACCGGCAAGGGCGTGCATGTGGTGACCGTCAACGACTACCTCGCCCGCCGCGACGCCGGCTGGATGAGCCAGATCTATGGCTTCCTCGGCCTCAGGACCGGGGTGATCGTGCATGGCCTATCCGACGAGGAGCGCCGCACCGCCTACGCTTCCGACGTCACCTATGCCACCAACAACGAGCTGGGCTTCGACTACCTGCGCGACAACATGAAGTATCATCTGGGTGAGATGGTGCAGCGCGGCCACAACTTCGCGATTGTCGACGAAGTGGACTCGATCCTGGTGGACGAGGCCCGGACGCCGCTGATCATCTCCGGCCCCGTCGATGACAAGTCAGACCTCTACAACTCCGTCAATCATTTCATCCCGGCGCTGACGCCCGAGGATTACGAACTTGACGAGAAGCAGCGCTCGGTGACCCTCACCGAAAAGGGCAACGAGCATCTCGAGCAGGTGCTGGGCGAGGCGGGCCTGCTGCGCGGCACCAATCTCTACGATGCCGAGAACGTGACCATCGTACATCATGTTCAGCAGGCGCTGCGGGCCCACAAGCTGTTCCAGCGCGACAAGGATTACATCGTCAAGGACGGACAGGTCGTCATCATCGACGAGTTCACCGGCCGCATGATGCCGGGCCGCCGCTATTCGGAAGGCCTGCACCAGGCACTCGAAGCCAAGGAGCAGGTGGCGATCCAGCCTGAGAACGTCACCCTCGCCTCGATCACCTTCCAGAACTATTTCCGCCTCTACGACAAGCTCGGCGGCATGACCGGCACGGCCGCGACCGAGGCCGAGGAGTTCATGGACATCTACAGCCTCGAGGTGGTCGACATTCCGACCAACGTGCCCGTTGCCCGCAAGGACGAGGACGATCAGGTGTTCCGCACCGCGCGCGAGAAATATGCGGCGATCTGCGACACCATCGACGAGGCTCGCAGCCGCGGCCAGCCGGTGCTGGTCGGCACCACCTCGATCGAGAAGTCGGAAGTGCTCTCCGAAATGCTCAAGGCCAAGGGTGTGCCGCACAATGTGCTGAACGCGCGCTACCATGAGCAGGAAGCCGCCATCGTGGCACAGGCGGGCGTTCCCGGCGCCGTCACCATCGCAACCAACATGGCCGGCCGCGGCACCGACATCAAGCTCGGCGGCAACCTCGATATGCGGGTCGCCATCGAACTGGCCGACGTGCCGGCAGGCCCCGGGCGCGAGGAGCGCATCGAAACCATCCGCCAGGAAATCGAGGCCAACAAGCAGAAGGTGCTGGAGGCGGGCGGTCTGTTCGTGATCGGCACCGAACGCCACGAGAGCCGCCGCATCGACAACCAGCTGCGCGGTCGTTCCGGCCGCCAGGGCGATCCCGGCCGCTCGCTGTTCTATCTCTCGCTCGAAGACGACCTGATGCGCATCTTCGGGTCCGAGCGCCTCAACTCGATGCTGACCATGTCCGGCCTCAAGGAAGGCGAGGCCATCGTGCATCCGTGGATCAACAAGGCGCTGGAGAAGGCGCAGCAGAAGGTCGAGGCGCGCAACTTCGACATCCGCAAGAACCTGCTCAAGTTCGACAATGTGATGAACGACCAGCGCAAGGTGATCTTCGACCAGCGCATCGGCATCATGAAGGGCGAGGAAGTCTCGGAGACGGTGGACGACATGCGCCACCACACCATCGAGGATCTGGTGCACAAGCACATTCCGCCCAACAGCTATGCCGAGCAGTGGAATGCCAAGGGCCTGCGCGAAAGGCTTCAGGAGGTTCTGGGCCTTGATCTCGCGGTGGATGAATGGGCCGCGGAAGAAGGCATTGCGGAGGAGGAGATTCTCGAGCGCGTCAACAAGGCGGCCGAGTCCCACTATGCCGGCAAGCGCGAGAAATACGGCCCCGAGATCATGAACCAGGTCGAAAAGACCTTCCTGCTCCGCACGCTGGACCAGCTGTGGCGCGATCACATCATCACGGTCGAGCAACTCCGCCAGGTCATCCACCTGCGTGGCTATGGCCAGCGCGACCCGCTGAACGAATACAAGACCGAAGGCTATACCCTGTTCGAGAGCATGGTGGACCGCCTGCGCGAAAACGTGACGGGCCAGCTGATGCGCGTCGAAATCCAGATGCGTGATGCCTCCGACCTGCCGGCGCTGCCCGATGAGGACGAGCTGCCACTCATGCAAGCCCACCACATCGACGCCACGACGGGCGAGGACGACGTGGGTGAAGGCACAGCCCCCGCCGCGCGCGCGGCCGACACGAAATCCGGCATCGACCCGAAAAACCCCGCCACATGGAGCAAGGTCTCGCGCAACGACCCCTGCCCCTGCGGCTCTGGCAAGCGCTACAAGCACTGCCACGGGAAGTACGCTTAGCCTTGGCTTTTAATGACTTAACAGCTTAACTTGCCCGGTACGAAACCGCAAAACATGCGGGTTTTGGCTTGAAACCCGGGCAAAGGCCGTGCGATGGCCATGAGCGCGGGGCCCTCAGATCGCCCAGCGCCAGATGGCCATTGCTCGCTCAGGCGGCTTCGGTCGGCGAATGCGTATGGCGTCAGCCAGCACGGATTGTTCCTCACTGAATACTGATTACTGTTTTGCCTTCCTTCTGAGAGACGAGTTGCGGAAAAGCAACTGTCAGATACCGACAACGATTTTCCCGTGCTCATGCTCGTGATCGTCGCGTCTCTGCCATTGCGTCCTCTAGCGTCGCCTTTCCACTATGATTGGCATTGCTTGGCGCAGGCCCAGTTCTGCGTCAGGCGGGCATGATTCATACCAGATATCAGCCAGATGCCGCGTTCCAGTCTTTTTGTAAGTCGCTGCCCAGGAGTGCCTGAATGCCTGACTTGTCGCCAGCAGCATCATGCCATCCAAATCCACCAGTGCCCGCAAGCCTGGCTGCTTCTCGATGATGCGCGCTTCGGTACGCTGCTGAATCAGGGATTTCTCATCAACCAGAGCCCCTTATCATCGGACCGCCACCCACACTCGACGCAGCCACAGACATGCAATAATCTCTCACTGTGCCTTGTGGAAAAGGTCGGTCAGGCCAATCGGGAAACAAGCGGGAATGACTGAAACTCATGTCAGCTGGAGCACCTTGCCTGAGTGCAAGTTCGGCTCATCGCCTCAGTTGGAAAGGCGACTGGCCGTACTGATTGTTTGCGGGCGCAAGACAGCTACGGTCTGGGATGGAAACGAACCCAATCCCACACTGCCTGGGAAGTACTGGGTCGTCACTGCCGAAAACAACCCGGTAGCTGTTATCAAAACGATGACAGTTGAACAGAAACGCTTCAGCGAAGTCGATGATGCTTTTGCACTTGCTGAAGGCGAAGGCGACTGTAGCCTGGAATTCTGGCGCATCGTACACGAAGATTTTTTCAGAAAAGCAGGGCACTTTGACCCGGAAATGCTGCTCTGGTGCGAAACCTTCATGCTGGTATCCGTACTCGATGAGCGTTTACTGCACGATGCACCTGAACACATTGAAGCTGAATTGGCAGAGGCTGTGGCGCTCCTTCGAGGTGGTTGAGTTCGCCACGCGCGAATGGGTCGGCTGGTTCAACACCCGAGGGCGTCTCGAGCCCATCGGCAATATTCCGCCCGCTGAAGCCGGCCAACACCGCGATGCCATGATGGAGCAATCCCCCATGGCGGCGTGACTCAATCGAAGTTGCCTTCGGCAATCCCGGGGCGGTTCAAGCGAAAGGGCAGCTTGTCCTGCTGTGGGTGCGCCCTGACATCTCTCAACGGCGCTGAACCTCGATCATGGCATCGCGCGGGCGGCCATCGCCACCATTGGTTGGATAGCAGTCGTCGGGACATGCCGAGGCGATCAGTGTCGCGTCGGTATGCATCCGCAGCACGACCCGGCCGCCGGGCAGGAAGGGTGGGCGCGCGTAGGTGATGGCACCATCGGCCCCCACGGCTGCGCGCATGAACAGGTTCCACGGCGATGGCACGAAGGAGATGGCGAGAGCTGCCTGCGCAGCTGCAGCCTGGAAATTCCCGGTGCAGCTCGGATGATCTTCGGAGCAGCCAAACCGCCTGTACATGGCAGGGTTGCACGGAGCGATGAGCGTATCATGCATGCCTCCGGAGGTATCGGCCACATAAGTGAACACTGGCTCGTATTGATCCGATATCAATGTATCGCCCGGTTCAAAGTAGACCTTGGCCAGCACCTCCCGGCAATGCTCGAGGGAAAGATATTGCTGCGGCGATGATCTGGGAAAGCACCAGAAGTCAACCACCTGTGTTCCGCTCACATTGACTATTGAGACCTGATCGCCAGCCCTGACGGGGAGTTGCACCCCCCGTCCCGCCGGAACCACATGCTTCACCTGTTTCTCCATCCGCCTGCTTCATATCGCTGTACCAGGGCGGCGATCATGGCAGAGGGCTCCTGATTGGCAAGTGCGGTTGAAGCTTGATTTGCGTGCCTCCATGAACTGGGTTATCTGTACCTTGTTATCCATCTTCAAGATGATGGCGTTCGGTCTTTTTGGCATGGGGGAATGTCCAGGATAGACGGTCATAACCGAGGGAACTCCTCTCATGGTATGAGCCCGGCGGGCAGCTTGCCCGGCGTCGAACTCAGTGTGGTTCCGCCTGAGGCCTTCGATGTGGACTCCCCTGCCGAACGCTATGAGAAATTGTCGAACATCACGGCCGACTATACCGTTCACCGCCTTCTCGAACTTCACGGGCAATTGCCCTCTGCCGCCGCCCCTGTACCGGGGCTGGAGGATGTGCGCGCGCTGGCGAAACTGGTGCTGGGCCCGCAGGATGACGGAGCGGCCGGCTTCGTTCTCGGCCTCAAGGACCGGGGGGTATCGCTCGATGATCTCTACCTGGGATTGCTGAGCCCGACGGCGACCTATCTCGGCCATCTCTGGGAGCAGGACAAGATCGACTTCGTGGACGTGACGCTTGGCGTGGCCCGCCTGCAACGCCTCGTCATCACCTTCGAGCAGTTGGACCGCATCACCGACCGGGAAGACAAATGCCGGATCCTGATCGTCGCCGCGCCCGGCGAGCAGCATAGTTTCGGCCATACGATCGTGCAGCGCTTCTTCCGTGCCAGCGGTTGGCAGGTGTGGAACTGCTTCACCTCCCGGACCGAGGACGTGGCGCGGATCGCGGCCGAAGACTGGTTCGCCATCGTCGGCTTTTCACTGAGCGATGACACGCATTACGGGGATCTGCGCAGGGCCATCCAGAAAATCCGCGCCGCCTCGCTCAACCGCGATGTTGGCATCATCGTGGGCGGTTCATCGATCGACCGCAACCCCGGCTGGGTCGCCGAACTCGGCGCCGACGGCACGGCAGAAAACGGCCCGGCTGCCGTCATCCTTGCGAAGAAGCTGCTCGCAGCCGCGCTGAGCCAGTACGCCAGCCGGGACTGAGCCGCCAGTTCAGCGCACGCAGCATTTGCGAAGTGTCAATTTCATGTTACACATTTGAAAGTGACATCTCTGCTGGATTGAGACATGAGCGCCCGTTATCCGTTTTCCGCCATCGCCGGGCAGGACGAGTTGAAGCAGGCGCTGCTGCTGACGGCGGTCGATCCGATGATTGGCGGCGTGCTTGCCTTCGGCGACCGTGGCACAGGCAAATCCACCGCGGTACGCGGGCTGGCGGCACTGCTGCCGGAGATCCGCGCCACCACCTGCCCCTATCACTGCGACCCCGACGCCCCCACCGCCCAATGCACCGAGTGCCGCACGGCGCGCAAGCCGGCCGTGGTGAAAATCCCCATTCCGGTGGTTGACCTGCCGCTGGGCGCCACCGAGGACCGGGTTCTCGGCGCGCTCAACCTCGAACGCGCACTTTCACATGGCGAGAAGCGCTTCGAGCCCGGCCTCCTCGCCCAGGCCAACCGCGGATATCTCTACGTCGACGAGGTCAACCTGCTGGAGGACCATATCGTTGACCTGCTGCTCGACGTCGCAGCCTCGGGTGAGAACGTGGTGGAGCGCGACGGGCTGAGCATCCGGCATCCGGCGCGTATCGTGCTGGTGGGCAGCGGCAATCCGGAAGAGGGCGAACTGCGCCCCCAGCTGCTGGACCGCTTCGGCCTGTCGGTTGAGGTGAGAACACCGGCCGAGGTGTCGACATGGGTGGAGATCGTCAAGCGCCGCGATGCGTTCGAGCGTGATCCGCCCAGCTTCGTGGCCCTCTGGCAGAAGGAGGAGAACGCCATCCGCCGCCAGATCCTGAAAGCGCGCAAGATTCTGCAGGCTGTCCAGGTGCCGGATGCGGAACTGAACCGCGCTGCCGAACTCTGCATCCACCTCAAGACCGATGGCCTGCGCGGGCAACTCACCCTCATGCGGGCCGCGCGTGCGCTGGCCGCCTTCGAAGGAGATGCACGCGTCACGGCTGCGCATCTGAAACGGATGGCAGCCTCATCGCTCCGCCACCGCCTGCGCCGCAGCCCGATGGATGAAACGGGTTCGTCGGCGCGCATCCACCGCGCGGTGGAGGAAGTGCTGGGCGCGTGAGGCTTCCGGACGCCGCCATAGCCTGCGCACTCGCCGCCGTTGATCCGGAAGGCCTCAAGGGCGCGGTGCTGCGCGGCCCCGGTGATCCATTGCGCAGCCACTGGATCGCGGCCTTTCTGGATGGGTGCGGCGGCCGGAGGGTTCACCGGGTGCCGCCCCATGTCGGCATCGACCGGCTGGCCGGCGGCATCGACATCGCCGCCACGCTCCGCTCCGGCACGGCCCGCCACGACAAGGGACTGCTGGCGCAAGCGGGAGATGGCGTGCTGCTGCTCGGATCGGCGGAATGCATGGCCCCGGAGAAGGCCGCCTTCATCGCGGCCGCCATGGATGGCGGCGCGGCCTTCACCCTGATCGCCCTCGATGAAGGCACCGGCGAAGAGAGCACCCCGACTTCGCTGGTGGACCGCGTCGCCTTCCTGTTAGATATCCGCGGCGATGCCCCGCTCCAGCTGGACCAGAGCGGCATCGCAGCGGCGCGCCGTCTTCTTCCGTATACGGAGGTTCCGCAGGCGGTGGCCGAAGGCCTGTGCCAGACGGCGCAGGCGCTCGGCATCGGTTCGCTGCGTCCTGCCCTCATGGCAATCCGCGCCGCCCGCGCCGCAGCCGCGCTCGACGGCCGCGGCACGCTCAACGATGACGATGCGCGGATCGCTGCCCAGCTGGTGCTGGCCCCACGCGCCACCAGGTTTCCCGAAAGCGAACCAGAGGCGGAGCCGCCGCCACAGGATACGCCCGAAGGCCGGGACGCAAATGAAGATGACGCAAAAGGCGAGCCCTCCGCGCAGGCGCTTTCGGAGATGCTTCTGGAGGCCGTGGCAGCTGCCCTGCCTGAGGGCCTTCTCGCGCAGCTCTCCCATGACCTCCGCCACAGCGGCGCAAGGTCGGGCGGCGGCGTCATGGCGCGCAAGGCCGGGCTGAAGCGCGGCCGGCCGGCAGGCGTCCGCCCCGGCACCCCGCGTGACGGAGGGCGCCTGTCACTGATCGACACGTTGCGGGGGGCCGCCCCCTGGCAGGCGATCCGCCGCCCGGCGCAGCAAGGCCGCAGCGGCGTGATCGTCGAGAGCGGAGACCTGCGGATCAGGCGCTACAAGGAAAGGCGCGAGACGACGGCGATCTTCGTGGTCGATGCATCAGGCTCGGCGGCGCTGCACCGGATGGCGGAAGCCAAGGGCGCGGTCGAACTCATTCTGGCCGATTGCTATGTGCGGCGCGACCGGACGGCGCTCATCGCCTTCCGCGGCAAGGCAGCGGAGGTGCTGCTGCCGCCAACCCGCTCGCTACAGCGGGCAAAGAAACTGCTCGCCGATCTGCCGGGCGGCGGCGGCACACCGCTTGCTGCGGCGATTGGCGAAGCGCAGGGCGTGGCAGATCAGGTGCGGCGCGGCGGGGGAACACCACTCGTCGTTTTCCTGACGGATGGCAAGGCCAACATCGCGCGTGATGGAACGCCCGACCGCGCCCTGGCCATGCAGGATGCCGAGACGGCCGCAAAGGGCTTCCGGCGCGATGAATTCCGTACACTGATGATCGATCTCTCCGACCTGCCATCGGGCGCGGCCGCACGTCTCGCCGGAATGATGGGCGCGCGCTATCTGCCGCTGCCACACGCCGATGCGGCCAAGATCTCGAAGTCGGTCAGCCATGCCATGAAGGCCGGGGGCTGACGTGAGCCTCTATCTCGACTTTCAGACGGACGGCGCCGACTGGCCCAACCGCGAGGCCAGCTGCTTCGTCAAGGCAGCCGGCATGCGCTGGCATGTGCAGGTGATGGGCAAGGGCCCGGCGCTGCTGCTGCTCCACGGCACGGGCTCGTCCAGCCATTCCTGGCGCGATGTGATGCCGCTGCTGGCCACGCGCTACACGGTCGTCGCCCCGGATCTTCCGGGCCATGCCTTCACCAACCCCGCACCAGGTGGAAGCCTGTCGCTGCCCGGCATGGCGGGCGCCATCGCCTTGCTGCTGCGCGCCATGGGCATCGCGCCCGTATTCGCGGCAGGCCATTCAGCGGGTGCCGCCGTGCTGGTGCGGATGACAGTCGAACGCCTGCTCAACCCCGCAGCACTCCTGAGTTTCAACGGCGCATTTTTTCCGGTGAGCGGGGTTGCCGGCCAGTTCTTCTCGCCCATCGCCAAGGCGGTGGCGGGCATATCCATGCTGCAGAGCCTGTTTGCGCGCATGGCCGACCGCCGGTCGGTGGAGCGGTTGCTGCGCGACACCGGCTCCAGCATCGATGAACGGGGCCTCGCGCTCTACCAGCGGCTGTTTTCCAACCAGGGCCATGTGGCCGGAACGCTTGGCATGATGGCTGCCTGGGACCTGCGCGGCATGGCTCAGGACCTGCACAATCTTCGCGTGCCGGTCTTCCTCGTGCGCAGCGCCGGCGACCGCACGATTGCACCCGTTCTGGCGGAGAAGGCCGCAAGCCTCGTACCCTCGGCCACCCTGCTCGACATGCCCGGCGGCCACCTCGCCCACGAAGAACATCCTGCACTGGCTGCAACCCTTGTCACCAGCGCCCAGACCGCCAGCCTTCAGCCGGGCGGATTGCCCCTTGCGGCAAACTGATTTACAGTTTCTAATGTCATCTTATGTTTACACCTCATGAGCAGCGCCAGCCAGCTGACGCCGTGACGGATGGCCGCCCGCATGCCGTGGTGATCGGCAGCGGCCTCGGCGGGCTCGCGGCGGCAATCCGGCTGGGTGCGCGGGGCTACCGGGTGACCGTCTTCGAAAAGCTGGACCAGCCCGGCGGCCGGGCCGGCGTGTTCCGGCAGGACGGATTCACCTTCGATGCCGGGCCCACCATCATCACCGCTCCCTTTCTGCTTGATGAACTCTGGTCGCTGGCGGGGCAGCGCTTCGCCGACGATGTGACGCTGATGCCACTGGACCCCTTCTATGACATCCGCTTCGACGACGGCACGGTGATGAGCTGTTCCGCCGACCCCGCCCGCATGCGTGAGGAGGTGCGCCGCATCGCACCGGGAGACGTCGCGGGCTATGATACTTTCATGGCGGAGAGCGAAGCGATCTACCGCATCGGCTTCGAGAAGCTCGGCCATGTGCCGTTCGGTTCTCCGCTCGACATGGTGAAGATCGCGCCGGATCTGTTGCGGCTCGGCGCCTGGCGCACGGTGCACCAGCATGTGGCCGCGCGGGTAAGGAACCCGAAGATCCGCATGGCGCTGAGCTTCCACCCGCTGTTCATCGGCGGCAACCCGTTCAAGGTCACCGCGATTTACAGCATGATCGCCTATCTGGAGCGGACCTATGGCGTCCACTTCGCGCTGGGCGGCACCGCCCAGCTGGTGCGGGGCATGGTGGACCTCATCCACAGGCAGGGGGGCCGCGTCGTCCTCAATACGGCTGTTGAGGAAATCACCTGCGAGGGCAGGCGCGCCACCGGCGTGCGGCTCGGGGATGGCCGCAGCGTTCCGGCCGCCATTACAATATCGAACGCCGAGACAGCCCACACCTACATGAAGCTTCTGCGCAACGCGCCGCGCAAACGCTGGCCGGATGCGCGGCTGAAGCGGGCGCGCTATTCCATGAGCCTGTTCGTCTGGTACTTCGGCACCAACCGGCAATATGCGGATGTGCGCCACCACACCATCATGATGGGGCCGCGCTACAAGGGCCTGCTCGACGACATCTTCACGCGCAAGCACCTCGCGGAGGACTTCAGCCTCTATCTTCACCGGCCCTCGGCGTCCGATCCGTCGCTTGCGCCGGAGGGCTGCGATGCATTCTATGTGCTCTCGCCGGTGCCCCACCAGGACTCACGGATCAACTGGCGCGAACGTGCCGCACCCTATCGCAATGCCATCGCGCGCCATCTTGAGGCGACGGTGCTGCCCGGCTTCCGCCAGCACATCGTCACCGAGAAGCTCGTCACGCCCATCGATTTCGAAAGCCGCCTCACCTCCTACAAGGGGGCTGCCTTCGGGCTCGAGCCCGTGTTGCTGCAGAGCGCCTGGTTCCGCCCCAACAACAAGGCAGAGGACATCGACAATCTCTTCCTCGTGGGGGCGGGAACCCATCCCGGTGCCGGCATTCCGGGCGTCATCTCGTCGGCACGTATCCTCGACAGCGTGGTGCCCGATGCAGCCGCATTCGCCTGAGCAGTCCCTGGTTTCGCCAGCCGACCTTGCGCAATGCCGCCAGATGATCCGCAGCGGCTCGAAGACCTTCTATGCCGCTTCACAACTTCTGCCGCAGCGGGTGTGCGATGCGTCACGCGCACTCTACGCCTTCTGCCGTGTCGCCGATGATCTGGTGGACTCCTCGGGCGATGCCGGGGCGGCCGTGCAGCATCTCATGCAACGCCTTGACCGCATCTACCTTGGCGCCCCCCACGACGAGCCATCCGACCGCGCCTTCGCCGATGTCGCCGCGCGCTATGCGATTCCGCGCCAGATACCGGCGGCGCTGATCGAAGGCTTTGCCTGGGATGCGGCGGCGCGGCGTTATCAGACCCTCTCCGATCTCAACGCCTATGCGGTGCGCGTGGCAGGCACAGTCGGCACCATGATGGCGCTCATCATGGAGGTGCGCGCCCCAAACGCCATCGCGCGGGCCTGCGACCTGGGCGTTGCCATGCAGTTCACCAACATCGCCCGCGACGTGGGCGAAGACGCCCGCAATGGCAGGCTCTATCTGCCGCGCGACTGGATGGCGGAAGCGGGGCTCGATGCCGGCGCCTTTCTGCAATCCCCACGCCCATCTCCCGCGCTTGCCCAGGTCATCAACCGCCTGCTGGCGGAGGCAGACAGGCTCTACACCCGCAGCCTCCCTGGTGTTGCCATGCTGCCTTTGAGGTGCCGCCCGTCTATTCACGCGGCGCGCCTGCTCTATGCCGAAATCGGCCATCAGGTGCAGCGCAACGGCTGCGACAGCGTCACCTGCCGCGCCGTCGTGTCCTCGCAACGCAAGCTCTCCCTGCTGGCACGCGCCGTGGCCGGTGGCTTCGCCTCCGGTGCTGCGGCAGACCATGCGCCCCTGCCCGAAG
Source organism: uncultured Aestuariivirga sp. (assembly GCA_964392525.1). Classification (GTDB taxonomy): domain Bacteria; phylum Pseudomonadota; class Alphaproteobacteria; order Rhizobiales; family Aestuariivirgaceae; genus Aestuariivirga. The sequence goes on from CAYMQH010000022.1 coordinate 35,035, forward strand.
CCCAGTTCCTGATCGAGTCCGTCCTGAGCGAGGCAGGCCAGCCTGCGGAACGCCCGCGCAGCATGGAGGCGAAGGTGCAATGGCTTGTCGACCTCTTCACGCGCCTCGAAAGGCAGCAGTCATGAGCAGCGACCTCCTGATCCTGAGCGAGATGATCCTCGCACTGGGCCTCATCCTCGGTTTCGGCTTCTGGGAATTATGGAAGCTGAAGCGCGACAAGAACAAGACCCAGAGGACAGAGAGCGAAACGCCGCGCGACTGACCTCCCCCATCATTCAACTCAGGCGCATACCCGGCTTTCCGTCACCGCGGCGAAGGCCGGGGGCCAGCTGCGGCCTGCCGTCAACCGCGCCGCGGCATCCGGAAGGGCAGCATCATCTGGATGAGCGGATGCGAAAACCGCCTGAGCGAGAGGCTTTCGTGGAAAGCATAGGCCATGCCATCTTCCGTCTCGAGTTGCAGCAGGCTGCGTGCATAGAAGGGCGAGTCCTCCAGCAGCGCTGCGATGCGGAAAGGCTTCCGGTCACGCATGTGGCGCCGCATGCGCCAGAAGGTGGTGGGCATGTCCTGGCGCGGCGGAACGGCGAGGCCCCGCACCGCGCCTTTCTGCCCGATCTCCAACGCGAAGGCGCGCTCCGTTCCGTCCCGCAGTACCGTGTCATAGATGATCCGCGCGCCATCCTCCCCAGCGGCGCGCGCCCACACCCAGCTTTCGAAGCTCTCCTCCAGCGGCACGGATCCCCAGTTTGAATCGTGATAGCCAACACCCGACCATGCAAGGCCGGGCCGGTCGAACGCCGCCTCGATGCGCGAGAATGGTGCAATGGGCCGCCAGCGGTGCAGGCCTTCAGGATCAAGCGGCACTTCATGGCTGCAGACCGTGGAAGGCATGAGCCGCACCCGGCCGATGAGGCGTGAGGGAAGCGGCACCGTCACCTCATCGATGTCGATCACCAACGCGCCATCCTCCCAGCGCATGGAACTGGGGCCGATCCGGAACAGGTCCTCGCGCCGGTCGATCGCATGGCGTCCACGCTCGGTCATGCTCCAGCGGCGGCCGCCCTTGCCATAGAGCGCCACATTCAGCGCGCAGTGGTTTTCCGGGTCCGCCCCGCCCTTGCGCCGCGCATGGGCATAATAGGGCGAGAAGACGCTGCCGACGAAACCGATGATGGTCAGGCCATGCTGGCCATCATCGCTCAGGCCATCGAGGTACCACCAGCGATAGCCGCCGGATGGAACCTCCGCTGCGAAGCCCGGTACGCCATCAGGCTTTCCACCGCCAACCGGCCCGAGAGCGCCGCCACCGGCATGCCCGGCCCCGGGTGCACGCTGCCCCCCGCCAGAAACAGCCCCGCCACCGGGGTGGCTGCCGCCGGCCTCTGAAACGATGCCTTCCATCCGTGCGAAGCCCTTCCATAGAGGGCCCCGCCGGTTGCCGGATACAGCGTTCCGAAGCCAGCGGGGTCGGTTGTGATGATGCGTGCGCGGTCCCAGTTCAGCGAGAGCCCACAATCCGCAAGTCGGCCACGCATGGCGCGTTCGACAGCCTCGCGCGCGGCCAGGCCCTGGCCGCCATCGGCGGGCGCATTCACCAGGAGAAGCAACCGCTCCACCCCATGAACGTCACCCGGCCTGTCCTGGGCGCAAACATAGACGGTGGGATCAGAGGGATAGCCGCGCGCCAGTTCGCGGAACTCCTGCGCGTAGTCGCGGGAGAAGAACACATTGTGCCGCTCGAGGGGGAAGCCCCGCGTCTCGACATCCGCCACCCAGGTCACGGCCGAGAGCGAGCGTTGGCCGGGCGTGACGGGTGTGACCGCGTGTTTCACCGCATCTCCGAACAGGCCGAGGCCCACAGCGCTCGCATCGGCATTGACGATCACCGCCGAACAGGGAAACTCGGCTTCACTCGTCTGCACGGCCGAGACCCGGCCGCCCGCCGTCCGAATGGCGCGGACCTCATGGCCCAGGCGGATCTCCACCCCCTTGCGCCGCGCCAGCGCTGCGAGTGCGGATGCCAGCGCCTCTGTGCCGCCCGTCACCGTCCACACGCCCTGCTGCTCGACATGCGCCATCAGGATCAGGGTGGCGGGCGCCTCGAAGGGTGAAGAACCGCAGTAGGTGGCATAGCGCCCGAACAACTGGATCAGGCGCGGGTCGCGGAAGTGCCGGGTGAGTGCCGTCCACATCGTTTCGAACGGATTGATGCGCAGCATGGCGAAAAACCCGGAAAGCCCGTTCGCCGTGGCGAGCGAGAAGGCGCCGGGGCGCTGCGAACAGAGGAACGGCTTCTCCAGCGCTTGATAGATGCGGCGCGATTCCGCGCTGAAGGCGAGAAAGCGCCGCGCCTCCTCGGCCCCGGCGAAACGCCCAACCGCGTCGGCAGACTGCGCCACATCGGCGTTAAGGTCGAAGCGGTTCGCCGCGCCCCAGGCATGGCGCGCCAGAATGGCGAGCGGGGTCAGCGTCAGGTGCTCGTCAAGCCGGGTGCCTGCCTCCGCGAACAACTGGTCGAAGACCCAGCGCATGGTCAAGACCGTGGGGCCGGAATCGATGCCGCGGCCCGCCGGCGACAACTGACGCATCTTGCCGCCCGGGGCCTCGGCCCGCTCCAGCACCATCACCTCCTCGCCCCTCGCGGCAAGACCGATGGCGGCAGCAAGGCCGCCGATCCCGGCTCCGATGATGATCGTGCGGTCGCTGGTCATTCCGCTCCCCCGGGTTCCCTGTTGCGGCAGCGGCATTAGTGTGTCAATGTTTGTTTACATTTTCAAGTGACGCTTTCTGGTTACAATAAGGAGAGGCCTCATGGATGTGATCTCGCGCTTCGAGCAGGACCTGGAGCAGGCCGTCGATCGCGCGGTGGGGCCCGACTGCCCGCCGCTGCTGGCCGACGCGATCCGCTATGCAGTGTTCCCCGGCGGGGCCCGCATCCGGCCGCGCCTCTGCCTTGCGGTGGCCGGTGCGTGCGGCGGGCAGAACCCCGCGGCCGCCATCACAGCCGCTTCGGCAATCGAACTGCTGCACTGCGCCTCGCTCGTCCATGACGACCTGCCGTGTTTCGACAATGCCGCCCTGCGGCGCGGCAAGGCTTCGGTGCATACGGCCTTCGGTGAGCGGATCGCGGTACTGACCGGGGATGCGCTGATCGTACTGGCCTTCGAATGGCTGGCGGTCCGCCTTGCGCTCACGCCGGACCGGCTGGCCCCGCTCACCCGCATCATCGCCTCCTGTGTCGGCGGGCCTTCCGGGATCTGCGCCGGCCAGGCCTGGGAATGCGAACCCTCAATCGACATCGTGCGCTACCAGCGCGCCAAGACGGGCGCACTCTTCGCCGCCTGCACCATGGCGGGCG
>CAYMQH010000023.1:0-16645 GCA_964392525.1 uncultured Aestuariivirga sp.
AGGGCGTGCTGCGTGCGTCGAATTCGCCTGCCGCAAATTCATATGGCTCCCACCTCCGCGTTATATCAGCCCGTTCCCAGTGTTCTATGCTTGTGTTCATGAGGCTGACTGGTGACGAATAACTCTGCTTCCGCAGTTTGGGGATTTACCGGGTGGGAGTTTGACAACCAACATCCCTCAAAGTTGCACTTTATTGATACTATGTTGCAATAGCAACGCCCCTTCGGCTTCGACACTGCACCGAAACCACGGTGACAAAAATGCCAAATTTACTCTGCATGCATTGCTTTATTTGGGGTTCAGAGGTCTTCTGTGAGGCAAGGGTGCGTACGACTGTATCCTTCGTCAGCGCCAGCCCTTCCGATGCCCGCCCCTCGCACTCGAAGACGATCCCGCCCACACGGTGGGCTCTACCGCCTAGGAATGGCTCAAAACCGTCGGCGTTGATTTCCAACCACTGGTGGGTGTGATGGCTATGCTGCCACGGCGGAGGGAAAGGAGCCCCCCGCCGCGCCTCTGCTTGCCATCGAGGACATCAGCAGGATAAACTGTCAGGTTGATACAGGTCAATTATGTGTCTACCGGGACCACGTTCACAGTGGGGGTGGCCATGATTGTCAGCTACGATCCCTCAGGAATGCGCCATGCTTCTAAACTTGAGTTATTCTCGCTTTGTCACCGTTCTAGCTTCCTTTGCTGCCGCGCAGTTGCTGTTGTCGGCGAGTGCACGTGCCGACATCCGCGTGGCCTTTGTCGGCCCGATTACCGGCCAATTGGCAGCGATCGGCGAACAGGGCCGTCAGGGTGCCCAGCGCGCGGTGGACGACATTAATGCGGCCGGCGGCATCAATGGCGAGAAACTTGTTCTCGAAATCGGCGATGATGCTTGCGATCCCAAGCAGGCGGTAAACGTCGCCAATCAGGTTGCTTCGAAGGATGTGGCATTCGTCGCGGGTCACCTGTGTTCCGGTGCCTCGATCCCTGCATCCAAGGTCTATGAAGATGAGGGGATCCTTATGATCACCCCCTCATCCACTAATCCCACGCTGACCGATGCCGGCGGCTGGAACGTCGCCCGCGTCTGCGGCCGCGACGACGCTCAAGGCAAGGTGGCCGGCAACTATCTTGCGAAGGCCTATGCCGGCAGGAGGGTGGCCATCGTCGATGACAAGAGCGCCTACGGCAAAGGCTTGGCGGACGAGGCAAGGAGGGCCATGAACGCCGCGGGCCTCACGGAAGTGCTGAACGAGGCGATCAACGCCGGGGAAAAGGATTTTCATGCTCTCGTGTCGAAGCTCCAGGATGCCGGGATCGAGGCCATCTATTTCGGGGGTTATCACCCCGAGGCCGGCCTTATCCTGAAGCAGATGTCCGAACAGGGGCTGAACGCCAAGATGTATTCGGCCGATGGCATGAACACAGCCGAGTTGTGGGCGATCGCTGGACCCACCGCCAGCAATCTGTTCTTCACCTTCGCGCCTGACCCGCGGGAGAACCCTGCGGCACGTAAGGTTGTCGAGGCATTCAAGACATCAGGCTATGATCCGGAGGGCTTCACCCTCTACACCTACGCCACCTTTCAACTCTACAAGGCCGCTGCGGAAGCCATCAAATCCACCGATAGCCAGAACATCGCTGAGTGGCTGCGCGCCGGCAATCCCGTCCAGACCGTGATCGGCGAGATCAAGCTGGACAGCAGGGGCGACGTCGTGAACCCGTCCTACGTTTGGTACACGTTCAGGGACGGCAGCCACATCGAGGCAAACATTCAGTGACCATGCAGGGGTCTGGTTCCTACCGCGGTCCGATGATGGCTGCATAGGAGATTGGAGTTCTGGAGGTGGGGGCAATCCGCTCTCAGTAGGGCGCACGACAGGATCTGAAGTTTGCTGGGAGCGGTTGTGGGAGCAAGTTCAGGCGCCATCGTGCACAGCCTCCACGGACTGCGGCTTAGCAGAAACAATAAGGTAAGTCCCGGCGCCTGACTCCCTGGAAGAAGACCACACTGTTTGATGTGCGGGGCGAAAGTAGGCACTTCCGCCCCGCTGTATCCAGTCTTAACAGTTAACGCACAAGCTCAATAACATGGTCGTAGCTGCCATCTTCGTTTCGGGTCGTTGTCACTTGACCAGAAGCCCCAATGTATTCGCCTGTTCCCCCAATCACCGCACGGACTTGCGGTGTGTTTACTGACATCTCCCGGCTGTCTCCGGCGTAGACCGACTTTCCTGCGACTGCGATGGAGTTGCTACCACCAAGGTCGAAGTAGATCTGCCCACTCCGCTCCTCGAGCGTGTCCTCGCCATCGGCGATGTCAATGGTGACGAGCATGCCGTGCATCACACCACTGAGCCCGTTCTCACCAGTTACCTGGGCCTCGAAGGCCAGGATGTCGCCGTGACTGGAGCCACTGGTTCCGAGGTCGAGGTGTGAAAGCACCGGCTTTGCCTGGTGAAGCTTGAGAGTCCGCTTCCCGTCTGCGGAGATCGCAGGCGTAGCCGCTATGGATAGAGCAATCAAAAGAAGCGGTATTGAAGGCATGCGCATGATGGACATCGTCTTCCTCATCTGAGATTTCACTTGGCGTTGCTGACATGCGTTTCGGCTGTAACGCCTTCGGCAACTCATCTCATCTTGTCTTGTTTCGGTAAGTTACGGCAAGACCCATTTTTGCCTTAAGAGGGAGTACGCCCGGCAAGCTGCTCCCCAACACGGCACTCCACCACCCATGGATTGCCGGAGATGTTTTCACCTCACAGTGCTTTGGCAGACATCTGAGGCCCTCTTGACGATGCTGCATTGCCCGTCAGACCACACCAGTCGCAGTAGTGCTACAATGAGGAACCTGGCCCATAGTGCCTCACGCAATGCCGGAGGGCAGGTTGCACCGTCAGACACTGAGATCAACGATCTGGTAAGCTGTAAATTACGTTTAGTTGTTCCAGCTAAGCGTCACGCCGATCGAACTATTCTGCGCGTCCGGTTGACCGAATGTCATGGCTCCATCAACACTCAAACTGGTCGACTCGTTTAGCTCCAATGCTCCGCCTAATGCCAGCAACCCGTACCCACCCGTTGGGCTCGATACTTCCACAGTCATCGCATTGTCGCTTCCTGCGAAGCCAGCTGTGTAATCAAAATTGTTGTCAAGTAACTGATACTCATATGTCAGCTGAGCATACGGGCGCAGACGCAAGCCTGATACTTCGGTGGTCCCCTGTAATTGGTAACCTAGGCGAGATCGAAGTTGCTGCTGCGTCTGATCGCCGAACTCCATTGCGGTGAAGTTGCCGGAGTCTTCCTTGTACCCATCGACACTTACGTCTTCCCAAGCGATACCCACAAGCGGGCCGTGAACAAGGCTATCTGTACCAAAATTGTAGCCGCCCTGGAATTTCACTCCAAACTGGTTGCCTCTCGTTTCACCGTCATCGGCGTAGGTCGCTATGCCAAGCTCCGTGTAACGTGTGATATCATAATCAAGAAGCGCTGCTGTGGCTATGACGTTTCCATAAAGAGGGCCATACTTCTTTGACAAGAACGCCGACATGGCGAATTCGCTGTAAGTTATCTTGCCACTGTTGTTTCCAAGATCCACCGGCATATTCGAGTATCCGAGTGTGATGCCGCCAAACAGGTCGTCTGCCAACGCTCTTTCATAACCGACCACGACACTCTTGCTCTGACCGCTTGCCCCCGGCGTGTCGGAGGTCGCGTCCAGCTCTCCTGGTGCATAATCTCCGGTTACAAAGAAACCTTGCCCCTGATATGAAAAGTTCTGAAACTCACGCATTCGATTGTCTATCGAACGCCACTGAGCTCCTGAACGGCCCATGGGCAAAGTCGCAAGTAGGCTCATGCGCCCCGTCGACTCCAGCGTTGAATAAATCCAATCAGCAATAACTGAATGACCGGTGCCGCTGGGATGCACGCCATCAGCAAATAGATATCCCGCCGCTTGTTCTGCTGAAACAGAACCCTCCGTAACCCCGGGAACACACCCAAGAGAACTATTGTCACCGCCACATGCCGGCTCATTGGTATTGGTTATTCCAAACCGTCCGGGATCTGCGATGATCGCATCAAGTGCGGCGGATGAATCGAAGTACAGCAAATTCTTGCCGGCAATTGAAGCCTTGAGCGTATTGTTAAAGGTTGAACTCATGGCGCTGAGCAGGGCACTGCCCTCCGGACCAACGCCTGAACCGAAAGGGGTCAACGCAACATCCGGAACCCCAATGACGATCATGTTCTTCGCACCCGCTTTTTGCAAGCGGGTGATCTGCGCTCCTTCAGCCTCGGCTGCCGTCTGTAGGTTTGCCAATGCGGCCGGAACGTCGATTACCTCTTCGGCAACACCTGCAAATTGCGTAAAAATATCGTTCGCGCCCGCCAAGACGGTGTAAAGCGCCTTTCTGTCCAGAGGCCCACGCGAAAGGAGTTGGCTGACTTGATCTCTGACCGTGGGGATGTGTGGCGCCATTGCAGCCAGGGGCCCACCCAGAACGCCAGGCTCCAGTTCAACGCGCGCGCCGCCGACAGCGAAATTGTTGCTCGTATCGTCTGGTGTAAAGGTGAAGCCTTCTGTTGAGTAAACAGAACTCATAGTTTTGTTGTAGCGGGCAGCAAGATTTTGACTCCAGACATTGTCTGGGTTCGTTGTAAATTTTGCGTAGGCGGGTGGAATACCCAGAGCCCCCGCAAATGTGCCGGAGTCACTGAGACTGTCACCAAATACATAGATGTTGGAGAAATCCCGCGCATGTGAGACCGTTGAAAGCGCCGAAATCGACACCAAGAGAAACCATAGGCGCTTCATCACGATTTTCCTAGCAGCGCACCGGGCGCTCATGATTGTTTGGTCGCATAAATAGCGTAATACATACCAAGCTAGGTTCTGTAACGCCTGCCAGTCAACTCCTATTTGCATGCGGGCGGCTAATGCAAGTCAAATCTGAATTCCCAAGGGGCTGATACTGGGTGATGATTTGACCTGACCAGCATTTTCTGAACCAGGTGAACGGAGAGAAGATAGCCCGGTATTGAAAACGCCTGTGCCGGATAAGGGGTTGGGAGCCAAGCGGATCGTCACGAAGTTGCAACGGGTCGTGGTGCTGGCCACGGCAAGAGCGTTGCGCCAGCCAGCAAAGGAAGCGAACCTATCCCTCAGGCCGCCCTCCGGCGACGCGAGGCGCTACGTCCGTCACTCCCCAAAATCACTTCTGTGCGCATGCGTCGAATCAGAATTAGGGTCCCGACCACGAGGACGGCGGATCGCATCAGTCGTTGTGGCGCTTCCACGAAGAACCTGGCCGATAGTGCCTCATTGCATGCTGATGAGACGATTGCTCAACAAAACCCTGGGATCAAACACCTAGTCAGAAGTGAGCTCAAGTTTTGCAATCTGGGACGATGTCCGTAGCGCGATCCAAAGACTGCCATCATCACCGAGCGCCAAGCCCCAGGGGCCATTGGCCCCCTCCGGGAGTGCATATTCCGTGATGCTGCCCTGCATTGTGATCCGGCCGATCTTGTCCGCCAGGTTCTGTGTAAACCACATCGCGCCATCAGGCCCACGTACAATGACCCTTGAACCTGATTTCTCGGTGGGGATCGGAAATTCCGTTATCTCCCCGCTTATGGAAATCCGCCCAATCTTGTTCGCCGCGCGTTGAACAAACCACATTGCGCCATCAGGCCCAGCAGCAATGCCCGCCGGCACCGCCTTTTCCGTCGGCAGGGGGAACTCCGTGATGCTGCCCTCCACCGAAATCCGCCCGATCTTGTTTCCCGAACCTTGGGTGAACCACATGGCGCCATCTGGCCCCTCAGCAATCCCTGACGGGAATGAACCAGGCGTGGGGACCTCGTACTCCGTCAGCGTTCCATCCATTGAGATACGGGCAATTTTGTTGGCCTCATTTTCGGTAAACCACATTGCACCGTCCGGCCCTGATGCAATTTCAAGCGGCACCGCTCCGGGTGTCGGAACATCAAATTCTCGTATCTTGCCGTCAGAAGATATTCGCCCAACTTTGTTTTCCGAGGAAGATTGCGTGAACCACAATGCGCCATCTGGTCCAGTTGCAATGCCGGTTGGTGAAGATCCGGGAGTCGGAATCGAGAACAACTTCATGACGCCTGAAGCATCAATCCTGCCAATCTGGTTGCCAGAATAGGCGGTGAACCACATGCTGCCATCAGCACCCTTTGCGATCGACCGCACGCTTGCGCCTGCGGGAGGCAGATCAAACTCCAGAACATCACCTTCAACTGTGATGCGTCCGACTTTTCCCGTGTCATACAGCGTGAACCAAAGAGAACCATCAGGCGCAGCTGTAATATCCGCCGGAACACCTCCATCTGATGGCACTTCGAACTCGCTAAACTCACCGCTGGACGTCAGTCTTCCGATACTGTTTCCGGTACGATGCGTAAACCAGACGTCGCCGCCTGGCGTGACTGTGATACCAAGGGGCCCCACATCCTGGCTGGGGACCGGATACTCTGTCACGACTCCGCCTTTATCAATGCGGCCGATGCGATTTCCTTCACGTTCAGTGAACCATATGTCGCCTGACGGAGACGAGGCGATGCCGATTGGCTTTGCATCCGGAGTAGGAATCGCAAACTCAGTCACGACCCCGCTTACGGTGATGCGGCCGATCCTGTCTCCGGCATACTGAGTGAACCAAAGCGCACCATCTTGCCCGGAGGTGATCTCCCACGGGACGGATCCAGCATTGGGAAGCGTGTACTCCGAAATCTGGCCGTCCAGGGTAATGCGTCCAATTTTATTGGCTGCAGACAATGTGAACCACATCGCTCCGTCAGAGCCCATCGCGATGCCCACGGGATTCGAGCCTGGTGTAGGGATTATGAATTCACGCACCTCGCCGCGGCTATCAATGCGGCCGATCTTGCTGCCGCCATACTCAGTGAACCACATGGCTCCATCCGGGCCGAGCGCAATTCCCCAAGGGACAGACCCTTGGGTAGGGAGTTCGAACTCTGTAACTCTGCCGCTTGCATCAATGCGAGCGATCTTGCTCGCGGTCTTCAGGGTAACCCACATTGCTCCGTCGGAAGCGAGGGCGATGCTCTTGGGTGCCGAACTGCCGGTTACCCTGTCGAAGACCTTGAAGGTTACTTTTGGGTCTGCCTGTACCGGCGGGATCAGAAAGAAGGAAACGAAAGCAACGAAAAGAAACCCGAAGCCCATATTGACGAGTAACTTCATGATTGTGTTCGCCGCGAACTGCGGTCGCTCCTTGTTAGTTTTCAGTTATACGGCCGGTGACCTGTCACTGAATTTTCATCCAGTAGCTTGGAGAGCCTTGACATAGAGTATGCCCTGGGGTCGGGTGAAGCAACATGTTGGCAAGCAGACTCCCGGACGGGTGAAGCATGCCAGCCTTTTGCAGCGAACTTCGCGGCGAGTGCGGCGATCAGGCTGCCCGTCCCGGCGTCAAGGCTCAGGAGGCCCTCAGGATGCGCGCCAGGCGGTCTCGCATCTCGGGCGCATCGGGACCAAGGTGTCGGCTCTTCACGCCACGCCAAACGCGATAGATGTCATACCAGAAGCCTCGCCCGGCGCGCGTCTTGAGGATGGCGGACATCGATCTACGCCGCGTGCGCGAGTGGTGCGGTATAGCAGTCAGGGTGACATGCCCTACTTGAACTCACGTTGCAGGGCATCGTGCAGTTTCAATATCTACTTATAGTGGAGATACCCGACATAAACTATTTCTGCAGGGCGCAATCGGGTGCCGCCCGCGTCGCCCGACCATATCCGGGCGGACATTCGACGGATGATCCGACTGCACAGTGGCCCAAAGACCGTCGGCGCGTCAAACTCCGAGAGTTCAATGTGACACGCCCGACGACGGTCGAAGCGATCGGCGGCGCGGTCATGATGCGTGGCCCCGCACGAGTAACAGCTGGTATCGAAGTGTCCGACGATCCCTTTCTGGCCGCCCGTTGCGGCGTCTACGAACTCTCGGTCGCCTACCGGACCAGAGGCTGGAAAGCCATGCTGGAGTGCGCGGGATGCCTGTTGGCTGAGAATTTCGTGGGCCGAGATCAAGCGCGTCGCAAGTAACCATTCAACAGTGAATCAGACGCCATAAGCAATGCCCTGCCGGTCAACCTGCAGGGCATTGCGACCTTGAATTCACGCCTTGGCCCCGGCTCCTTCTGCCGTCCTGAGGGCATCTCAGGGATCGCCCGTAAGATCGGCCGCGAGGAACTGAGGCGTTTCAGGAAGTGCCATCACCAGGTGATTGGCGTCCATGACCTGCAGGGTGAGATCGCGTCCCCGCACCGCCAGCACGTGGCCGCCGCTTCTTCGGTCGGCTGAGAGGAAATGCAGGTGATAGCCCGGCATGTTGAACGTTCGGGCAAAGGCGGGTGACCATAAACCCATGAGTGTGCCCGCAATCGTTTTGCGGGTAAACTCGGCCTGGTGGCTTGTTGCCGTCACCAGGTCGGTACCCGGAGCCGCCTTGCAGGCAGTGGTCCTCCCAGCCCTCGGCTGCGGAACGCCTTGCCGAGCGGTCCGGCGTAAAGCGGGCGCTGACCCAGAAGGGGACCGAGGCACTGTCCAGCGCTTCGCTCACCGTGCCGTCGCCCACCGCATGGTAGACCCGGCCGTCAAGCATCAGCCCTTCACCGTCGACGCATCGCAGGTACCCAAGCCGAAGTCACCACGCTGCTTCACGGTCCCGACTGTCACACATCCCTGGTACACGCCCTGCACCAGGGCGGTCGATGTTGATACCTGGAACATCGTGTGCTGCGGTACGTCGAGACGCCGTGCGAGCGCTTCCTGCACGATGTGGTCAGTGCTCTCGCCCGTGCTGGCCGCGCGCGCCTTGAGGGCAGCCAGGAGCGATCGAGGTAGGTTGAGGTTGACGGCCCTACAGCCGGGAATGCGAGAGTTTGCCATGGCCATCAGTTCACGAAGCTCTGGATCACGTCCTGCATCAGACGGGCGTTGTGACTGTAGTCCACCGGAACATGAACCAGCACGGAAACGGGTGATGTGAAGGCCTCGTCCAAAATGGCGCCCAGCTCATCGGCAGTGCAGACACTATAGCCCTTGCATCCGAAGGCTTCGGCAAACTTCACCACATCGTATGTACAAAGTTTGACACCGGCGGTCTCCCCGTAGTGCGCCTGTTCCTGAAACGAGACCATGTCATAAGACTGACTGCCCCAGATCACGTGCAAAAACCTCGCGCCCACACGCACCGCAATCTCAAGTTCGATGGCGGTGAAGAGGACGCCGCCGTCTCCAGATGTCGAGAACACACGGTCATTCGGGCAGAGCAGGCTGAGAGCAATTGCCGCGGCGATGGATACGCCAGGCGTCTGCTGACTGTTACTGACCATCACCTGCCGCGCGTCATCGGCCACGCAATAGCGGTTCGACCAGATGTAATTCGAGCCAACGTCGCGTGCCACGTGCGTATCGCGTGTCATGAGCCTCTGCAATTCACTGACGAGGCGCAAGGTGTGGATCGGAAATCCGCCTAAGCTCCTGCCTTCGGCAATTGTGCCCTGCAGCTGCTCCGCTGTCCTGCGTGCCATCGCAGTATGCGCAGGGTCAATAGAGATGTTGAGAAGGGGCGCCAGAAGCCTCATCGAAGCGCCGACGTCGCCGGTCAGTTCAGCACGTGGCAAGACGTCATTGTCCTTGTCTACGGGGACTGCATCAGTCGCCACGACAGGCCTGTTGTTGCCCGCATTCCAGATGGCTGGATCGCATGCGATCGGATCAAACCCAATAGTGAGGACGGCATCGGCCTGGTCAAGCAGCTTGTCGGCCGACGGGTTGCGGAACAGGCCAATTCATCCGCCATAGGTAGAACCTCCTGCGGCAGCCACCTACGGGCCAACCCCTGGAACGTCGAGACATGGGGAATGCGGGCCGCCCGGAAACAGTCAACAAGGCTGTCACGTATTGCCCCGGCAGACGACTGAAGCCCAAGAACCGCAACTGGATGCTGGCTGCTATTGAAATTCTCTGCAGCCGCAGCGATTGCAGCCTCGGCGCCGGGTCCTTCGGCGCGCCTTTGGCCCCAGCCCGCATCGGCGTTGCCTGGGTAGTCGGCGAGACCGATGTCCTTCGGCAGCGAGACGAAGACGGCCTTTGGCCGGCCGCTCTCTGCCACCCGGATGGCATTGCCGATGACCTCGCCCACGTGTGCGACGCTCACGATTTCCGCGGAATACTTGGTAGCAGCCTTCATCAGGCTCGTGGCATCAAGTGACTGGTGGGCTTTCTTGAGGCGCTCGTCATGGGTACCTCGTCGCCAATGGCGAGCACCGCATCACCTTCGCTCGTCGCTGTCGCAAGACCGGACACGAGATTGGTGACGCCGGGTCCGGACGTGGCGATGCAAACCCCAACCTTGCCTGCAGGCCTGCCGAAGGCTGCCGCCATGAAGGCCGCGTTCTGCTCGTGCCGGCACAGCAGAACTTGATCTTCGAATGCTTTAGCGCAATGAACAAGCTGTCCACCCTGGCTCCAGGAATACCGAACACGTGGGTCACTCCATGCCTCTCCAACATTCTCACGATCGCATTGGCACAGCTTTTCGGATTGTTCGGCTGCATTGGCTTGCGTCTATCACAAAGACGTTAGAACGCACCATAAGGCCGGTGGGTGAAAGGCTTCCTGGTATGAGTATCTTTTGGAATCCATCCGCGGGTCGGGTCTCGGCGGCACTGCTGCGCCCCCACTCCTTGAATCACCTGAGGCCAGAGTTGCGGGTGGTCGGGAAGAGCAGAGCAGTGGAATAACACCCCCCGCATTTCGAGATTCAAGGCAGCGCAATCTGCCTGGTTCGCGTAAGCTTCCTTATGTCTACGCCCAGCCACTTGGCTCGATCGAGAAGTACTCTGTAAGTCGCATCTTCAATGATTTGATCGCGGGTGAGGACGACGCCCTCCCTACCGGAACTGTCGCTCGCAATAGCCCACGAGTAGTCTGGTGCGAAGTCCAGAATTCTATAGTCACTACTCGGAGGCCTTAGCGAGTTCCAGCGGGAATACAAAACGTTGAACTGGGTATTGGTCGAAGATGAATAGAAATCGCGGACCGCAGTGGCAACGCCAATGGCACCCTGAACGACTCCATTTACGCTGCCGTAATTACCGGCATATTCGACCTTTACGGATCCATCCGGCTGGGGCGTGTAGGTGTATGCTGCATTCACGAGCTTTGCCCACCCGGTTTTTACAGCGGTACCTTGTTCGTACCACTTGCCAGCATATTGATTGATATCACAGGAAAACTGATCCTTAGCTGACGCGGTAACAAAAAACGTATCTTCCAAACCACGCCGCCTAACAGTCATGACGCCTGATAGGCCGAATGCGCCGTAGTAGGTACCTTGCGCTACGTAGTTGAGATCGAGTGACAGATCACGAGCCCTGAACCCTCGTACCTGCCCAACGATAACTTTATTCTCCGGGTTTATCCTGTAGTCGACTTCAATGAGATGGTTTCTAATTTTGAGCTTGTGTGAATTAACGCGGAATTTGGCAGTGCCTCTCGTACCGTCGTAACTTGCCAATGCAGTCGCGTCCGACAAGCGGGTCAGGCCATTATCCAAGCCACCTTCAAGAATTTTGTCCAGTGTTCCCGAGGATATGAACGGCTGGCTTGTGGTACCTGGGACCCAGCCCGAGTCTAACGAGTGAACCCAGATGGAGCTTGTGGCAGTTGCCTTGCCTTCTATCGCGATGGACATTCGCACGGGCAGTGTACGGGTTCCGTCAGCTGACCCATCCTCGATCGATGACACCGAAACCGTCTGAGGTAAGTTCCAGTTAGAACTGTCGAAAATGAGGACCGGGGGGGAGTAATAGGGAACTAAGCTACCCGATGAGCTCGAAACATTATAAACTTCAAGCTCGAGAAGACCGGCGCTGGCAAATGATATTCGCACTTCGGATTTAGGTTTGCGATTAAGTCTAACATACGCTGTGATCGCACTACCCTCCTCCAGGCTAACGGCAAGATCAGGCGATGACGCAGCCAGCAGGTTCGTGCCTGAGCCGTCGACCACGGATGCGAGCGTACCGAGGTCCACTGTGGCCTGATACACCGGAAGCTCAGGAATTTGAGGGTGGTGACCGATATCAAACATGAGTTCTGCTCCAAGAGTTGAAAATCGATCTGAAATGTAAATTGAAATCAAGTTTAGGTGGCAACCATCTATGTTAGCAATGACTTTCTTGCTGGGACATCAATCTGTAGCGAGCCTGACCTGCCACCGACGATTTCCTCCAGACAGATGAGAGCCCGGCCCCGAAGACGGAGGCGGGTTGGAATGAGGAAGCGGTTCATGGAAGAGCAGAACATAGGGATCCTGAGGGAGTATGAGGCAGGTGCCACGACGATGCACCTTGCGCGCAAGCACTATGTCTGGTGTGCTGCGTTCCCGCTGGAGTGATGAGTAAGCGCTTGGATGGCAGAAGGTCCCCGCCAGACCGGGGTCCATCTCCTCGATCGGAATGAGGCGATGGGTTCATGTCGGTTAGGCCGAATGACCGTTGGCATGATGTGCTTTGGCGCTTTCGCCGAACCGATCCTCCGCGAGAGTGCCGATGCATGATCAGGTTTTGCCGCATGGATCAGCTTGTGGTTGGCGAAGCACGCGTGGCCCATTTGATCTGCCCCGGCACGCGGCTTCCGCCGGTAAAGGACCGCCGCCGCATCGGGATCGACGGTAGGGAAGAGCAAGCAGTCAACCGCCCGCATATTGTGGACTTTTGCAAAAACCAAGGTTGTATCTTGGGAAACGAAAACACACCCGCGAAAACCACACGGTTTCAGATGATGATCGGCAGATGCCCGATCGTCCACGGCCTCAGACGGCCCGATAAAATGAGACATCAGGTCAAATTGGAAGCAGTTTGCAGCCGCCAACCCAAGGGCGTCGGCCCCTGTTCATGATGTCATGTTCGCCTTGCCTCAGCGTGGGGACCAGGAACTGCCCGACATCCCGCATAAAGGTGCTTCCGTGAACTCAGGTAACCTCTCTGCCTGCCGACCCGAACCGCAGTCACCATAACAAGCGACACCAGCCCAGAAGTTGCACTCGGCGGGCTAACTACGCAGCTCTGTACTTGGCTTAGATTGATCACTCCATACAAGTCTGGTAGCCTTTTCCGCCAGACAGGCACGAGCCAGTCGCCTCCGGGATGCATACATGAATTCGACTATGTGTAAATTCAAAGGGGTTTCGCCATGAATGTCAGGGCTATCATGCTGTCATTGGCAATTGGCGTGGGGCTTGCGGCAGGCAGCGACGCGTTTTCGTCAGCTGTCAGTTTACAGGGCGAGGATGCCAGGCAGATATCACTGCTCACGCCCGATTCCGCTGCCGCTTCGTCTCAGGAGGCCATCACCAGCCTGCGGGGCGGCTGGACTGACTTTGCACCCTTTCAGTCCTTGTCCAAGGGAGGCATCGAGGGCGCCGAGGGGCTTGACGTCGAAATCCTGTCCGACGTTGTCCGCGCTGCGGGCATGGAGGCGCAGCTTCACAAGCAGAATTGGCAGGATCAGCTCCGCAGTCTCGAGGAAGGCAGGAGCGACATTGCGATTGGCGCATTCCTGCCCGCAGACGGCGACGACCGGTTTCACTACTCCCTGCCCTATCGATGGGCTCGCGTCTCACTCTACGTGAGAAAGTCCGACAAGGAGGTCTACAAGAACGCCGATGTCCACACGCTGTTGAGCGAGGCACCGGCGTTCCGGCTTGGCGTCATTCCCGGCAGGCTCTTCCAGGATCCGAAGCTGAACGAGAGCGTCAAGCGGGCGGAACAGGCAGGGCGCGTCAAATACGCGCAAAGCGACAAGGAGAACCTCAAGAACTTGCTCAGCGGCGAGATTGACGGCTTCATCGACGACAGGCTGGGCGTTACAGCTACAGCCTTAGAGCTGGGGCAGAAGTACGAGGCCTTCGAAATCGTTCTGCCGGGCACCTCCGGGGTTCATTTCATCTTCAGCAAGAAGACGGTACCTGCGGAGACAGTCGAGAAGATCAACGGAGCAATCACCAAGCTCGAGGAAGATGGCGTCCTGAAGAAGCACCTGCACATGCGCATTTTCTCGGTCATCATGAGTTATGCGCTCGACAGCCATGCCTTTCTCGTCCTGTCTGTGGTGGGGACAATTGCCTTCGCGCTGTCGGGCGTTCTGATTGCATACCGGGAGAACTTCAGTTTCTTCGGCGCGCTTGTCCTCGCGGCACTGCCGGCCGTGGGGGGCGGCGCCCTCAGGGACATTCTGTTCAACAGGCACCCGATTGGCATCATGCTTGACCCTCTCAGCCTTTATCTCGTGGGCGCAACCGTTCTGACGGGGTTCTGCGTTGCTGCGGCTGTCCGCTACGTGAGTGCGAGGTCCGGCAGTCACGCTTCGCCACCGAAGACGCGGCGGTGGCTGACGATGACCAACGCGCAGGAAGTCTGCGACGCCGCAGGCATGGCGGCCTTCACTGTCTCCGGCCTTGCGATTGCCATCACCTTTGGACCGGATCCCCTCTGGGTCTGGGGCCCGATCTCGGCAATGCTGAGCGCGGCGGGAGGCGGCATCCTGCGCGACATCGTGCGCCAGGCTGGCAAGGTTGGATCTCTCAAGGATGAATTCTACGCCGAGGTTCCACTGCTGTGGGGCCTCGCATTTTCAGTGTTCCTGCTGAGCAGGCCGAACATCCTCACGCCCGAGGAGGTGGTGATTGCAATCGCCGTGGCCTCCCTCGGGACCTTCGTGACCCGGATGGCCGTGGTGATCTTCGGATGGCAGGCACCCCCCTTCAGGTGGCCCAGAAACTGACAGCCTGCACGGTTTGCTTCCTGTTTCCGGTCAGCGCAGGGGTCTTGCTGCCGCGCAGGATGTTTTAGGCCGCCAATCGGCAAGAAGCCGGGAAATCGTTCCCTTCGGTCCTTTTCGTGGCTCTTGGATCGGCGGCCTCATTGGCTCGAAAACGAGTGCGGACCCAATCACGCCGCCAGGCCGCATGAGGTTCAACCAAAGGAAGATTTACCCGCCGATATGATGCGATACATCGCCCCTTCGCGTGGGGGCGAAATCCTCATCGTGAACACTTACTTACTAAAGCGTGTGTTTACATCCAAATTGGATGTCAAAACTGTGGCGGAATTGGCACAGCTGAAAAGCTTTACAGGCGTGGGGAGCCGGGCACCTTGTCAGGCCCAAGATGCTAACTTAACAAAAGCTTCATTGGTATAGTTAATCCGGAGTTACCGACATGATTAAGAAAGTTCTGTTTGCCTCGGCCGCCATCTTGGCTACGGCGCAGGTTGCCCAAGCGGCAGACGTCGCCGTTGAAACGCGCGACTGGACCGGCTTCTACCTCGGCGTGAACGGCGGCTACGGCGGCGGTACCAACGACTACCCGATGAGCATCAAGGCCAGCGGTATCACTCCTCCGGCCGATGTCAGTGTCGCATCCGAGCCCGACACATTTAAGTATAACTTTGGCGTCGAAAACAACTCGAGCGGCTTCTTCGGCGGTGCCCAGATCGGCTACAACTACCAGGTCGACAACTTCGTGGTCGGCATCGAAGGCGACATTTCGGCCTCGAACATCGAGAGCAAGCTGAATCTCTACTCGGACACTGCCAACGCTGAGGTTAGCGGCAACTCGGAAGTCGACTGGTTCGCGACGGCCCGCCTGCGTGGCGGCTATGCCGCGACATCGAACCTGCTGCTCTACGTCACCGGCGGCGCGGCCTGGGGTTCCGTGACCTCGGGCTTTGACGCCGACCTCGGCAGCTTCGGCAGCCTGAGCGAGAACAACAGCACCAGCCACATGGGCTGGACCCTGGGCGGCGGCTTCGAATATGCCGTGACCGAGCATATCTCCCTCAAGACCGAATACCTCTACGTCGACCTGGGCAAGCAGGACCTGCGCAACATCGACCTCGCCGCCCTGGCCGATGTGGATGCCTCTGCCAAGCTGTCGATCGATCAGAACGTTTCCTTCTCGACCGTCAAGGCCGGTATCAACTACCGCTTCTGATAAGCATACAAACACGATCGGCTTCGGGCGGCGCACGGAACTCTGTGCGCCGCCCTTTCTTTTCGCCTGCCGCCTCTCCAGAGCGAGATGCAAGGCTGGCCAAGCGCCAAGCCGCCACAACCACAGCCTATCAAACGCGCCAGCAAGGACACCGCACGCGAGGAAGCGCCACGGTCGCTCACCATGCCGGTGGCATTTCAGGGCGGCGAAATCGCCCCCACCACAAGGCTTGGCGCGATGCTCGGTTGCAATTCACCGGCACCTGCCTCAGTTCTTCACGCACTTCCCCCGCTTGTCGCGCACATAGCCTTTGGGGCAATCGCCGCTGCCTGACCCGGGGGGCTTCTTGCCGGAAGGCTTGGTGACCGGGCCGTCGAGCGGCGGAAGCTTCATGATTGGTACGCCGGTATCCGTCACCGGCTCATCCTGGCGTGTGTCTGGCGCCGGCTCATCTTTGCGCTTGTCTGCCAGGCAGGTCTTGTAGCGCTTGCTGTAGCTGTAACCTTCGGGGCACTGGACCCTGTTCTTGTCTTTGCGCACGCACTCGCCGCTCGCGTCGCGGCGATAGCCCTTCGGGCAGTCGG
>CAYMQH010000023.1:16745-36814 GCA_964392525.1 uncultured Aestuariivirga sp.
CGCCGGGCGGACAGGCGCATTGGCCGGCCGGGTTGCGCGTCAAGCCCTCGCGGCAACGCGGCAGGCAGCGCCCGCCGACCAGCTCGGTTCCCTTCGGGCACGTGCAGCGGTTCTTCTCGTCACGCACGAGCGGCGGCTCGCAGCGCGGCAGGCAGACACCATTGACTCGTTCCTCTCCCTTCGCGCAACCGGTCGGCACGCAGCGCCCCTCGGCATTGCGCACCATCGAGCGGTCGCAGGGTGCAACACAGTTGCCACGCACCAGCTCCTCACCTGGCGCGCAGCCGCGCGACGGCGGGCTGCACAGTCCGGTGCGGGGATCCTGCTCATGTCCAGACGTGCAGTCAGGCATGCACTCGCCGCCAAAGCTCTGGGTGCCGGTGGGGCAGCCCTCGTCCGGCGGGATGCAGAAGCCAGCCTCGTTGCGGCCGTAGCCTTGCTCGCAGGGCGGCAGGCAGGTGCCACGATAATTCTCGTAGCCCGGCTGGCACTCCGCCTCCCTGCACTGACCGTTGAGGCCAGGGTACTGGCCCTCTGGGCATTGAGGCGGCACGCAGTAACCATAAGGATCGCGCACGCTACCATCGGCGCAGATCGGCTCACAGCGGTTGCCGGTGGTGCGCTCGTAGCCGTCTTCGCAGGTCGAAGGCGGCGGCATGCAGCGCGTTGGATGTGCAATGTCGCGGACATAGTCCTGCGGACACTGCGGCAGGCATATCCACTCATAGCCCGAAGGCCAGTCGCCCGGCGGCACGCAGCGACCGGTTTCGGGGTCGTGGCGAAGGCCCTCCGGGCACTCCGTCTCGTAGTAGCTCCTGCAGAGCCCGGACGCGTCGACATAGCTGCCCTGCGGGCAGTCGGCCACGCAGGCCTGCCGCGCCTCGGAGTAGACCATGCCTGGCATGCAGGAACTGCTGCCGCCCGCCTCATATTGATAAGGCGAACAGTAATCCGGATCATCAAGGTCGCGATGATATCCTTCGGGGCAGTTGGGCAAAGGCACCTGGTCGTAGCCCACCGGGCAGCCGTGTTCGCAGGGCGGCAGGCACACACCGGGATAGCCGGGGTAGCGCGTGAAGTTGCCCGGGCAGGACGGCAGGCAGTGGTCGCCGTAGATCTCCTGCCCAGGCGGGCAACGGGGCTCTGGCAGAGGCGCAGGAGAAGGGCAGCCGCAGGACACACAGCCGCAAGTGTTTACAGGAACAGGAGCGGCGCAGGAGAGGCCCGCCTCAGCGCGGGCCACGCCTGGCATTGCGGCGCCCACCAGCCACATGAACAGGACTAACAGGCCAGCATAGCGTGACGCTAGTCCGTTCAGGCACGATCCGTGTGTCATAGCCCTGACCCTGCTGTAAAAAAATCTAACATAAGCATGTGTCAAGTCAATGCCGCTTTTCAGATAAGCAATCTTGCTGACAAAACTGACGGCCGGCTCGGCCCTGGGCGGAAAATGCGGGGCGGGCCGAGGGCTCGGCGGCCAAGGCGCGCTCAACCGCGAGGCTTCGCCCTGGCTTCAGGCCTCCTGCTGACCGCCGCCAGTGCAATTCCATCGAGGATGAGGAGGACGCCAGCCGCAAACATCATGCCCGGCCCGCCGCCGATTATCATGGCCGAGGTGGGTGCGGCAGTCATGTGTGGAGTATCCCGGCGGTCAGTGATGCAGGCGAGCGCCTGCGGGGCCGTCAGCTAAGTTACACCGCGAACACCTGGCAACTTGGCGATGTCACGCCCGTCTCTGGAGGCTGAGCCTGATGTCGCGGTCAGGCACCAGGGTAACGCGCGCCTTGGTCTCGACGCGCGTCGGCGTGCCGAGGCTGTAGCGCTGCAGGATGGCCGCGAGCACGATTGCCATCTCGACATTCGCAAAGTCACTCCCGATGCATAGGTGGCGGCCAGCGCCATAGGGCATGAAGGCCCGCCGCGGCCACTCTCCCGAGAGGAAGCGGTCCGGGCGGAAGCTGTCACGATCCTCACCCCACACCGGCCAGCCATGAACGCCGAGGATCGAGACGATGACAACCGTGCCGCGCGGGATCGTGTAGCCGCCGAGTTCATCATCAACCCTCGCGATGCGCGGGAGTGCGTAAACGGGTGGATAGAGACGCATCGTTTCCTGCAGGATCGCGCGAATGAGTGGCAGCGACGGCAGGTCGTCGAATTGCGGAGGCCGGCCACCCAGCACATTGTCCAACTCATGCTGAGCGCCGAGCGCCACGTCCGGGTGCTGCGCCAGCAGGTAAAGCGCCCAGGTCAGGCTCGTTGAGGCCGTCTCATATCCAGCGAAGAACAGCGTCTTGGTTTCTTCGAGCAGGGCTTCAGGTGAAAGCGAGCGGCCGGTTCTGGGGTCGGAAGCGGCCTTGAGCGTCGAGATCAGGTCAGCGCCCTGGCCTTCTCCCGCCTCGTGCCGGCTGAGGTGGTCCGAGATGAATTCGGTAAGTTGCTCGCGCACTTCGACAAGCCCGCGGTTGCCGGGCGTTGGAAGCCACATGGGCGGGGCCCAGACGGCCGTGTTTCGCCTGCGGATCAGCTGGAGCCCCCTGCGCAGGGCCTGACCGATCCTGTCGGCACTCTGCTCCGAGATATCGGATGACAACAACATCCGTGCGATGACCGACATCGACAGGCGCAGCATGCCGCCTTCGAGGCTGACGGACCCGTCGCGGGCCTGCTCGGCGTCCCACGTCGCAGACAGCGCCGCCGTCGCGCTGGCGGAGGCTTGGGCTACACCCCTCAGAACACTCTTGGTGAAGGCTGTCTGCGCCAGCCGCCGCCGCTCCAGCCACTCGTCTCCCTGCAGCGCAAGGAGCCCCCGGCCGATGATGCCGAGATTGAGACTCTGCTCGGTCCGCGTGAAGCGCTGCCACTTGGTGACGAGAAGCTCGTGGGCAAGTTCGGGATCAGCCACCGCGACGACACGGCGGTGAAGAGAGCGAAAGGCGCAAATTCCGCCGTGATGCAGCGCCACGTCCCGCAGGAAGCGGTGGGGTTCCCGTGCCAGCTGCCGGGCACAGCCGATAACCGGGTCACCCTTTTCGGTTGGTATGGCAGCCATAGACCGGCCCCTCCTCGCTTCTACATAAGTTGGTGTTGCAGTGTTCGGTGGAACTCATCCGCAAAGGGTGATAGCCCCAATCCAGCGAAATCAAAATGTTCTATGCGTGCGCCAGCCGGTGGGTGCACCCAGATCAACGGACAGCAATCCGTCCGGCGAGAAGTCTCGCCAGGTTGGTGGCCAGTCTCACGCCAGGCTCCGGGTTCTTCTCCATCCACCGGAAGATCGCCTCGCCCTTCAGCGCCGCGACGTGGCCCGCCGACACGGACTTGATACTCTCGGTTCGCGGCGTTCCGGCGAGGTGTTCGATTTCCCCAAACAGGTCGCCAGGCCCCAGTTGCCGATGTGGCCCGCTGCCGGCTTCGAAGGTTTCGAAGTTACCCGCCACGATGAGGAACATGTCGTCGCTGGTTTCGCTCCTGCGCGTCATCACTTCGCCGGGCTGACAGGAGATCACGCTGGCAAGTTTCAAGACCTGGCGTATGCTGGGCTCGTCCAACCCGTCGAACAGCCTCGGCACCGGGCGCTCGATGAACCTGACACCAGTCTCGATCCAGAGTTCGTCATTCGCGAGGATCTGACTTGCCTGGAACAGGTCGACAATCGGCTCGAGCCGCAGGCGCGTATCGCAGGGCCGCGCCTCATACCTGCTTTTGATAAGGATGCGGAGCAGCGGCGAGCGGACCGCTCTCAGCCGGTCCCCGTCCCGCAAGACCAGCATGAGGGGGCAGCGCAGGCCGATGCCCTTGAGCTGGGTAGCATAGCTGTACTGCTCGAGGCCGAACCGCTCGTAGAAGGCCACAAGCCCCGGCCGGCAGAACGAGAGCAGCAGGTCAACGTCGGCACCGAGAAGCAACTCGTAGCAGGAACTCAGCAGCATCGGAACGAGCGGGGAGCCCGCGTGCGCCGGATCAACCAGCAGCCAGTTTACAAGTCGCATGCGCCTGACATCGACCGCCTCGCCAAGCCGGTCGATCTGGAGGAAGCGGGACAGTTCGGCGGACACGTCTCCAGTGTCGAGTGGCGACACCGTCACCGCGGCAATCGGGCTTCCGGGCTCACCAACATAGAAGTGCTCCGACGTCTGATCCAGCACATCGGAGAGAACCCGCCTCTGGTGATCGAGGCCTTCCAAGTCATCGCGCCCCAGATGCTCTGCAAAGACCTTGTAGCGAAACTGGTAGATGCCCAGCTTCTCCACTTCAGAACCAGCTCGCCTCAACTCATGCATGACTGTTTCGTTGCCCGGTTGTCGATCGTATCTGCCAGGGCCTGCCCTGATCTCTCGATCACGCACCCCGCCTTGAGCCCCGAGGCTGCGCGCCGTGCCGCTCCCAAATCAGAAACCTGCCTCAGAACTATTACCACCGGCAGCACTATTCCTGCTATCAGATCGATGCGGCAACAGTGTCACAGCCAGCAGCAGGGCGGTCCGGTTGTGTTGAAGCATCGCCGGGCCGGGTCGCCAGATAAGGAATGAAGTTTGGGTTCAATCTATGGCCAGTAAAAGCAAGCCTTCCCAGTTCACCCTGGCTCTTGTCGGGACACTCGCGCTGACGCTCGCGATCGGCGTTCTGACGCTGACGCCGGTTACCGGCAGTGCCGTTCCCGGGTCAGACAAGCTTCACCACTACTTGGCCTTCCTTGCCCTGGCCCTGCCTCTCTCCTTCGCAAGGCCGCGGCTCGCGCTGTGGATTGCCGTAGCGGTGATCGCCTATGGCGGCGCCATCGAGTTGATACAGCCCCTGGTAGGGCGCGCGCAGGAACTGGCTGACTTCCTGGCCGACGCGGCCGGCGCCGTCTCCGGCGCGGCGCTGGGTGTGGCCCTGCACTGGCTGAGGCGCCGCCTCGCCTGAAAAGGATCGTCGGTCATTCTCAGGAAAAGGGGGCTGAAACTCCGCGTGGTTTCAGCCACCCGAGACGGCCGCCCAGCCAATCAACTGATGCTTCTCCTAGAGAGGAAGCAGCGGTCAATGAGCGGGTAATGCCATCTCCATTCAGCGAACGTCCCACGCCGCTCCCGGCTCTACGCGACGCGTGCGGATCACACATGACCCACTTGAGGCAATATGTCTCTGTCAGTCATTTTCGGAAACGACAACGACAATCCGTGTCTTTTTCTATTCAGTTTTTTTGAGTGGCAATAAGTTGCCGCAATGATGACCATGACGCTGTTGATCATTGCAGGATCAATTATTGCTTACCTTATTGCATGCTTCTGGGTAATGGCCCGGGATGTGGATAGTGAGTTTTGACGCAAATCGCTGATGCGGATACGACAAAAGATCATCGGAGAGTATTCCCTGATTTGGTCTGCTACGCAGTCACTTCGACTGTTCGAAGGCGCCCGAGCACCATATCAACGTGGCATGTCACAATCCGGCTGGGGTCTCCTGCGAACCTATCAGAACAAAGAGATATTCTTGCAACCTGTAACTTCAGGATGGCAAGCTACCGCTCCAGTCGACCTCGATGCGCCGCGTGCTAGCCGCGAAGACGAGTGGTGGCTTCAGGTCCACCGGACGTCCTTGCCGTAAGGCCGACACTTCGCGAACCCACATCCCGTCAGGCCGGTGGGGGCAGCAGGAGGGCAAATGCGAGTGTGTCCGCCTTGCCGCAATGGCACGCCCGGCAGGGCAAGAAGTTCAGGATCTTCTCACGTCGTTCGCAACTAGCGCCGCGTGGTGCCCGGCTCGAAACAGGAGTAGCTTTCCGTATCGTAGTCGATGCGGGGTGTGGCGCCTGAGGGATATTTCGGGCCATTGCACTCCCGGTGGGCCTCATCTGACAGGCGACGGTCCGCGTCCGTCTCCGGGCCATCGAACCCATAACCGCCGCGGGTTGATGAACCGCCGTTCCTCGCGCCACCACCATCGCCGCGGCCACCGCCGCTATCAGCACCACCACCGCCGCCACCGCCGCCGCCCCGCGCGAAGGCCGCGTCGAGAGGAGCAAGCAACAGAGCACACGCGGCAACGACAGCCGCAACTCTACGCATATTCATCTACAAACTCCCGTCTTTTCAAAACAATCAAGCAGGCTACACTTGAGATCGTTGTTTCACCCTATCTCAATGACACGCACAGGGCAATTCCGGAGAGTCCCGCCCCAGCACGGAGATGCCCGAACTCCAAACAAATGCCGCATTGCCAGTTAGTGTCGAGGACACCGTAATTGACCACAGGAGAGCTGCCTGCAGCCGAACGATCGCCGCGCGCCAGTTGATGAGGCCCGGATTCGTAGGCTGCAAGTCCGCTGCATAACAATTCAGGGCGGATAGACCGGCAGGATCGCCTGTTCACCCTTGTAACCAAACCCGCCACGTCATCAGATGCCAGACAGGCAACGCGAACCGGATCACCAACTGCAAGTCACAGGAACCCACGAATGACCGACAAGCTCAATCGACGCGTATTCATGGCGGCAACAGCGGTCACTGTCGGCGCTGCAGCAGCTTTCGAAATGAAGGCGGCCTTCGCTCAGGACGCACCGGATGACGCGGCAGCTCAGCGCCCACCCGTTGTTTACCATAACGGCACCATTCTCACGATGGAGGGCGACGCGCCGGCCTATGTGGAGGCCGTGGCAATCAAGGACGGTATAATCGTCTTCGCTGGCGATCTTGCCGCGGCGATAAACGCCGTACCAGGCGCCACACAGATAGACCTTAATGGGCAGGCACTTCTTCCGGGCTTCATCGATTCCTGGGGCCACTTCACGCTCTTCGCACAGCAGACCTTCGGCGTGAACCTCGCCTACTTCAGCAACAAACCGCCGCGCAACAAGGCGGATGTTCTGGCGCTGCTGAAGGCGGCGCAGCCCTTCAACGGCTGGATCATCGGATACGGCTACTACGCGCCCCTCCTCGCAGACGGTCCGCTGACGCTCGCCGATCTCGACGGAGCCTTCCCCGATACGCCGTTGATGATCAGCACGCTTTCAACACTGACGGGACAAGTCAACACTGCAGGTATCGCGAAGCTGGGCCTCACGCCTGAGACGTTACCCGCGCAGCCCGGCCAGATCGTCAAGGATCCTGCGACAGGAAAGCTCACCGGTGAGTTGCTGTTCACGCCCTTCCTGGAGGCACATGCTGCCGCCGCGGGCCAGCCCTCGCAGGCTCAGGTGTTGAAGGCCTTTCAGGCAGCCGAGGCGCTGCTCGCCGCTGAGGGCTATACAACAGTACAGACCTATCAGTTGCAGCCCGGCGAGGTTACGAACCTCCGCACTGCTTTCGAGCAGAATCTGCTCCACCTCGACATCATCGGCCTGCCGTCGATCTCGGACGCCGCCTCGGGTAAAATCGTCGCGGAGGCCACCTGGACATGGGGCGCTTACAGCCACGGGGACCACGGCCTGAAGATTCCCGGTTTTCAGATCGCAACGGATGCCGCGCCACAGTTGCGCCTTGCCGCATTCACCACGCCATATCTCGATACATCAGGCTTTCCTGACGGATGGAAGGGCGTTCTGCTCCCGAAGGAAATGGTGGAACACTGGGTCAGCTACGCCTATGCCAATGATATTCAGCTCTTTGCCTACAGCAATGGCGATGCCGGCATCGACCTCAGCCTCGCGGCCATTGAAAAAGCCATCGCTGCAACCGGGGCGAAAGATGACCGCAGAACCATCATCGCACATTCCTATTTTGTCCGTGAGGATCAACTGGCAGCATATCGGGCATACGATATCGGCGCCTCGATGATGCCGCCGCACATGATGATCTACGGCGGCGAGTTGATGAAACTGCTTGGTCCCGAACGCGCCAACATGGAATCACCCCTCGCATCAGCCGTGAAGGCGGGCCTGCGCACCACGATCCATTGCGACTGCCCGTCGGCCTCGCCAAGCGTGATGGAAGCCATCTGGACAGCCGTCACCCGCAAGACACTGTCGGGTCAGGTATTGGGACCCGGGGAGGCCATCAGCCCCTATCAGGCTCTGCTGGGTGTTACCAGGCACGTTGCCTTTACTTACCGCGAGGAAGCCCGCAAGGGGACGATTACGGCCGGCAAGATTGCCGACCTGGTGATCCTTGACGCCAACCCCTTGAGCGTTCCACCCGATGAAATCCGAAAGATCAAGGTGGTCGAAACGATCAAGCGCGGAAGAACCCTGTATCATGCGTGAGGAGTCATTGCCTGCACCCTAGCAGAGCCGCTCAGGCTTCACCGGTCAGCTTTCCATTGCTGGCGCGGCGCGTGGCGATCGGGTGGGGTATTCCAATGACGAATGACGCACCATGATGCGCGGACGGCCATTGGGCTTGAAAGGCAATCCGCCGGATTCGGAGGCATGGGCGTTGTCGATCACTCTTTAAGCAAGCACCTTCGCAACAGCGTGGCCGCCAGCTTCATAGGCCTTGGAAATGCCCACCAGTGCCGGGCACCAGGCTTTCTGCGCGTCTGTGATGTCGCTCTTCGTGATCGACCGGTCAGTCAGACGCTCATTGGCATTGGCCACGGAGCTCACGGACAACCCGCAAAGACCACAACCCATGGCCAGTTCACGCCAAACGGTCATGCATCACATCATCCACATTCATGTCACGTGATCAGCCGGTTACTTTTAAGGTGTGCCAATGGACAAGTCGCAGCTGGTCTTCTGCAGAATAGCGGGTTCGACACTAAGCTCGCTCCGCCGGATTGTTATCAGTCGCAAGTGTGGAACGCCGAGGCCACATGAAGTCAATATCCGTCCGATCATCACTTGGGACAGGCTGTCGGTATCTCTGAACGCGCTCGGCATGATGCTGGATGCCCAGTTGGCACGTGCAAATCCACAGCCAGTAGGAGAATGACCAAGTACACCAGCCCCAGAAAACTCGGCTTGGCGCGGGAGTAGCCGACATCTGTTTTGGCATCTGTCCGACCAATGCGTCACCCAGCGTCTGTGGAGGCGTTACCCAGCTCGGGTCGAAAGCTGCGGATGGCCATGCTTCACCCAACTTGGTGTTTGATCCCTCGGTTCTGTGCGCCATATTTGACCAGAAGGCGAACTTCCATCTCATTCTGCCGCTCCCCTGCACCGAAAACGACCGCCGCGATGAACTGAGGATGAACACCTCCGTTCGACTGGGTTCAGACTCGGGGTGCTACCAACAGCACATCAACAACGGAGGACGGACATGACTCGCATGAAGCTTACTCTCACCCTCACGGTGGCGCTCCTGGCCCCGATCCTTGGCAGCAATTCAGCCTCGGCCGAAACACAGTTCATTCAGTGCCCCCTGGGCAAGATCAAGACGGAGGTGGCCTCGGACCTGGCCGATGGGTGGCAAAGCAACCCTGTAGAGCGACGGCTCCAGTCTGTGAATGTTGCCCGGGTAGACGGCCGCGGGCAGGTTCTGCAGTGCAACTACGGAGCGGGCTTCATTATCTCCAGCGCGGCACCGGCAAACAAGGCCTGCGAAGTTGAAGACCGGACGGGTTTCAAGTGCCGCGATGCAGCATCGAACAGGCGCGGGACGTTCCACACGGCAGGCGTGACACTTTCTCCGCGTGATGTCGTGAACATTGACGGCACCGGAAACGGTCCCTGGGATGCTGACATTTGGCTCCAGGGCAACACGCAGGACAGCGCAATGCTGTCATCATTCGGTGATGCGCTCATGGCCCAGCCTGGCCGCCAGCAAAACTACCGCGGTTGCCAGAACGCTCGCTTTGCAGGACGGACGATCAAGCTCAAGGACATGAACGTGGGCGACTATGTCTGCGTCAGAACAAGCGAAGGCCGCATCGCCGAGTATCGGATCAATGAGCTCCGGATTGGCCGCCAAATCTCGGTCAGCATTGGTTACACCACCTGGCAGTGACCCCGCTGCCACCCTTCCATCGACTCAGCATATCTTCATTCGGAACATAAGATGCAGAATATCGGTTTCCTTATTCCCCGCGTGGTCTTGAATGGTGTCGCGCTGGGGGCAGTCTGGCTAATTGCAGGTGTCATGGCTATGCCCACCACCGCTGACGCAGCAAAGACCAGGCGAATTCTCTCGTGCAAGGACGCCATTGCAGTCGTGAAGGGCGCTGGTTACCGGGAGATCAGAACAAGGTCTTGCAACATTCCTTATGCTTTCACAGCAAGGAGGAACAACTGTACTGTCTTCATCACTGTCACCGCAAGCGGCCGATGGACTGGTATACAGGGAGACTGCGACACGATCATCCAAGACTCATCCGGATTCTAGGGACGAGACGGATGAGGGGACCCGTCGTTCGGATAGATGCCGGCCACTTCCTTGCATTACTTGAGTTCGCCGTGGAGGCGTCCGACGGGGTTAGCACTGTGCAGCTTTGCGTAGTCTACCTGTCAATCGGCCTGCACTTCGCTCGATTCTCATGACGCGGCGCGGCCCCCGGTAACAACGGAATGGTCAATCGCTGCACTCCCTTTAAAATGCAAAAGATCTACTTTCTGATTCGATGTTTGATACCCTTGGTCTTGCTTATGGGAGATGTCACGAATGCTGAAACGGTCGCTCGTCCTGGCGATGGGACTCCTCCTCCTCGTCTCTCCAGCTGCGGCAGGCAGCGCGATGTGCAAGAGCGATACCGGGACGAGGAAGTCCGGAACTTTTTCTGCTACCGGATCCATGACATCCGCAAGGTCGCTGCACACCGCAACGCTGCTCGCTGACGGGAAAGTTCTTCTGGTTGGGGGAGTGGGCGCCGGTGGTGAAGCCGCGACCTTTCTTAGAACAGCTGAAATCTATCATCCCTCAAAGCGAAAGTTCATCGCCACAAGGTCCATGTCAACGGCGCGGCTGGGAGCAGCGGCAGTGCGGCTTCGGGATGGCCGGGTATTGGTCGCTGGGGGAGGGAACAACTCAGGCCTCGCCGTCAACTCAGTCGAGATTTACAACCCCAAGACGGCGCGGTGGACCAAAGCATCCCCCATGAATTACGCGCGGGTCAATCCCACAGCAACCTTGTTGAATAATGGTAAGGTCCTGATTACAGGGGGCTACTCGGTCAACAGTGACTGCTGCGCACTCAGCAGTGCAGAAGTTTACGACCCCAACACAAACAGTTTCAGCACGACTGGCTTTATGACGGTTGCCCGCCGGAATCATGCTGCAACATTGCTGAAGGGTGGCCGTGTACTGATCGCCGGGGGCTATAACGGACTGGACGGGAATACTGACGGAAGCAACAACGTAAACGCCCCTGAGATATATGATCCTGTCGCGGGCATGTTTGAGCCAACAGGCGATATGTCAACCGCGCGGCGGTATCCGACTGCTACCATGCTGCTCAACGGCAGGGTACTCATGGCAGGTGGCTACGACGGCAGCAACCTGGCAACTGCATCTGCGGAACTATACAAGACAAAGAAGAGAGACTTTGACCTCACGGGTTCCATGCTGGTCGCCCGCGGGCGTCACACAGCAACCCTTCTGCTCAACGGCAAAGTCATGGTGGCCGGTGGATATGACAGTTCAGAAACCACCCTCTCCTCCGCAGAACTCTACGATCCAAACACCGGAACATTTTCCGCAACGGGATCGATGACGATCGCGCGCTGGAGGCATACCGAAACAAGACTCCTGAACGGTGACGTCCTCATCGCCGGCGGCGGCGACGGAACCACCGCTGTGGCGTCCGCCGAACTGTACTACTCCCATCGCACACATCAATCAGATAAGGCGTGTAACTGAGCGCTTTTGGTATTGCCAACGCTCAGGCGTGCCTTACCGCTATGGCATACAAAACAACACTGGAGCTCGCGACCTTCTCCTACCGGATAAGCGACCACCGCGGCATTGCCTTTTAACGCGCAGGGGAAGCCGTCAGGTAACGTCCCAGCGCCCACACCCGCTTCCCCGGTGGGGCAATCTTCTCAACCGCCTTGCCATCGTTGAACAATTCATCTTGCTGAATGATACCGTCCCGGATCGCTTCCGACCACGCTTTCGTTGGCCCCTTTCCCCATCGGCGCCATGGTGTGAGGTCGTCGATGATGACGGCCGTTTTCGAGTGGCACAGTGGCAACATGTTCTGAAGATCGGCCCGGGCAACCTCATATGTGTGGCCGCCATCAATGAACACCAGGTCAAACGCCAAACCCGGGTTCTGCCGTGCGAAGTCCGGCACGGTCTTGGTCGAATCGCCCTCGATCAAGGTGTGACGGCCAACGAATTTTGCATCGACCAGTTTCTTGGCCACCTTGGTGTAGCCATGCTCAACCAGATCGAATGAAATAACGTGACTGTCCGGACTTGCGTTCAGGAATGCCTGAGCCGAAAAGCCTGCATTGAAGCCAATCTCACCGATGAGGCGGGCTTGTGTGCGTCTCGCTATTGACGCGAGATATAGCAATTCCTCAGGCGAAGCTGAGCCTTCCAGCGGGGGCCGCCCTCTGAGCCACAACGCCCAGACAATCTGCCGCTTCATTTTCACGACGTCGTTTAGGGAGATGTGCGTACAAAAAGCCATAAGTTAAGTCTTATCGATGATGGATGGTACCGTTTCACGTACGAACAGATGTTAACCTTGCGCTACACATCACTGCAACCTGTTGGTTACGAGCTGTCTAACATAGGTCCGACGGAACAAGGTCAGCAATAGCTCCGGTTCGATCGGGCAGCAATAAGCTGTTTGCAGACGCCAGCTTTCCAAGACATAGCACCCCTCCTCGTAGATTACGGCATGTCCTGCGTGTTATCACTAAGGTTCGGGCGGGAGAGTTCCGGGGGGCTTTGGGATGCAGAAGATATCCGCCGGAGCGCTAGAGTATACCTTGCATGAGCTACGCTCGACCGCCAGTGAACCACGAGGCAGCCCCTTGCCATCTGCGGCTGAAAAGTCACCAGTTCTGAGCCCGCACTCGAAAATGCCGTGCCTCTCGGATTCGTACATGTCGAAACGTGGCATGGGTTCGTCTGCGTGACGTTCTTCATCAATCCCCATGACCACGGATCGTTGACTGGCGCGCCAGCGGGACAGCATAGGGAGGCTTCGTTTTTTCAGGCTGAAACCATCAAGGGCGTTCACAAAGCCGAGTTCATTCACCGGAGCGGGTAAGGCGCTTCTTCGAGGCGACTGAGTTCGTCACAATCGAACAAGCCCGCTGGTTCAAAAAACGAAAGCTGTCGAGTCCATCGTCAATATCCCGCTCGCTGAGGCCGAGGAATGCGACTACGCCATGACGGAACAGTTCGCTATGGCGGCATAACTCAAACGAAAGCGCCTCCGGCAATTGCGGGGCGGCTCACTGCCCGACGGCTTACCGTAGGACCTTTTGTTGAACTTACCAAGCAGAACACGAGCGAGCGAAGCCAACGACTAGTGTCCGACGCTAACTTATAATGGCTTGACTACATTTTCTCGGAAGCCTGGGAGTTATTTATCCGATGGTGTGACAGTCCGTATCTTAGATGGTTGACCAATCGGTTACTGCATGTCAGTTTTAAGTAGAACTCAGAACGAGTTCACACTCAAGGAATCACTTAGACATGGTTTCACGGAAAAGTTTCGCTCTTGCTACAATTCTTTTCATGGGCTTGGCTCACGCGGCATCGGCGGAAGAGCAACCGAATATGCTGGGCACATGGGTTGGGGAGTCGAAATCCGTTCACATCGGCCACACGCCTTACCGCAAAGCGAATGACGGTGAGGTGTTCACTTTCGCCGACGAGCCACTCGATATCAAGATCGTTATCACGCACCAAAAGGAAAATCGCTT
Source organism: uncultured Aestuariivirga sp. (assembly GCA_964392525.1). Classification (GTDB taxonomy): domain Bacteria; phylum Pseudomonadota; class Alphaproteobacteria; order Rhizobiales; family Aestuariivirgaceae; genus Aestuariivirga. Next base: position 30,484 of record CAYMQH010000023.1, read on the forward strand.
CGCAGGTGAGCGCTATTCACGCAACAAGAAGGAAATCATCATCGGCGCTCTCCACCCCACGAGGCCAGAGGGCATCATGGTCGATGATGACGGAGAGTTCACCTTCGAGTTCGAAGGAGACAGGATTGACCTCTGCTACAGCCACATCAACGCTACCAACAAGCTTGCAACTTGCTTTACGATGCAGCGGGTAAAGTAGAGCTGTCAGGTCTGCCAGAAGGACACGCTGATCGAATCTTTATAATGGAACAGCGAAGATCCAGCCTGAATAGCTGGATCTTCCTTTGTGAACTACCCTAGCTGCCTTTGTGCTGTTGTAAGCTGAGAAGACTTTCTGGAATTTCCTGAGATCCGCTTGTAGCTGGTGGCTCTCTAACTGCTCAAAGCCAGAGTTGATGAAGGCGCTGCAGATGTTACTGTAGATATGCACGACCTTACCCGGTACCCTGTTTCATGGCCCTAGTGGGCTGGGAGGGTGTTTTCGAAGGCTCAGAACGATCGTGAGGTTCTCCACAGCTTGAGGTTCCTGAGCCATGCCGAGGAGACGGGGAATGTCGGCCGGACCTGCAGGTCCTTCGGCATCGGCCGAGCTACTTTCTGCCGATGGAAGCCGGCGCTCGAGAGGCTTGGTGAGGCTGGCCTCGTGCGGAAGACGGCCCATCCCGTATCCTCAAGCACAATGGCCTGAACCGGCACCCACGAGGCACTCGGTTGCGCGAGGTTCACACCGCCCGTTACCAGCAACCTGCCAAGTTCCACTGGCATGGGGAAGATAAGGGCATTCGCCGTGCTTACATCAAGCCTCGGTCACTCCAACTTGTCCTGCATAGGCAGTTCAGGCGAAGAATGAGCGGATCTTTTCCGCTTCGCCCTTTGCCCTGGCGTAGCCTGCATGCAGCGCAGACTCCATAGCCCGTGGGTCGAGCAGGTTCACACCCGGCGGGGTTCCCGCGATGATCAGCATCGCTTTCGTGCCGGTAGCTTCCAGCGCCGCGATCTCAGTATGGACATTGTGTGGAATTCCGCTGAGGAGGGATCCCTGATAGCCGTTGGTCAAGGTGATCACCAGGGCGCGCTTCGATCCAGCCACCACATCGGTGTGTGCCCAGGTCCTGGCAATCCCACCATCCATGCAGTAGCGTTGCCCGACCCGCGTCGGGCCGATGATGCCCGGCAAGGACGAACTCGCACCAACAGCATCGGACAGCGCAATATTGTTCTTGTCTGCCACGGCTTTGTAGATGACGAGCCGTTCACCGGTGTAACAGTCATTTGCCGTCGTGATCATCTTAGCCTGAGGCCAGCTTGTCTTGCTATCGCCTGTCAGTAGCCAAGCCATGCGCTCCACGGCTTGGCCATTGACACGATTGTCGGCGGCGAGTGCAGCATGTCCAATTGCACGAATGGAGTCAGGGCTTCCATCCTTCACCGACAAGTTGATTATCTGAGCGCGTTTCTGGCTGGCATTCGGACTAGAGACAGGAGCCAGTTTCGCGAACAGAGCCGGGAAATAGCTGAAGAACTCGAACTCCGTGAGTAGCCGTTGAAAGTGCCCTGACGTCAGGGCGGATCCGATGTAGGCACCAGCGGACGTTCCGACCACAAGTTCGGCCTGGCCGGCAGGGTCCACGCCTTGCTCCAGCAATCCGTGAAAGAAACCGCAATACCAGGCGATGTAGTATTCGCCACCACCTCCTAGAACGAGCGTACGGTCAAGACTTGCGGCCAAGTCCGACACCCTCGGCTTTTCCGGTGCTGGTCGAGCTAGGCCATCATCGAAAAGAGTCGCACTGAGGGATCGCGAAAGATCTTCGAGTTGAGAGCAACTCGCTTGTTCCGCGATAGCCGGCACAAATGCCAGGGAATAGGCCGGGAGGGCGGTGCCCAAAGCGATCAACTCTCGTCTATTAGTCTTCATGACCTTCCCGTACTTTATCTTGCAACTGGCGAATCCATCTCGCGACCTGAATACGCTCGGGATGTCGCAGATCTGGAGATTGCACCTGACTCCGATAGACCATACTATCTGACCGAAATGTGTGAAAGCAACTTACTTCTCTTGAGCTTCTTGAGTAAAGCTTCGCCCTCATCAACCTGGATGATGACAGTTATTGTGAAGAGAACATCGAGACTCTGCAGGTCGGACCGATTGCGCTGATGCGGTCGCTCACACAATGACACTCAGCTTCCAGCAAGTTGAGAAGCTACCCTTCTACGACTGAACTTCGCCAGAGGCGGGTAAGAGATGAATGGAGTGGACCAGGCAGCGAGGAGGTAAACGTTCACTTCCTTTTTGGGAGGGTGTCTTTGTATGCTCGTCCCTCGAAGTAGCCATGCACCAGCCAATGTGAGACGGGGTCTGCACCCGCCGCAGCCACGTCTGGGTGGAGGCTCAGATATACTTGGGGATTGAAATCCTCAGGGAGGAAAGCCTCGCGCTCAAGAATGGAGAGTTTACGAACATGAATTGGTACTGCTAACTGAACATACTCCCACGCTAGGCGATCCACCACCAGCCGAATAGCGCTGTTGAATTCCTCCAGGAACGTATGGCCACCTCTTCTGACTCTGTCTGCCCAAGCTGCCTGCTCCGTCGACCCCTGCATGATGCGAACCTTAAGTTCTTCAGGCCACCAGCATGATCTATCGGAGAACTCCAGCAACCGTCTGAGTTCCATCATGCGGGAGTCTCGCGCATTCTTGCTCAGTGCAGAAAAATGCAACACGGTGATTGCAGTCGAGCAGGCAAGCGGGCGTACGGGGTTGGAGGCAATGATGCGCTGCCAAAGACGCCAGTCACCACCTGCCGGTTCAGCCTCAGGCCACGCGCCTTTATCTGGCAGCGCATCTGACCGATATGCAAAACAGCTTGATGGAATCGAATTCTGATATGTGAGAAATATCTCTCTTTCATCAGCTATATCAAGGTTCGTCAAAAATGGTGCAGCAACGCCATCGGTAGAGACCCACGCCGCCCGGGTGCAAACCAGGGCAGCTCCGGTGTCGAGCAGGCGCCTAAGCTCGGAGAGGTGATTTGGCAGTATTAGGTCATCGTCGGCTGCAAAAGCGAAAAACTTGCCACGTGCCTGTCGAAGCACGGCGTTCCGATTCGAGTATCCAAAGCCAACTGCCTTCGGGAGATCAAACCACCTTATTCTTGGATCATTGAAGGCCAGAACCTCTGCGGCGGTCTCCGCAGTAGCGCCATCACCAGCGACTAGTAGCTCGAAGTCATCACAAGTCTGATCTAGGACCGACCTTATCGAATGAGCGATTACATCTGGCCGGTTATGTGTCGGAAGAAGGATAGAGAAGAGCGGCATCTGAACCATGACCCTACCATCCTATGTTTTTCGCAAAACTATAGGGTATCTGGTCTGTGTCCAACGGAAGTCGATACTTGTCGGGGTTGTTGTGATCATACTGTATGGTCGGAAAGTTCACGACCATCAAATCCTCGGTTCCAAGGTTCCTATCAGCGTGCCACACGTTCCGCGGTACATTCAGTAACTGTGGGCGCGCGGCCGAGAGACAAATCTTCGAAATCTTTCCAAACGTCGAAGACTCGGGGCGGGGATCATACATCACCACTTCCATTTCGCCTCTGACCACAAAATAGCGATCCTCGTGCAGCTTGTGCAGACCCCAGCCCTTGATCATACCCGGCCTGATGGTGAATAAATATGAGAACACCAACGGCTCCTGATGCCAAGCCCAACGAGGGTCGTAGAGTTCGGTCACGCTGCCACGCTCGTCGCGATGACAAATCGAATCAAATAGTGATGAGCCTTCGGGTAGATGGACAATCTGCTTTCGCTGCTCGTTCGTCGTCTGATCATCCTTGACTGATGCAGCAAGAGTTCTCTGTAAATCCACTATACGCTCCACATAAAGGCGAGAAGATTCCGAAATATGCCTATCATGGGGTAGTTTCGATGTCATCCCCGAAACCATCTGCCACTGAAGTGTGCCTCCAGACAGATCGAGAGAACGGCCGAGGAGATGGAGACGGATGATGAAGAGAAAGTGGTTCACGGTGGAGCAGATGTTCGCGATGTTGCAGTAACAAGGAGGTTGGGGGGAAAAGATGGGGACTCTGGCGCGGAAACACTGGGGACCTGAGGCGACTCCTCTAAACTGAAAGGTGAAGTCCGATGGGCTGGGCGTCTCGGGCACCAAGCGGCCAAGAGCCTCAGGGGGTGGCGAGAACGTCGAGTTGAAGTGACCGCCGGCCCACGCCGGGACTGAGAGCACTGCGCAAATAGACTTCCAGTCAAAAACATTGAGGCTCACCGCTAAGCGTAAGGTTGCCGCCCACCTGACGGCGCGCTTGGAGATGGATGCGCGCGAGGCCTGCAGCGTGCCCGTCGCCGACAGCTAGATGGTCCGCTACAGGTTACAGCGACCGCCGGGGATGGAGCTCAGGGAAAGGCTGAGTGAACTCACGAACGAGCGCCGAAGGTTCAGGGCCGCCAGCCGCCATGCTGTTATGGCTTGTCCGTCGCGGAATGCTGATAGCGAGCTGAGTATATCAATGCCGTAGAGTTCGCGTGCCTATATAGTATTGGCATCGTAAATTCTCTTCTTGCGATTCATGTTAAACATAACATAGCTTTGGAACACCGTAGTTCGGCAATCCGTTTATTAGTGATGTATTGTAACGGTCGCTTCCTTGTTCCGGGCTATTGCCTGTATCAGCAAAGGAAAAATCGGAAATTCGGAACGAGACATGACCAATTATGATTTCGTCGTCGACCCACTGAAGCCGGGACCTTATTTTGAGCCGGCAGTCCCTTTCAGTCCGCCTCCAAAGCGGTTGAGTTTTGTTGCTTATTACCTGCCACAGTTTCATCCCTGCGAGGAGAATGACAGGGCCTGGGGCAAGGGTTTCACGGAGTGGACGAACGTCACCAAGGCGAGGCAGAGGTTCGCCGGGCATCTGCAACCCAACCTTCCCGCCGACTTGGGTTTCTACGATCTCAGAGTGCCGCAAACGCTGAGGGAACAATGCAGCATGGCATCACTAGCGGGAATTGATGCGTTTTGCTTTCATCACTACTGGTTTAGCGGGCACGCCGTTCTCGATACACCGCTAAAGATGCTGGTCGCGGACAAGTCAATAAAGATCAAGTTCTTCATCAATTGGGCGAACGAGAACTGGTCGAAGCGTTGGGATGGTGGCAACAATGAGATCATTCTTGCTCAGCACTATTGGGTGAACGATCCTGATCGCTTTGTCGATGACGCGATCTACGCTCTTTCGGATGATCGATACATGTCTATTAACGACCGTCGTTTGCTAATGATCTATAGGCCCTCGATCATTCCGGACACTGCGCGTTTCATCGCGAGTATCCGCAGGGCTTTTCAGGACAGGGGACTCGGGAATCCCTTCATTATGGCAAGCGATGCCGACGACTCTTCCGATATTTCAGAACTGGGCTTGGATGCCATCGCAGCTTTCCCTCCTCACCGTCACTGGTCGCTTGCGAACAATGCAACCGAAACGCCGCGCCATCATCCTGACTTTCAGGGCGAAGTGAAAACCTACGACGCGATGGTCGAAAATGCGCTTGCAATCACGGAAAGTCGGGCTCCTTATTTCAGAGGCGTCACGCCCCGCTGGGACAACACGCCACGCCGACCCGTTGATGGCACCGCATTCATCGGTTCGACACCCCGGAAATATGAAGAATGGCTGTTGGACACAGCGCGGCTTGCAATGCGGGAGCATTCCGCAAATGCGCGGCTGGTCTTCATCAACGCTTGGAACGAGTGGGCTGAAGGGGCCTATCTCGAACCAGACCGGCATTTCGGCTGGGCCTATTTGAACGCGACCGCCCTCGCAGCGTGCAAATTGGCTTTGGCTGACATTCGCGAAAAGCCTCAGGTCGATTGATCTTCCCCGCGAGGCTGCTGCAGGTGCTTTTGAACTATAAATGGTTTCCGGACTCTGTCACTTCCCAATCTCCTGTGACTTATTGGATTGAGGATTTAACCCGCCATCATGTTCGCCAAAGATCTTGATTCCGCGAGGGGAAGATGATGACCTGTTTTGCTGACGCAATCATTGCTTTTGCAAGTGACTTGCCACTGGATTTTCATCCGGCCGCTTTTGGATCATTGAGTTGTTGTCTGCCCGGTTGTGTGGGTTGAACAACAGGTTGGCATGCGGAGCCCCGGACGAGCGCAGCGTGGCAGCCTGTTGCAGTGAACTTCGCGGCGAATGCCACGGGCGTTTCGTAGGCCAGCGATGAATGTAGCCTGGTGGTGTTGCAGCTCGCAATCCACGCAACGATCGCCGCCCGGGCCTGGCCGAGGGTGGAGAACA
>CAYMQH010000024.1:0-36014 GCA_964392525.1 uncultured Aestuariivirga sp.
GCGCCGGCGGCAAGCACAATGACCTCGACAATGTGGGCTACACCGCGCGCCACCATACCTTTTTCGAGATGCTCGGCAATTTCTCCTTCGGCGATTACTTCAAGGCCGAGGCGATCGAATGGGCCTGGACGCTGGTGACCCGTGAATACGGCCTGCCAAAGGACAAGCTCACCGTCACTGTCTTCTCGGAGGATGACGAGGCCCACGCGCTGTGGAAGAAGATTGCGGGGCTGAGCGACAGCAAGATCATCCGCATTCCGACGTCGGATAACTTCTGGTCGATGGGCGATACGGGTCCCTGCGGTCCGTGCTCGGAAATCTTCTACGATCATGGCGACAAGATCTGGGGCGGCCCGCCCGGATCGGCCGAGGCCGATGGCGATCGTTTCATCGAAATCTGGAACCTGGTGTTCATGCAGTATGAACAGGTGTCCAGGGACGAGCGCATCAGCCTGCCGAAGCCGTCGATCGACACCGGCATGGGCCTTGAACGCATTTCCGCCGTGCTGCAGGGAACGCATGACAATTACGAGACGGACCTGTTCCGTGCCCTGATCGAAGCCATTGTCGAGAAGACCGGCGTTCCCGCCACAGGTGAGGCCAAGGCCTCCAACCGGGTGATCGCCGATCACCTGCGCGCCTCGTCCTTCCTGATCGCGGATGGCGTTCTTCCGTCCAATGAGGGCCGCGGCTATGTGCTCCGCCGCATCATGCGCCGGGCCATGCGCCATGCTGAATTGCTGGGCGCGCGCGAACCGCTGATGCATCGCCTCGTGCCCGCGCTGGTGCGCGAGATGGGCGCTGCCTATAATGAACTGGTTCGCGCCGAGGCGCTTATCACCGAAACACTGTATCTTGAGGAAACGCGCTTCAAGAAGACGCTGGAGCGCGGCCTCCGGCTGCTCGATGAAGGGTCTTCCGGCCTTGGCAAGGGCGACACTTTCTCTGGTGAAACGGCCTTCAAGCTCTATGACACCTATGGCTTCCCGCTTGACCTGACGCAGGATGCGCTGAAGCCGCGCGGCATCTCCGTGGATACTGCCGCCTTCGAAGCTGCCATGGATGCCCAGCGCGAGGAGGCTCGCAAGGCCTGGAAGGGCTCGGGCGAATCCAGGACAGAGACCATCTGGTATGAACTGCGTGAAAGGATCGGGGCCAGCGAGTTCCTCGGCTATGACACCGAGACGGCGGAAGGCATTGTCCGCGCCATCGTGGTCGACGGCAGGGAGGCCGAGAGCCTCGGTGCCGGTCAGCAGGGCGCGATCGTCGTGAACCAGACGCCATTCTATGGCGAGTCGGGCGGCCAGACAGGCGATCACGGCGTGATCCGCTCGGCCGAAGGTGCCGTGTTCCGCGTCACCGACACGCAGAAGCGGGTGGGTGACGTGTTTGTACATCTCGGCAAGGTGGAGCAGGGCACTTTCAAGTCCGGCAATGCGGTGGAACTGGTGGTCGATCACGCCCGCCGCTCGGGCAACCGGATTCACCATTCGGCAACCCACCTCCTGCATGAGGCGCTGCGCCTCGTGCTCGGCACACATGTTTCGCAGAAGGGCTCCCTGGTGGAGCCGAACCGCCTGCGCTTCGACGTCTCGCACAACAAGTCGATGAGCCCGGATGAAATCGCCCAGGTCGAGGCCATCGCCAATGAGATCGTGCTTCAGAATGATGCCGTGACAACCCGCCTGATGACGGTCGATGCCGCCATCGGCGAAGGGGCCATGGCGCTGTTCGGCGAGAAATATGGCGATGAGGTGCGCGTCGTCTCCATGGGCCGCAACACGCACGGAGCTGGAAAGCCCGTCTACTCGCTCGAACTCTGCGGCGGCACGCATGTGTCCCGCACGGGTGACATCGGCCTCATCAAGGTGGTGGGCGAGAGTGCGTCTGCGGCTGGTGTGCGCCGCATCGAGGCCTTGGCGGGCCCGGCTGCGCGCGCCTATCTCGAGGTGCAGGATCGTCGCGTGCAGGCCGCTGCCGCTGCCCTCAAGGCACCTGCCGGTGAAATCGTATCGCGCATCGAGACCCTTCTTGAGGATCGCCGCAAGCTTGAAAAGGACCTGGCGGAGGCCCGCAAGCAACTGGCACTCGGTGGTGGCGGCAAAGGTGCAGACGAAGGCATCACCGAGGTGAATGGCGTGAAGCTGATGGCCCGTGTGCTGATGGGCATCTCCCCCAACGACATGAAGGGGCTGGTGGATGACGGCAAGGCAAAGCTCGGGTCCGGCATCGTGGCGCTGGTTGGCCTCAATGACGAGGGCCGCGCTGGCCTCGTTGTCGGCGTCACCAACGATCTGACCTCCCGCTTCAATGCGGTGGACCTGGTGCGCGCTGGTTCCGCGGTGCTGGGCGGCAAGGGCGGCGGTGGCCGGCCAGACATGGCGCAGGCCGGCGGCCCCGATGGCGCGAAGGCCGAGGAGGCAATCGCGGCCATCAAGTCGGCACTCGGCTAGGCAGAGTGCGGTTGGGCGGAACCGGAACGGTTGACGCCGCGCACCCTGCCGTCATTCCGGCGAAGGCCGGGGTGCAGCTGTTTTTCCAACTGTGTGACGCCTGACGCTGGCCCCCGGCCTGCGCCGGGGTGATGGAATGCAGAGGCAGTTCCCGGCGTTCAGCTGACCTGACCCCGATGCAGGTGCCCTCATCCGCCCTTCGGACACGCTCTGTCGGGCGCGGTGCGGGAGAGGGGGCGTGGCGGTTAGGGCCATGTCTCCGTGTCATGGTCTGGGTGCTGGCGGTTGGTGAGTTTTGCCAGGTCAGCCGGTGTCCTGTCCTCGTCGGTGCGGCGGGTGGGGAGGTGCGGAAGACTGTCCGTCCACGGAAGCTTGCTCTCGACGCCCACCGTGTGGTCGGGCGGGCAGGCGGCAGGATCATCCAGCGTGCCGATGGCGACTTCGATGACGCCGTGGCCTTCTTCCAGCATGAACAGCGGTGTGCCGCAGTCGCGGCAGAAGCCCCGCTCCACGATGGGCGAGGAGCGCCAGGTGGCTGGTGTTCCGCGCGTCCAGCGGAATTGCGCATGGGGTACACTGACCAGCGGCGCGCCGATGGAGCCGAAGGCCTTCTGGCACATGCGGCAGTAGCACAGGCCGGCCGGCCCCAGCGGAGCCTCGATGCGGTAGCGGATGGCGCCGCATTGGCAGCCGCCGGTTATCGTGTGGTGGGCCATGATCACTGTCTACCGAGCGCGCTCAGGCCATCGCCTTCTGCAGATTGGCGTCGATCGCATTGAGGAAGCCCTCTGTGGTCAGCCAACTCTGGTCGGGGCCGATCAGCACCGCGAGGTCCTTGGTCATCTGGCCGCCCTCGATGGTCTGAACCACGACCTTCTCGAGCGTGGCGGCGAAGCGGGCGAGTGCGGCGTTGTCATCGAGCTTGGCGCGGTGGCGCAGACCGCCGGTCCAGGCATAGATCGAGGCCGCGGAGTTGGTGGAGGTCTGCTTGCCTTGCTGATGGAGGCGGTAATGGCGGGTCACCGTGCCATGCGCGGCCTCCGCCTCCACCGTCTTGCCATCGGGCGTCATGAGAACCGAGGTCATGAGGCCGAGCGAGCCGAAGCCCTGGGCGACCGTGTCTGACTGCACGTCGCCATCATAGTTCTTGCAGGCCCAGACATAGCCGCCCGTCCACTTGAGCGCGGAGGCCACCATGTCGTCGATGAGGCGGTGCTCATAGACAAGGCCGCGCTTGTCGAACTCGGGCTTGAATTCGGCGTTGAAGATCTCCTGGAAGATCTCCACGAAGCGGCCGTCATAGGCCTTGAGGATGGTGTTCTTGGTCGAGAGATAGACCGGGTAATTGCGCATCAGGCCATAGTTGAACGAGGCGCGGGCAAATTCCTTGATCGACTCATCGAGGTTGTACATCGCCATGGCCACCCCGGCGCCGGGCGACTTGAACACTTCCTTCTCGATGACAGAGCCATCCTCGCCGACGAACTTCACCGTCAGCGTGCCCTTGCCGGGGAAGGTGAAGTCGGTGGCGCGGTACTGGTCGCCGAAGGCGTGGCGGCCGATGACGATGGGTTGCGTCCAGCCCGGAACGAGGCGCGGCACGTTCTTGCAGATGATCGGCTCGCGGAAGATGACGCCCCCCAGGATGTTGCGGATGGTGCCGTTGGGCGAGCGCCACATCTGCTTCAGATTGAATTCCTTCACGCGGTTTTCATCCGGCGTGATGGTGGCACATTTGACGCCGACGCCATGTTTCTTGATGGCGTTGGCGGCATCGACTGTTACCTGGTCCTCCGTCTTGTCGCGGTATTCGACCGAGAGGTCGTAGTAATGGAGATCGATGTCCAGATAGGGCAGGATCAGCTTTGTCTTGATGAGATCCCAGATAATACGGGTCATCTCGTCGCCGTCGAGTTCGACAACGGGGTTCTGAACCTTGATCTTCGCCATGGACATTGCCTTCTGTTGCAGTGCGGAATTTCCGGGCGGCTATAGCAGCACCGCAACGGAGCGGCAAATCCGACTGTTGGCGGAGGAGGAGCCCCACCGCGAGGCGGCTGGACGGGGGCGGCACGGGCCGCTATTCCACGCGGTCATGGCTGGAACGGACAAGACGAAGAATCAGGTATTGGGGCCTGCCCCGATCGCGGTGCTGGTGAACCCGCAGCTCGGCGAGAACATCGGCACGGCGGCGCGTGCCATGGCAAATTTCGGTCTCCATGAGATGCGCCTGTTCGACCCGCGGGACGGCTGGCCCAATGAGAAGGCGATGGTCACATCGTCCGGGGCGCACTGGATCCTTGACCGGGCGAGCGTGCACTGGACGCTCGAGGAAACGCTGGCCGATGTGAACTATGTTTACGCCACGACGGCGCGGCCCCGCGGCATGGTGAAGGAAGTGATCACGCCAGAGCAGGCGGGCGAGGACATGCGGGTCCGCGTGGGGCGTGGCGAGAAAGTGGCGATCCTGTTCGGGCGCGAGCGGACCGGGCTCTCGAATGATGAAATCTCGATGGCTGATGTGATCGTCACCGCTCCGGTCAACCCCGCCTTCGCATCGATCAACATTGCCCAGGCCGTGCTGCTGATGGGCTATGAATGGTACAAGGGTCTGGCGACCACGCTGGGCGAGACGACGCCGGAACTGCCGGCGCTGGAAGGTCCCGGGCTGGTGATGCCCGACACGCGGCTGGCCACCAAGGAAGAACTCTACGGCTTCTATGAGCACCTCGAGCGTGAGCTGGACGTAGCGGGTTTCTTCAAGACCGGCGACAAGAAGCCGGGTATGCTGCGCAATATCCGCAACCTGTTCTCGCGCGCCCAACTCACCGAACAGGAGGTGCGCTCGCTACGCGGCATCGTCTCCTCCCTGACGCGCGCGCATGAGCGGCGGAAGGAGCAGCGGGAGAAGGAGAAGGACGAGGGCTAGGCCATGAACACGCCGCGCATCCTGCTGTTCGATTCCGGCATGGGGGGCCTCACCGTGGCCCGCGCGGTGCGCCATGAGCTGCCGTTCTTCCATCTGATTTATGCCGCCGACAATGCTGCTTTTCCCTATGGCGCATGGGAAGAGAAGGCACTCGTCAGCCGCATCGTGAGGGTGATGGGTGAAGCAATCGAGCGGGTGGAGCCCGATATCGTGGTGGTTGCCTGCAACACGGCCTCCACCATCGCGCTGGCGCAATTGCGCGAGGCCTTCGGCCTTCCCTTCGTTGGCACCGTGCCCGCCATCAAGCCCGCGGCGGCGCAGACGAAATCCGGCATCGTGGGCGTTCTGGCCACACCCGGTACCGTTAGCCGCGAGTATACGCACGGGCTCATTCACAGCTTTGCATCGCATTGCAAGGTCGTGCTGCATGGCGCGCGGCGCCTGGCGGAAATCGCCGAGTTGAAGCTCAAGGGCCAGCCGGTTGACCTGGATGAATTGAAGGCCGAGATCGCCCCCGTTTTCGTGGAAGAGGCCGGCCGGCGCACCGATGTCGTGGTGCTGGGCTGCACCCACTACCCGCTGCTGGTCGATGAGTTGGCGAAGGTGGAACCCTGGGTCGTCCGCTATATCGACCCGGCGTCGGCGATCGCGCGGCGGACGGCCGATGTTCTGGCGGAAACGCCCGTGAAGGAGGCATCAGCGCATGTGCAGCCGCACAACGCCGTGCTCCTCACATCGACGCGCGAACAGGCTGAGGACGCGCTGCAGGCCTATGCGAAGATGGGCTTCAACAAACCGGAGTTTCTGAACCTGAAAGTCTAGGCCTTGTCCGGCCATTGATGGACGGCGGCGACGTTCACCGCTTCGCCAGCCCCATGGTCAACCCGCGTACCAGGTGGCGCTGCACCAGGAGGATGAAGATGAAGACCGGAAGGATCGATGCCGTGCTGAGGGCGGCCGTGAAGCCCCAGGTCTGCGTCACGACAAGGCTCAGCTGAACTGGCAGTAGCCGGATGGTGTTGGTGAGGAACAGGGCCATGATGAACTCCGTCCATGAAAAGACGAAGCACAGCACGGCCGTGGCGGCGATGCCGCTTCGAACCAGCGGTAGATGGATGCGCAGGAAGGCTTGAAGGGGGCTTGCGCCATCGATTACCGCAGCTTCGCCCACTTCACGCGGCACATCATCGAAGAAGGATTTGAGCAGCAGGATGGCGAAGGGCAGGTTTGCCGCCGCATGGGCCAGGATGAGGCCTGCATGCGTGTCGCGCAGGCCGATCTGATGATAGATGAAGACCAGGGGCACCAGGATGGCGATGGGCGGCAGGATGCGGTGGAACAGCACCCAGAGGAAAAACAACCGCCCGCCGCGAACCTCCAGCGCTGCCATTGCATGTGCTGCGGGCAGCGCGGTGAGCAGGCTGACCAGGCTGGCGCCGAGCGCCACGGTGAGCGAATCCCTGATCGCCTGGGTGGAGGCGAAGAAAGCAGGGCCGCCGCCCAGCAGCGTCACCCGGTAATTGTCGAAACTTGGGGTGAAATCGAACCAGTTGACGGCGCGGGTCTCGAAAATGGCATGTGCGGGCTTGACCGAATTGAGGCCCCACCAGAACAGCGGAAACATGAAACAGCCCACAACGCAAAGCGCCGCCACATCCCGGAGCAGGCGGATAGGAAAGGGGCTGGTCATGGCATCCGGGCTGACATCGAAAGGCCAGCATGTCCGAGGGGTTTGCAGACGGCAAGGGGGCAGCCCCCGACATTTGACAGGGGGCAGCCATTCCCCTATAGCCCACCCCGACGCGGGGCCCGAAAAGGCCTCGTGTTCGCTTGCCCGTGCCTCTCTGTGAGGCTGTCGGCCGGGAAACCGGCGTCAAGGAGGGTGGGTTCTCTTGTAAACTCGTCTGTCGGAGACCGTAAATGACGAAACGCGCAAACGCGAAGTACAAAATCGACCGCCGCATGGGCGAGAACATCTGGGGCCGCCCGAAGAGCCCCGTGAACAAGCGTGAATATGGCCCCGGCCAGCACGGCCAGCGCCGCAAGGGCAAGATGTCGGACTTCGGCACCCAGCTGAAGGCCAAGCAGAAGCTCAAGGGCTATTATGCCAACATGTCGGAGCGCCAGTTCCGCAAGGTTTACGACGAAGCCGTCCGCCTCACGGGTGACTCGTCCGAGAACCTCATCGGCCTTCTCGAGCGCCGCCTCGACATGGTGGTCTATCGCGCCAAGTTCGTGCCGACCATTTTCGCCGCCCGCCAGTTCGTGAGCCACGGCCACGTGAAGGTGAACGGCCGCCGCGTGACCATCGCTTCGATCCGCCTGCGTGCGGGCGACACGATTGAGCTGTCCGAGAAGGCAAAGGGCATGGCCACCGTTCTCGAGGCCGTGCAGCTTGCTGAGCGTGACACGCCCGACTACATCGAAGTTGATCACAAGGGCATGACCGCCCGCATGGTTCGCATCCCGGCCCTGTCGGATGTTCCCTATCCGGTACAGATGCAGCCGAACCTGGTGGTGGAATACTACTCGCGCTAATAAATTTGGGGCTGAAGGCCCCAATATCCAGACGTCGAAACGAAAAATCAGGGCTACCACATGTGATGTGGTGGCCCTTTTTCGCATCTGTTACGCAGATCAAGAAATAAACCACCTTGTTTTGTGACCTGTGTCTCAGCCTTCCTGCAGGTAGTAGACAGGATCCTTGTCCATGCCGCGGCCAAGGCCCAGGTCGTGTTCCTTTGCGAGCCTGAGGATATCGAGGAAGAGCTTGTGGATCGTGCCACGTGAGAGGTAGCCGCTGCGGGTGGCGAGTGCCGCGAAGATCTCGACCTGTATGCTGTTCGCCCCGATGCCGTTGATGTTGACCTCGGAGTTTCTCGGGACGAAGTCCGGATCGTTTTCCAACCGCGAGCGGATGGCGTTCGTAAAGGCAGCCAGGTTTTCCGGTGTGCCGCCAGATGTGATTGGCAGCGTGGTGAGCAGGGTCCGCTTCCGGCGGGCGCCCATGTTGTCGATCGAGGCGTCCGCCAGCTTGCCGTTGGGTACGACGAGGAGGCTGTCATAGAGCGTTCTGACCCGGGTGGACCTGAGGCCAACTGACTCCACCCAGCCATTTATGTCGCCTGCCACGATGCGGTCGCCCTTCTGGAAGGGCCTGTCACCCAGCAGGATGCCCGCTCCGAAGATGTTGGACAGTGTCTCCTTGGAGGCAAATGCCACCGCGAGGCCCCCGAAACCGAGGCCTGCGAGAATACCGGTGGTCGGCAGCGAGAGAATGTGGCTGATGCCGAGCACGGCGCCCACCATGATCACCATCCGCAGCAGACCCACGGCAAAGGTCAGAAGGATGTTATCGATCTGCGTCTCGGTTTTGTTGGCATGATCCTCGATCAGCAACGCGACCGCATTCAGGATCTGCCAAGCCAGATAGGTCAGTATGAGGACGATAATGGGCCCCACCACTGGCAGCGAGTACTCCCGCGCGACTGGCGGGAGGCCAAGCAGCCCGTAAATCTGCTTGGCGATCACGATGCTCGCGATGATCGACAGAGTATCGGCGATGAGGTAGGGCCGGGCCAGACGATCCTGCAATCCGAGGCGCCGCAATCCGCGTGCCACGAGTTTCCGCATGACAACTGCAACGAGTGCGATGACGAGGATGAGCAGCACGATACCCATGAACTGCCAGTATTCGAGAACTGCATTTTCCCGCAGCGGCAGCGCGAGGGCAGGTGCTGCAGCAGTTACCCACTGGCGGAGCGCCATCGTCGATGACAGCGGGATCATCGAAGGATCGAGCACACCAGCATCCGGCAGGAGCTGCACCGCGCGATACAGGTTGTGAATGTTTTTCGTCGTATCGTAGGTGAATTGCCAGCGAGTGTCCTTGTCGGTTCCGACGGGTGCAATCACGATCCGCCCCTCGGGGTTGTCGAGATAGACGAAGGGTTCGCGCGAGGTGCCGTTGTTCGGGATTGTCTGGATGAGCATGGTGCCCGCCCTGTCAATGATCCGGACCAGGTATTGAGACGCGAGCCGACCTTGTTCCGCGCGTATGATATCCGGCACTTCTGCAAGGTCCAAGGTAGCGGTTGCATCCTCAGCACCGCCGTCGTTCCACCGTGACATGGCGTTGAGGAAGGCCCGCACCGTGTCGCGCGGGCTCTGCAGGAGGCGATAGTTGCCCGGGCCCTGCTCCAGCCTGACGCCTTTCGCCTGAAGATCATTGAGCTTCTTCTGCAAAGCATCAATTGGCGGCATCACGATGAGCCATTGCCCCTGACTGTTCCGTCGCAGAGTGATGTCAACCGCGAGATCGGTGTTGAGCACGGGGAGGGAGACTGTCAGTTCGTCTTGAGAAACCTGCTGCGGCACGTTGGCAAGGCTGAAAGTTGCGCTGTCGATCAGGATGAAGAGTTGTTCCGTTGCGGAGAACTGTGCCTCGATCGAGCCCCAGGATGAAGCTTCGCCAAAGTCAACGGCGCGGGCCGCCAAGGAAACGGCTCCAGGCTGACCCCAGGCGCGGGTGTTCACGGCGTTGAGAAATGTCCGGAGTGTCGAACGCGGGTTGCCAAGATCGACCGTGGTGCCTGTGGCAGCACCGTCACCGCCGACTTTGACGGCGCTGATCCATTCGCCAGCTTCATTGGTGCCGGAGAAGGACTGCCCATCCTCACCCAGTACTGCGCTGAAGCCCTCGCGCAGGCCATTGAACAGGAGAGCCCCTTTGATCGTCTTGTCCGTTACCGCCGCCTCGACACGTCCGAGGCCGCTGTAGAAGCTACCAGTGACCTGCTGTCCCTGTTGCTCGAGGATCAGGACGTCGCCTCCGGAGGTGGTGGTCATCTGCCACTCGCCCTGCCATGCACCTTCCGCGCGGGCGGAGCCTGTCATGGCCAAGAGGATGTAGAGTAGGGCGAAGACCCAATGAAACCAGCTGGCTGCAGGCATGGGTGTCATCCCGAATTGCAACCGGGTTTTGCAGCCCTCAAGCATTAGGCAGTTCCTGTCCATTGGTGGGGAATTTGAGACAACTCGGTTCGTGATCAAGGCGAAGAACTGGCGCATTTGGTTTTGATGTTATGCGGGCTTGGTTCGATGTTGCAACCGTTGGGAATTGACAGTTTCGCGGTTGTGTATTTCCACCTCCAGCGGGCGGATGTCGCCGGGCCTTGTCAGTCGCATTGCAGCGAAAGGCTGGTCGAACGGAATGGGAGAGCGTTCAACGGAAAAGTTGTGCCTTCTCAACCTCGCGAGATTTACTTTTTTTCAGATGGACTGCTGAAGCCTTCACGTCAGTCGGAAGTCTCCTTCCGCATTCTCTACATCTGCCGCACAGATGCGCGCGGCCGTTCATGTGGTCGGCCGATGGGAAAAGTCAGGCGACAATCGCACGCGAGTCAATCAGGCGTTACCCGTGCAAAGGTGTCGAAGGTCAGATTGGGCAGCTCGGGATAGAAGAGAGGCAGCAGAAGCTGCGTCTGCCGCTCAACGGATAAAACTGACCAAGCCTGCAATGGAGCAGAGATTGGTTCGGGCCGAAGCGGCTCGGGAGGGTTTCGGTCTCGCGCCGGCCTCAGCCCCAGGCGGGTTGCGGCCAGTGCTCCGGCGAACGGGGTTCCCCAGACATGGGGGCATGGTGGGACGGCATCAGTTCGCCTTGTTGGGTTGGCTTCACCTCGGCCTCCTCCAGCGCGAGGTAGAGTGCAAAGAGGAAGCCGAAGACGACCGGCATGATCGAGGCGGTGCCGCCCTTGTGGAAGGCTTCGGGGATCATGGCATGGCTCACCATGGCAAGGATGGCGCCTGCCGCAATGGCCTGCATGACGATGGCGAAGACCGACTCCGTATCGCTGATGAACATCTTGCCGAGGATCGCGGAGGCGATTCCCGCGATGATGACGGTGGACCACATGAGATAAACGCGGCCCGCCGAATAGCCCGCGCGGCGCAGCAGCGTGGCGCTGGCAGCAGATTCCGGAATGCCGCCAAGGAACATGCCCACGATCAGCGTCACGGACATGCTGTCGAAGCCAGCAAACTTGGCACCGATGACGAGGCAGCCTGGAATCGTGTCCAGCAGGTTGCCGAAGATGATGGCGAGGCCCACGCCCTTGCCCTGGGCGATCTTGTGCTGGTCGCCGTGCTCTTCCTGCATGCCGAGATGGTCGAGGCTGTTACGGTAGAAGCGCGCCCACAGCGAATGATCCGCATCGCTGTCCTTGAGATTGGCGAGCGAGCGCTTCTGCGCCAGCTGGTGGATCTGGGCCTTCAGGGCGGGGTCGGTATCGGCGAGCATCTCGAAACCGGCCTTGTCGATTTCAAGAAGTGTCGCGGGACCGGCCGTCATCACCGTGGCCTTGCGGGTGCTGCCATCGAGCAGTGCCATTTCGCCGAACACATCGCCCGCGCCCAGCATGGCGAGGGTCTGGCCATCGGGTTTCAGAACGGCAACATCCCCATCAGCCACGATGTAGAGCGCATCGCCGGTGTCGCCCGCACGGAACAGGATCGTCCCGGCCGCGAAGCTGCGGGTGCGCACATGTTTCAGCAGCGGTTGGAGATCGCTGGAATTGAGATGCTTCAGCAGTGAGCATTTGGCCAGCATGCCGATCTTCTCGTCCATGGGCTTGGGCGAGGTCAGCTTGGTGTATTCGAGCAATTTGGTGGGAAAGCGCAGCGCTGCCCCATGCGAGTCGAGGAAGATCGAAGCGACGTAATAGAGCGTCGCGCCCAGCAGGAAGCCGCCCGCCATGTAGATCCACGATGCATGGAGCGAAAAGCCGTGACGCTGCAGCGCCACTGCGCCCTCGAAGGAGAGTTCGATTGCCAGCGCCGCGAGGAGTGAGCCGGCCGCGAAGGCCAGGATAGTGGAGAGCAATCTTTCCGGGAGGGTGAAGAAAAGCCCGATATAGGCACCCACGAGAACGGATGCCGTCGTGATGAACCCGATGAGGCCAACGGCAAAAAGATCGTATGACACGAATGTCTCCATGCGGCTCGAATCCCTGCCGGTTCGGCCCCGCCACCCGCATCGGCGGCGGGTTTATGCCTTGGCTTTGACGATGCCACAAGCCAGGATTGGTCAGTCCTGGCAGGAGGATCAACCCAGGGTAACAAATCCGCTGAATTGTTTTCCCGATTGCATTTGCTGCTTCAATTTTGCGTTGCTTATGGCACTAATCTCCATCTGCAGGCAGCGTCCATCCACGGAGGCTGCCGGGCAAAAGGGGAGAGCAACATGGATATCACATCACTTATCATTCAGATCGTCGCGGGCGTGATTGGCGGTAATGCCGCTGGCCGCGTGACGAAGTCGCAGGGCCTTGGCGGTGCAGGCAATTCCATCGTCGGTGCCGTCGGCGGCGTGATTTTGGGCCAGATCGTCGAGCGCTTCACCGGCGGCGCCATTCCGGCGGACGCGGCCGCCCAAGTGGCCTCGTCGCTCGACATCGGTTCGATCCTGTCGAACGTGGTCGGCGGTGGTGCTGGCGGCGCCATTCTCGCGGGCATCGTCGGCGCTCTGAAGAAGAGCTGACACGTCCTGAACTGATCAAAGACTGCCGGGACCGTTCAGGTTCCGGCAGTTTTGTTTTTGGGGCCAGCACCTGCTCCCGTTACTGCAGCACCCATTCGTGGCCGACGTTGCGGAACTGAACCGGGCTGACGATCCCTGCATGCGCAACCCGGACCGACGCGAGCGGCCCGTCCAGTTCATGGGTCCAGAAATCGAGGAAGCCCATCAGCCGCGGGAATTTCGGGGCGAGGTCGTAATCCTGCCAGATGTAGGTTTGCAGCACGCTGCGGTAGTCCGGCATGCGGTACATGATTTCGGCTGTCGTCAGGCGCCAGCCCTTCAGTTGCAGTTCCAAGGCCTTGTCGCTCATGTATCTCCTCTCCGTTGTGGAGCCACAAGCGCCAATGCTGCCAAGGGCACGTCAGAGCGTCAAATAAATAATTATAGAAAACAATATGTTAGCAGTCGTTCGTGGTGGGTGCTGCCAAGCCGCCTCAGGGCGTCAGGCTTGCCACCTTGGCATCGGCCAGCGCAAAGCACCCGGCGATCACCGGGCTGACCGGCAGTTCACGATAGGCGCCCAGGGCGCCTTCCGCCTTGAGGCGCCCGGCGAGGCCCGGCTCGTCCCCGGCCACCACCCAGATGAAGGGAAGTCCGCTCTGCTTCACGATGCGCGCCTCGGCGCGGGCGAGGCGGGCGAACATGTCCTGTTCGGCAAGGCCGGGCTCGAACACCGCCAGCATCGAGCCGCTGGCTTCGGCTGGAAGGGCGGCGTGCCGTATCACCACGGCCATGCCTATCAGCCAGATGGCAACCACGCCGGCAAAGAGCGCCAGTGCTAGCCGGTGGCCTGAGACGCGCATGCTGCTCACGCTGCCGCGAAGCGGGGCTGGCGGGTTTCCTTGATCGGCAGGTGCACGATGAAGGCAAACACACCGA
This sequence comes from uncultured Aestuariivirga sp., assembly GCA_964392525.1. Taxonomy (GTDB): domain Bacteria; phylum Pseudomonadota; class Alphaproteobacteria; order Rhizobiales; family Aestuariivirgaceae; genus Aestuariivirga. The sequence continues at coordinate 13,841 of CAYMQH010000024.1, forward strand.
GCGCCACGGAGAGCCACCACACGATGTCGTAGGAGCCGAACTGGTCATAGAGGCGTCCGCCCAGCCACACGCCGATGAACGAGCCGATCTGATGGCTGACGAAGACGAAGCCATAGAGGGTCGCCATGTAGCGGGTGCCGAACATGACGGTGACGAGGCCCATGGTCAGCGGCACGGTGGAGAGCCACAACAGGCCCATGGAGATGGTAAAGATCAGCGTGGTCGCGTCGCTTACCGGGAACAACACGAAGCCCGCCACGATCACCGAGCGCAGGAGGTAGATGAAGGCCAGGGGAACGTGCTTCTCGCCCTTGCCGCCGATGACGCCTGCCGCATAGGAGCCGATCACATTGAACAGGCCGATCAGGCCCATGGCAAAGCCCGCGAACTCTTTCGAGATGCCGTGTTCGGCAAGATAGGCCGGCAAGTGTACGGTGACGAAGGCCAGCTGGAAGCCGCACACGAAGAACCCCGACACCAGCAGCAGATATGAGCGGTGGCCAAAGGCGATGCCGATGGCTTGCTTCATGGTGAGGTCGGCCTCGGCCGCGCTGCGTTGGGTGGGTTTTGTGTTCTGTACCATCAGCGGGGCGGCGAAGACGATGATGAGCAGCGACAGCGCGGCCAGAACAATGAGGGCATTCTGCCAGCCGTAAGCGGTGATCAGCATGGCGCCCAGCGGCGCGAAGATAAACTGGCCCATCGAGCCCGAAGCGGTGGCGATGCCGAAGGCCCAGCTGCGCCGGTCCGGCGGCACGATGCGCCCAAGCGCCGCCATGACGATGGAGAAGGAGGAAAAGGCCACACCCACGCCCACCAGAAGGCCGCCGCCGATATTGAACCAGAAGGGCGTGGCGGTGAAGGCCATCATGATGATGCCGGCACAATAGATCGCCGCGCCCGCCATCAGCACCCGCGCCGAGCCGTATCGGTCGGCGAGCATGCCGGCAACCGGCGTGGCGAGGCCCCAGATCAGGTTGTGAACCGCCATAGCGAAGGAATAGATCTCGCGCGGCCACTGATGGGCATCGGAGATCGGCACGGTGAAGAAGCCGAAAGTGGAGCGGATGCCAAAATTGACAATGGCCACGAGGCAGCCCGCCACGATCATGGCGGTGACCGTGTGGTACCACGGGAGGTCCCTCTGCTCGGCGGGGCTTGTCATCCAGCCTCCATAGCGGACCGGGGTTCAGCCCTCAAACGTGTTCGCGTCATGAGGGGGCCGAACTGGGCAATGGCCACGCCGAGGATGATCAGCGCGCCACCGGTCAGCAGCGGCCACGTCAGGCTTTCGCCAAGGATCAGGATGCCCCCGAGCGCCGCGACGACAGGCTGGACATAGAGAAACACCCCCGCGATCGAGCTTTCCATCTGGCCGAGCGCGTAGTTCCAGGCCGATGTGGCGAGGAAGGTTCCGAAGACGACCACGAAGCCGACGGCGGCCCATTCGGCCGTTCCCATTGCAGTAACCGTCGCCGGAAAGTCCAGGCCGGTGAACAGCGGCATGGGCAGGGCCGAAATCGCCATGGCAAGGCAGGCGACCGGCACCGCGCCGTATTTCATCGATGCTGGGCGGATCACCACCGTGTAGATGCCCCAGCCCATGGTGGAGAGCGTCACCAGCACAAGGCCATAGAGTGATACATCGCCCGCTGGCGTGAGCGTGGAGCCGAGCATCAGGGCGGCCGTACCCAGCATCGAGACGGCGATGCCGCCGATCAGCCAGGGGGTGAGGCGGTCACCCGCGAACACCACAGCGAAGAGGGCGATGAATACCGGCTCAAGCCCGAACAGGAGGCCCGTCCAGCTGGCGGGCACCGACTCCATGCCGTAGGCGGCGAGGATCTGGTAGCCGAGATTGCCCGCTACCGCCGCGATGATGATGCGGCCCCAGTCGCGCCAGGCGATCGGTTTCACACCTGTGAACAGCACCACGAGCACGGCGAGAAGGCCCGCAGGGTAAAGCCTCAGCACCATCGCCGCCTCCGGCGAAAGTTCGGTGATGAGGTAGCGCATGGCGACCGGGATCAGCCCCCACATGGTGACGGCGAAGAGCACCGCCGCCAGGGCGGCAAGGCCACCCGATGGTGCGATCCGGTCGCCGAACTGCGCGATGGCGACGCCGATCAGGATGAGGGCCCCGCCCATGAGCATGCCGGAGGTGACATGTTCGCCGAGGATCAGCGCACCCGCCCCAACGCCGAGGATCGGCACCAGATAGAGGAAGGCCCCAGAGGCAGCAGCCTTCATGCGTGAGGCGGCATAGTTCCAGGTGATGGAACAGACCATGGTGGAGAGAATGGCGATATAGCCGAGCTCCAGCCAGCTCCGTATCGACATGTCCTGCACGGTGGCAAGCGTCGAGGGCCGACCCAGAAGCGGCACCATGACCAGCGAGCAGATCACGATCGACAGCGCGGAGATGCTGAAGGACCCGTACTTCCGCACCAGCGGCTTGCTGACCACCACATAGATCGACCAGGCCATGCCGCTCAGGAAGATGAAGGTGCAGCCGGTGATGAAGCCCCAGCCATCATTGCTGATGCCGAGGTCGCGCCACACCAGCAGCACAATGCCGATGAAGCCGATGATCAGGCCGATGATGGTGGCAACCGTCAGCCGCTCCTTGGCGATGAGCGTGCCCATCAGGGCGATGAGCAGGGGCTGTGTGCCGATGATCAGGCTGCCGATTCCCGCCGTGACATTGGCAAAGCCGAAGGCAGAGCCCAGATTGTAGCCCATCATGCCGACCAGCGAGATGATGAGAAGCCGCGGCCAGTCCTGCCGCTCGATGCGCCAGCCGCCGAACATGGCGAGGCCTGCCACATAGAGCGCCGTGACAATGAAATAGCGGATGGCGAGGTGATCGGCCGGGCCGAGATCGACCGAGAGGGACCTCAGGAACACCGGGCCGATGCCCCAGATGACGATTGTGAACAGCATGGCGGCGAAGGCGCGGGGTTCCATGGCAGCTACCGTCGCGCCAGCAGCGTTGGGCCGAACTGTGCGGCCGCCACGCCCGCCAGCATCAGGATGCCGCCCGCCACGATGTGGACCGTCACCACCTCATCGAGCATCAGCGCGCCGGCCACCACCGCCACCACCGGTATGAGATACAGGAAAGTTCCCGCCACCGTGCTGGACAGGTGCTTCGCGCCATAGTTCCACAGCATGGTGCCGCCTAGCCCACCGGCCAGCACCAGATAGATCATCTCCAGCCATTGCCGCAGGCTGAGGCTTGCCGCGAGCTGCGGAAGCGGTTCATTGGCCATGCCGATCATCACCGGCGCGGCGATCAGCATGGTCAGCGCCGTGACGGTGAAGCTGTCATGCCGGTCGAGCAGGGGCTTGGCCGCAATTGTATAGACAGCCCAGCCCGCGCAGCACAGCAGCAGGTAGATGACACCGCGGACCGGTACGGTGGCAGGCCCCGCCGCGGTGATATCCGGCCAGAGCAGCACCGCGGAACCGGCGATGGCCAGCAGAATGCCGAACAGCACATAGCGGCTGAACCGCTCGCCCAGCAGCAGCGCGGCCAACACCGCGATCATCAGAGGTTCAACCATGGTGACCAGCGTTCCGACACCAGCTGGAACGAGTGCGAAACCGGCGTTCACAAACCAGTTGTAGCCCGCCATGCCGGCCAGCCCGGCGACCAGAAAGCGCCCCCAGTCCTGCCGGGGGATGCGCCAAGTGCCGAGATAGGCGAGGCCTGCGATATTGATGAAGGTCAGGAGTACATAGCGCATCGCCAGCGAGTTTTCTGGCGTGACGGCCAATGCCAGCGAGCGGATGAATACCGCTGCCGAACCCCACATCAGCATGGTCAGTAGCAGGGCTGCAATGGCGCGGGTTCTGGTGCTGTCCATGGAGAATCCGGGTGTTCACCATGGGTGCATGAAGAATGGGCAGGGGTCAATAAGCGGAGATGCGGGGAAGGCATGCAGGAGGCGGGCCCTCCCACATGTTTCTTCAATGCCAGCGCAGGCTGGCAGCCAGCTTTGCATCCGCAAGGAAAGCTGCTGACCCCGGCATCCGCCGGGGTGCCGGCCGTCAGGAGGGTGTTACGCCACGCCCTTGTCGGCGAGGAGCTGCTTCAGTTCACCCGACTGGAACATCTCCATCATGATATCCGAGCCGCCGACGAATTCGCCCTTCACGTAGAGCTGCGGTATGGTCGGCCAGTTGGTGTAGTCCTTGATGCCCTGGCGAAGTTCCGCAGAATCCAGAACGTTGATGCCCTTGAAGGGCGCGCCGACGTGCTGAAGAATTTGCACCGAACGGCCCGAAAAGCCGCACATGGGCATGTCCGGCGTTCCCTTCATGAAGAGAACCACGTCGTTCGTCTTCACTTCATTGTCGATCCACTGATTGATGTCGCTCATCGTTCTATCCCCTTGAATTCCGTCAGTCCGGCGAAGGCCGTTATCCAGCTTGTTTATTCCGGCGCGCTGGTTTGCAGCGCCAGGGCATGGAGCTCGCCCCCCATGCGGCCCTTCAGCGCCGCATAAACCATTTGATGCTGCTGCACGCGGGACTTGCCCTTGAAAGCGGCGGAAATGACATTGGCGGCATAATGATCCCCGTCTCCGGCAAGGTCGCGGATCGTCACGGTCGCGTCGGGGAGCGCCTCCTTGATGAAGCGTTCGATGTCGGTGGCGGACATGGCCATGTGCAGTTTCCCCTTACAGCTCACCCGACATGAAGGCCGGGAACCAGCTCTCATGCGCGGTGCGCAATTCAGTTACAGATATAGAGGGACCGCCAGCGATGTTCAACGTGGGCTCGGCCGTCACGGTGCCGACCTGCAAAGCGGGAATGCCGGCCTTTGCTGCAGCGTCCAGAATGGTGGGCGAGCCGGTCACCACATAGCGGGCTTGGTCCTCGCCGAAGAGCTGCTCATGGGTCAGGGCGCTGAGCGTGGCACCAAGCCCTGAGGCCATGGCCATTTCGATGACTGCGAGGCCAAGGCCGCCGTCGGAAACATCATGCACGGCAGTGACGTGGGCCGACCTAATGAGAGAACGGACGAAGTCGCCGTTCCGCTTTTCCTTTGCGAGATCGACCGGGGGCGGCGCACCCTCCTCGCGGCCCAGCACCTCGCGGAGGTAGATGGACTGGCCGAGATGCGTGCCATGACCGCCGATCAGGATGATCGCATCGCCCGCCGCCTTGAAGGGGATGGTCGCCATCCTGTCGAGATCGGGGATGAGGCCGATGCCGCCAATGGCGGGAGTCGGCAGGATGCCCTGGCCATTGGTCTCGTTGTAGAGCGAGACATTGCCCGACACGATGGGGAAGGCGAGCGCCGTGCAGGCTTCCGAGAGGCCTTTGATGGCGTGCACGAACTGGCCCATGATTTCAGGCCGCTCCGGATTGCCGAAGTTCAGGTTGTCAGTAATGGCGATGGGGTCGGCACCCACGGCGGTGAGGTTGCGCCAGCATTCGGCGACGGCCTGCTTGCCGCCCTCGAACGGATCTGCCTCGACATAGCGGGGGGTCACGTCGGTCGAGACTGCGATGGCTTTCTTGCCACGAATGCGGACGACTCCCGCATCGCCGCCCGGGATTTGCGCGGTGTTCGAGCCGATCAGGCTGTCATACTGTTCCCATACCCAGCGGCGTGAGCACATGTCGGGTGAGGCGACGATCCTGAGGATGGCCGCCTTGAGGTCCTGCGGGGCGGCAACGCCAGTCAGCACGGGGTGCTTCTTCGGCTCCACCCATGGCCGGTCATACTCCGGCGCCTCATCGCCCATCTGCTTGATGGGGAGATCGGCCATCACCTCGCCATGGTGCTTGATGACGAAGCGCAGCGTGTCGGTGGTCTTGCCGACGATGGCGAAATCCAGCCCCCATTTGTGGAAGATGGCCTCGGCCTCCTTTTCCTTGACCGGGTCCAGCACCATGAGCATGCGCTCCTGGCTCTCGGACAGCATCATCTCGTAAGCCGTCATGCCGTCCTCGCGGCAGGGCACGTTGTCGAGGTTCAACTCGATGCCGAGATCGCCCTTCGCCCCCATTTCGACGGCGGAGGAGGTGAGGCCCGCGGCTCCCATGTCCTGAATGGCAATGACAGCACCCGACGCCATGAGTTCGAGGCAGGCCTCGAGCAGGCATTTCTCGGTGAAGGGGTCACCCACCTGCACGGTTGGGCGCTTTTCCTCCGCCTTGTCGTCGAATTCGGCCGATGCCATCGTGGCGCCGTGAATGCCGTCACGGCCCGTCTTGGCTCCGAGATACACGACGGGCAGCCCCACGCCCTTCGCCTTGGAATAGAAGATCGAGTCCGCGCGGGCGAGGCCCACCGCCATGGCGTTGACGAGGATGTTCCCGTTGTATCGGGGGTGAAAATTCACCTCCCCGCCAATGGTCGGCACACCGAAGGAATTGCCATAGCCGCCGATGCCGTGAACGACGCCGGACACGAGATGGCGCGTCTTGGGATGGGCGGGTTCGCCGAAGCGCAGCGCGTTCATGGCGGCGATGGGACGGGCCCCCATGGTGAACACGTCACGCAGGATGCCGCCCACGCCGGTGGCCGCGCCCTGATAGGGCTCGATGAAGGAGGGGTGGTTGTGGCTTTCCATCTTGAACACGATGGCATCGCCATCGCCGATGTCGATGACGCCCGCATTCTCGCCCGGACCCTGAATGACCTTCGGGCCCTTGGTGGGCATGGTCTTCAGCCACTTCTTGGACGATTTATAGGAGCAGTGCTCGTTCCACATGGCCGAACAGATTCCGAGTTCGGTGAGCGTCGGCTCCCGGCCGAGGAGCTTCACGAAGCGCTCGTATTCATCAGGCTTGAGGCCGTGGCTCTTGACGAGGTCCGGGGTGATCTTGGTGTCGTTGGCGAGGGTCATGGGAAGTCTCTAGGGCCTCAGGTCAATATTCTCAATTCCCTCTACTCCGTCACCCCGGCGGAGGCCGGGGTCCAGCTTCGGGCAGCAACCACGCGGACAGGTGGGACGGCCTTTGTCAGGCCGCCAGCAGGCTCTCGAACAGCGGGCGGCAGTCAGTCCGGCCGTGCAGCGGTTCGATCATGTTTTCGGGATGCGGCATCATGCCGATGACGGTGCCGGACTCGTTCATGATGCCGGCGATGTCATTGAGTGCGCCGTTGGGGTTGGTTCCGTCCGCATAGCGGAACACCACGCGGTTTTCGCCTTCAAGGCGCTTCAGCGTTTCGGTGTCACAAATGTAATTGCCTTCGCCATGCGCCACGGGGCAGGAGACGATGGCACCCCTCTGCATCCTGTTGGTGAAGAAGGTCTGGTTGTTCTCGACCTTGAGCCTCACCTGGCGGCAGACGAAGCGCAGGTCCTTGTTGCGCACCAGCGCGCCGGGCAGCAGGCCCGCTTCCGTGATGATCTGGAAGCCGTTGCACACGCCCAGAACCTTGAGACCCTTCGCCACCTTGGCGCGGATGTCCTGCATGATCGGCGAGCGGGCGGCAATCGCGCCGCAGCGCAGATAGTCACCATAGGAGAAGCCGCCCGGAACGACCAGGAGATCGACCTTCGGCAGTTCGGTTTCGGTGTGCCAGACGGAGAGGGGCCTTGTGCCCGTGATGCTTTCGAGCGCCAGCATCATGTCGCGTTCGCGGTTGATGCCGGGGAAGACGACGACGGCGGATTTCATGTCAGGCGATCTCGATGTCGTAGTTCTCGATCACTGTGTTGGCGATGAGCCTCTCGCACATCGCTTTCACCTGTTCACGGGCCCTGGCCTTGTCGGTTTCGGCCAGTTCGACCTCGAAATACTTGCCCTGGCGCACTTCGCCAACGCCGCCGAAGCCAAGATGGCCGAGGGCGCCTTCAATGGCCTTGCCCTGCGGGTCCAGCACGCCGTTCTTGAGAGTGACCTTGATCTTTGCCTTCATCAGTTCTGATCCGTCTTCACGAGCTTGGGCTTGGAACGCTCGGGCTTCTCGCCCTCCGCGATGATGCCGAGGCGGCGCGCCACCTCCTGATAGGCCTCGACGAGGCCGCCCATGTCGCGGCGGAACCGGTCCTTGTCGAGCTTGTCCTGGGTCTTGATGTCCCACAGGCGGCAGGAATCGGGGCTGATTTCGTCGGCCAGCACGATCCGCATCATGTCGTTCTCGTAAAGCCTGCCGAACTCGATCTTGAAGTCGACAAGCTTGATGCCGATGCCGAGGAACAGGCCCGACATGAAGTCGTTGATGCGGATGGCCATGTGCATCATGTCGTCGATCTCCTGGGGAGACGCCCAGTTGAACGCGGTAATGTGCTCCTCAGACACCATCGGATCGCCGAGCTGGTCGTTCTTGTAGTAGAATTCAATGATGGAGCGCGGCAGCGGCTGGCCTTCCTCGAGGCCAAGGCGCTTGGCGAGCGAGCCTGCCGCCACATTGCGGACAACGACTTCCAGCGGCACGATTTCCACTTCGCGCACAAGTTGTTCGCGCATGTTGAGCGAGCGCATGAAGTGGGTGGGAATGCCCAGCTCGTTGAGGCGGGTGAAGATAAATTCCGAGATGCGCTGGTTCAGGACGCCCTTGCCCTCGATCACGGCCTTTTTCTGGGCGTTGAAAGCAGTCGCGTCGTCCTTGAAGTGCACGATGATGGTGCCGGGTTCGGGACCCTCGTAGAGGATCTTGGCCTTGCCTTCGTAGATTCGGGTGCGCCTGCTGTTCATTTGAAATATCCTCATCAAATCCCTAATCCACCCCCGTCCCTTTAGACCCGGAAGGCAGCTTGCGCCAGTTCTGTTGCGGACGGGGTGGCATGTTTCCCCCAACCTTTAAGCGGTCCTTAACGCAACATGGTGCGCCGCACAATGTCTCTCTGTATTGCTGTTGATTTGGCGGGGGGACGTGACTAATTCAAGATGGTAGCTTCTTGAATGGGAGACAGGGATGACGACGTTTGACGATCGCAAGGAAGGCTTTGAGCGCAAGTTTGCGCATGACGAGGAGTTGCTGTTCAAGGCCAATGCCCGCCGCAACAAGCTGCTCGGCATGTGGGCCGCTGAAAAGCTTGGGCTTTCCGGCGCTGAGGCGGAGGCCTACGCCAAGTCTGTCGTGATGGCGGATTTTCAGGAAGCGGGCGACGATGACGTGTTCCGCAAGGTCCGTGCCGATTTTGACGCAAAGTCGGTTGACCAGTCGGACCAGCAGATCCGCCGTACCATGGACGAATTGATGGTAACGGCCGTCGAGCAGATCCAGGCTGGCACGTAAGTGGCCACGCATTTCGATCTCCGGTCACGGCTCGCCACTGGCGAGCCGTTTCTGTTTTCCTGGCAGTCGATTCCCTCGGCCCCGCTGGCGGGTGCGCTGGCGCGCCTGCCTTTGGACGGGGTCTGCCTCGATATGCAGCATGGCATGATCGGTTTTTCGGATGCGGTGGGGCTCATTGCCGCCATCAATGCAGTTGGGCGACCTGCCATCGTCCGGACCCTGTGGAACGATCCCGCAACCCCGGGGCAGGCCCTGGATGCCGGAGCCTCCTGCGTGATCGCGCCGATGGTGAACAGCCGCGCCGCAGCAGAGCATCTGGTTCGCGCCGCCAAGTATCCGCCCGTGGGCGGGCGGAGTTGGGGCGCTTATGGCGGCATTCAGGCGTCCGGCCTGTCGGGAAAAGACTATCTGCAGGAGGCCAACCGGCTGACCATGGCCTTCGCCATGATCGAAACGGCCGAGGCCGTCCGCAATGTGGAAGAGATCGCGGCAACGCCGGGGCTCGACGGGCTGTTCGTGGGCCCCTCCGACCTGTCGATTTCGCTGTCGAACGGCGCCGGGATCGACAAGACGGGGCCACAAGCCTTGGCCGCGATGGACAAGATCGCCGCCGCCGCGAAGCGGAACGGGCTGGTGGCCGGTGCCTTCGCGGGTGATGCGCCGGTGATCGATGCCTATCTGAAGCGCGGCTATACATTCCTCGCAGCGGCCGTCGATACGGACCTGTTGCGCATGGGCGCCGAGACGCTCCGCTCATCCCTCCGCGTTTGACCCGCGCCTTATTCCGCGCCACAGTGACGAACCATGGATCAACGAGCTCCCCTCATTCCCGGCCTCGAGCCGATACTTGACCGGCTCATCGGCCTGACGCTGTGCGCCGGGCCGATCCACGCCCAGACGGACAAGTATTTTACCAACACAAGCCGCATCGTGGCGGCCAATGGCGACTCGCGCGTGACGTTTGCCGTGTTCATGCGCCGCCGTGTCGTTGCGGCGCTGGAGCCGGTCATCCGCCTCGTTCGGCATTTCGTGCCGGATGTGGAGATCAGGCGCTTCTATGCCGAGGGCGACATTGTTCCGTCCGAATCCAAGATGCTGGAAATCACCGGTTCGATGGCGAAGCTGTCGGAAATCGAAACGCTGATGCTGCAGAAGATCGGCTTTCCCTGCGTTTCCGCCAACAATGCCTATGAAATGTGCCGTGCCATTCCGGCGGCCGCATTCATGGACATGCACGCCCGCCACGGCAGCGGTGCGGAGATGAACATCCTCGCTTCCTATGGCGCTGCCGTTGGCAGTGCCGCAGCAAGGCGCGCCGATCCGGCGGTGAAAGGCTTCATCGGGTCCTCGCAGGACCTTACGGCGCCGTTCTTCGGGGCAGCATCCGGCATGGGCACCATGCCGCACGCGCTGGTCGGCTATACCGATGGCGACGTGCTGGAGGCCATGAAGCTCTTCGCGCGCACACTTCCCGAGGTGAAGACCCTCACGGCCCTGGTTGACTACACAGGCCATGAGGTGACGGATGCCATTCGCTGCGCACGGTGGTTCTATGAGGAAGCGAGGCTGCAGGATCAGGGCAAGAGCTTCGGCGTCAGGCTTGATACCCATGGCGGCCGCTTCGCCGAGGGCCTCGACTATGAGAAGTCCGTTGACACGGTCGGGCAGTGGCTGGGGGTGCAGGGCGAATACAACATCGTGGAGCAGGTGCTGGGGGGGCGTGCCTTTCAACTCGACCCCAACAACATCCTCGTCGACAAGGTGCGCCGCATTCTGTTCGGCAAGGGCGTTTCGGCGGCCAATATCATCCACGTGCGGCGGGCGTTGGATCTGGCTGGGTTCAGGCAGGCGACGATTGTTGGCTCTTCCGGTTTCGACCAGCAGAAGTGCCAGATCATGGGCGCAGCGCGCGCCCCGCTTGATCTGGTCGGCACCGGCAGCTTCCTGCCTGCAACCTTGACGGAAACCTACGCGACAGCCGATATAATCCGTTACGATGGTGTGCGCCGCGTGAAAGTTGGCCGCGAGTTCCTGCACGAGGACACCGGCCGTACCGGAGAGGTTTGAGCCCTGGGGCGGGCGTAATGCGGATGGGACGGTGACATGAGGAGATGGCTGGGCATACTGGCAGGTGTGTTGGCACTGGTGACAGTGATGGCGGGCAGTGTGTCTGCCTCCACCAAGGCGAAGCCGGCCGCCGATGTGGTGATCGTGATCGATGTGGCCCGCCAGTCCATGACGGTCGATGTCAATGGCTGGAGTTATGGCCGCTGGAAGGTTTCCACCGCGCGGGAGGGTTTTCACACGCCGCGCGGCACATGGCGCCCTTACCTGCTGAAGGAGATGCATTATTCGCGCAAGTACGACAATGCGCCGATGCCGCATTCGATCTTCTTCCTCGGCGGCTACGCGATCCACGCCACAGACTATACGCGGCAACTCGGAAAGCCTGCCTCGCACGGCTGCATCAGGCTTCACCCCCGCAACGCGGCTCGGCTTTACAAGCTGGTGGAAAAGCACGGCATGAAATCAACCCGCATCACCATCATCAACTGACGGCACTTCCCTGCGGCGATTACCAAACAACAAAGGCCCGATGCAGCGCAACGGGCCTTTGTGTCTGGTCCGTATGAGGATCAGAAGCGCATCTTGGCCGTGGCGCGCACGACGCTGAACTGATAGTCGACGGAGCCCTTCACGCTGCCGTCGGCGTGTTCGGCAAGCGGGCCACCGGCACTGCCGTTCCATTCGGCCGAGCCGAGATCGACGAACAGGTATTCGAGGCCGAGGCTCCAGCGGTCGAGGCCGTATTCCATGCCGGCGCCGATGGTCCAGCCCCAGTTGACCGAGTCGGTGGAGCCGTTCCACTTTGCATAGTCGCCGGTTTCGGTGTCGGTGATCTTGAGGTGGCCGTCGGCCGACATGTCGCCGTATGCGAGGCCGCCGGTGCCGTAGAAAAGCAGGTTGTCGGCGGCGTAGCCAGCGCGGGCGCGCAGGGTGCCGTACCAGTCGGCCTCGAAGGACAGCTTGCTGCTCGCGGTCATGTCGCCGTGGCCAGGAAGAGAGAAATCACGGTTGCGCTTGTGATCGTCACTGAAGCCGAGATAGTTGATGTCGGCTTCGACACCCAGAACGATCCGGTCAATCTGATAATTATAGCCGAGGATGCCGCCACCTGTGAACGCCGACTGATCGCTTTCGATCTCGTCGGACAGTTCATTGTAACGCTGGCCCGCAAGCTTGCTGCTCTGATCGACTTCGGAGTTGTTCCAGGCCACGCCGGCATTGACGCCCGCATAGAAGCCCGTCCAGTCATAACCGGCAGGCGTCATGTCAGCAGCAGTCGCAGCGGTGGCGAACACGGCAGCAGATGCAAGTGTGGATACCGCGAGTGTGATCTTCTTCATTGTAATCCCCTCATTACGCAAACATGCCGTTCAGTGACGGTGATGAAGTAATAACGTGAAAACGTTTGTGGCACCGTAAACATTGCATAAGCTCGCGTGATTAAGCGATACTGTTGCTGGTCTGTCACAGATTTGTGTGCCTGACCTCGTCATGGAAGTGACTTCTTAATCATGTTACGCCACCGGTCATGTTGTGAGGGTTGAGTGGAGAAAACAATGCATCACCGCAGCGTGCACCTGCAGTCCATCATCGAGTCTCTCCGCATGGCGATCCTGCGGGGCGATCACCCGCAGGCCCGCCGCGCCGCAGAATTGTGTTTCGACCGGCTTGCTCGTTCCTCCGGTAGCGGAGGCAGCATGCCGCCCGCCCGCTTGCCGGTTTGTCGCTATCTGGATGGCGTCTATGAAGACATGGCGCGCGCTGCGTCTCCGCTGGGGGAGACTGCAACGGCTTTCGCCGCCATCGAGGGGCAACTGCACTGGTGGCGGCGCAAGGGAAGCACGCCGGACAATCAGCCGTTCTACGATGGCCATGCCAATGCCATGCTGATCGGCCCGGGCGGCCTCGAAGAGCGCGACGATGTGATGGTGGGCGTGTCTCTCATGGCACCGGACATTCTCTATCCCGATCACAGCCATCCGCCAGAGGAGGTCTATGTGGCGTTCACCGATGGAGCATGGTGGAACGCCGAGATGGACTGGACCGAGCCCGGTCTCGGTGGGTTGATTTACAATCCACCTGGTATTCTTCACGCCATGCGTTCAGGACCGAAGCCCTTCCTTGCCGCCTGGCTGCTGCCGCTCGTTTAGAGCGGAACAATGCGGGAGGGAGGTCCGCTCGTCGGGTTAGAGGCTGCGTCAGGCGTTGCCGAACACCCGGCGGAAGATCGTATCGGCGTGCTTGGTATGGTAGCCGAGGTCGAACAGGCTTTCGAGTTCGGCATCCGAAAGCAGGGCTGACACATCCTTGTCCTTCTTGAGAAGGTCGAGGAAGTTGCCTTCGCCGCGCCACACCGGCATGGCGTTCCGCTGAACGGCGGCATAGGACTCTTCGCGGCTCATGCCCTTCTGGGTGAGAGCGAGCAGCACCCGCTGTGAGTGGATGAGGCCGCCCAGCCGGTCAAGGTTGCGCTGCATGTTCTCAGGATAGACCAGCAGCTTGTCGATGACGCCCGTCAGGCGCTTCAGCGCGAAGTCGAGGTGGATCGTCGCGTCCGGCCCGATGCCGCGCTCGACGGAGGAATGCGAGATATCGCGCTCATGCCACAGCGCGACATTCTCGAGCGCAGGGATCACGGCGGAGCGAACGAGGCGGGCGAGCCCTGTCAGATTTTCTGTCAGCACCGGGTTGCGCTTGTGCGGCATGGCGGAGGAACCCTTCTGGCCGGGTGCAAAATACTCCTCGACCTCCAGCACCTCGGTGCGCTGAAGGTGGCGGATCTCGGTGGCCAGCCGCTCGATCGAAGATGCGACCACGGCCAGTGCCGCGAAATACATGGCGTGGCGGTCCCGCGGGATGACCTGCGTGGACACCGGCTCAGGCTCGAGCCCCATCTTCTCTGCCACATATTCCTCAACGCGCGGGTCGATGTTGGCAAAGGTGCCCACGGCACCTGAAATGGCGCAGGTGGCCACTTCCTTCCGCGCCATCACAAGGCGCTCACGCGCCCGTTGGAACTCGGCATGGGCCTGGGCCAGCTTGATGCCGAAGGTGGTGGGCTCCGCATGGATGCCGTGGCTGCGGCCAATGCAGACGGTGTTCCTGTGCTCGAAGGCACGGCGCTTCAGGGCGGCGAGGAGGCCGTCGACATCCTCGATCAGCAGGTCGGCGGCGCGGGTAAGCTGCACATTGAAGCAGGTGTCGAGAACATCGGAGGACGTCATGCCCTGATGCACGAAGCGCGCCTCTGGCCCGACGATTTCGGAGAGATGCGTCAGGAAGGCGATCACGTCATGCTTGGTGACGGCTTCAATCTCGTCGATGCGGGCCACGTCGAAGGTGGCGTCCTTGCCCTTGTCCCAGATCATGGCAGCGGCTTCCTTCGGCACCACGCCGAGATCGGCCAGCGCATCCGTCGCATGCGCCTCGATCTCGAACCAGATGCGGAAGCGGGTCTGAGGCTCCCAGATCTGGGCCATTTCTTTGCGGGTGTAACGCGGGATCATGGGGATGCCTTTCGGAAGGGGGTGTTTCGGGCGTCCGATTAACAAATCCCGGAATTTTGTGCGAGTGCGAAGTTGGGTGCAGGGAAGGAGCCCTCACCCACCGGTCGGTCACGTTTTCCTGCCGAACGGCCGAAGAGGCAAGGGGTCTCCTTCTCCCGTTGCCGAGTAATGGGAGAATGTCTCCTTTGGCAATGAGCCGCCCGACAGCATGGTGCGGTGAGACGGAATGGGAAGGTCTTACACCGCGTGCTCTGCCGTCATTCCTGCGACGGCCGGGGTGGTGGACTACACAGGACGTGGCCTGGGTTCACCTCACTGCATCCAGCTCTATTCACTTAAACTGAACGGCACGGCGATGAAGCGGTGGTTGGCACCTTCGAAGCCGCGGGAATAGACCCCGATGATGGCCACGAGCTTTCCGGAGGTCTGATAGCCGGCAGGGGCATAGACGGCGGCGAGATCATACCCCAGCGGGCAGTTGCGGGAGGCGGGGATGGCGATGTCTTTGGAGATGGTGCGGGTGGTAGCGGACCGGACGTCTTTCAGGGAGAGGATGAAGCCATAGGTCTGGTCCTCCGGCATGCAGTTTCCAGGGGCGGGCATGGGCTTCTGCACCAGTACCAACTCATGGCGGAGGCTGATGTCGCTTTGGCTGTCGGGCGTGGCACCCTTGGGCCGGTACCAGCGGTCGAAGCTGAGGCGCTGACGGTCGGCGGCCACTTCAGTGGCTGGCATCGCCGCCAAGAGCTGGGCTGGTTCGCTCACGGCTTTCTCCGTGAGCACCGGGGCCGCAGCGGCGCGTGCCGTCTCACGCGCGGTCGACAGCTTCGCCTGCTCATCCTGCAGCAGGACACGCCATGGTGAGCCCTTCACCCATTCATTGCCCTGGAGATCGACGAGAAAGATGTCCCAGTAAGGAAAGCCCGAGCCATCCTGCACGCCATATTGCTCGAAGGCGAAATAGCGGCTGTCGGGCGAATAGCCGAGAACGTTCAGCGCCGCGCCATCTGCCGCCACGGCCCTCGCCGTTCCAGCCAGCAGGAGGAGCAGGGCGGCGAAGATGCGCATGTCTCAGAATGCCTTGAAGGTGATGAGCGTGTAGGTGTCACGGATGCCGGGGATGGTCTGGATCTTCTGGGACACGAAGTGGCCGACATCATCTGTCTCGTCGAGATAGAACTTCACCAGAAGGTCATAGCCGCCGGCGGTGGAATAGATTTCGGAGGCGATTTCGGCATCGGCGATGGCGGTGGCCACATCATAGGCCTTGCCGAGCTCGCATTTGATCTGGACGAAGAAGGCACGCATGGAGATTTGCTCCGGTCAGGGGGTGGTGTCGAGGACAGGCGGTTGCAGCGTCTTGGGATCGACGTCCACATAGCGGCCGTCAATCCACCTGAACCAGGCGGTTGCGGGCTGGGTCAGGTCGCCCTTGGCGTCAAAGCTCACAGGCCCCACGGCGGTATCGAACCGGTTGCCGCCGCGCAGCCACTCGGCGATGCGTGCGCTGTCGGTGGTGCCGGTTGCCTCGGCGGCCGCCACCCATGCCTGAACCGCGGCATAGGCATAGAGGGTGAAGCCTTCGGCGTTCTGTTCCGCAGCGCGGAACCGGTCCACCAGGGCCCGCGCGGTGGGGAATTTGCGCGGATCATAGGTGAAGCTCATCAAGGTTCCGTTGGCGGCATCCTTCGCCTGATTGGCATAGTCATCAGTGACGAGCGAGTCGCCGGAGATGATCTGCGCGGTAGAGCCCGCTTGCCGAAGCGCCTGCGCGAAGAGCCCGCCTTCCACATAGGTGGCGGGAAGGTAAACAACATTGACGTCCAGCACACGGAGCTGGTTGGCGAGTGCCGTAAAATCCTTGGTACCCGCCTTGAAGCTCTGGTCCAGCGCGGCCGTTACGCCCTTCTCGGCGAGGGCGGCTTTGAAGGTGGCGGCAAGCCGGGCGAAGGCTGGCTGCTGGTCGTTGATGATGGCGATCCTGGCGCCGGGAAATTTCTCCAGCACAAGCGCCGCCGCAGCCCGGGCCTGCGCATCATCGCGCGGCACGAGGCGCACGACGTTCCAGCCGCCCTCATCGGTAAACTTTGGCTGGGTGGACGCCGGGCTGATCTGCACGATGCCAGCCTTCTGATAGACCTTGGATGCCGGGATGGATGCGCCCGAGCAGTAATGCCCGATCACCGCCTTCACGCCGTCGGACACGAAGCCGGTTGCCACATCAATGGCCTTGCGCGGGTCGCAGCCATCATCGGTGAATTTCACCCGCAGCTTCTCGCCATTGAGGCCGCCCGTGGCGTTGATGTCCTCAACCGCCATCTGCACACCGCGGCGCAACTGCTCGCCGAGCGCGGCATTGGGGCCTGAGAGCGGTGTGGCCGCGCCGAGCAGGATTTCGGCGAGGGCTGGTGTTGCCGTGCAGAGCAGGGCGGCAATGGCGAGAGGAAGGCGCTGTCTGATCATCATGATATCCCGCTCACAGTATCCAACCTTCGAGGATGTCACGCAACAAAAAGACCCGCGCAGGTGAGTGCGCGGGCCTGGATCTTGTCAGACGCGGATCTTTACTTGATCGACGGGTCTTCCATGTACTGGCCATCCTTGAAGGTGTACCAGACATAGACCGGGTCAACCAGGTCGCCCTTGGAGTCGAGCTTGATCTCGCCCAGCACCGTGTTGGTCGGGTTGCCGGCGCGGAGCCACTCAGCGATCTTCTGCGAGTCCGTGGTCTTGAGGGTGTCGGCCGCGTTCTTGTACATCTGGAAAGCGGCGTAGGTGTAGAGCGTGTAGCCTTCCGGATCATAGCCAGAGGCCTTGAACTCTTCCACGATCGCCTTGGCTGCCGGGATGTTGCGCGGTTCCGGGGCGAATGTGAAGAACAGGTTCTCGGCCGCCTTGCCGGCGATGGTCCAGAGCTCGGCGGAGTTCATCGAGTCACCGGAGTACATCTTGGCGTTGAGGCCCTGTTCGCCCATCTGCTTCAGGATGAGGCCGGCTTCCGGATGGTAACCACCGAAGTACAGAGCTTCGACGCCCGCATCCTTCAGCTTCGAGACGAGAGCGGAATAATCCTTTTCGCCCGCGTTGATCGACTCGTTCATCGCTTCGGTCAGGCCAGCGGCGTTGAGTGCCTTGCGGGTCTCGTCCGCCAGGCCCTTGCCGTAGGCCGACTTGTCGTCGATGATCGCAACCTTCTTGCCAGCAAAGGTCTTGGCAAGGAAGCTGCCGGCCACCCGGCCCTGCGCGTCGTCGCGGCCGCAGACACGGGCAACGTTCCAGCCGCCCTCATCGGTCAGCTTGGGGTTGGTCGAGGCGGGGGAGATCATCAGGATGCCCTCTTCCTCATAGACCTTGGAAGCGGGGATCGAAGAGCCGGAGCAAAGGTGGCCGGCCACGAACTTCACGCCCTTGGAGGCCATCTGGTTGGCAACGCTCACGGCCTGCTTCGGATCGCAGGCGTCGTCGCCGATTTCAAGTACCAGCATCTCGCCGTTGACGCCGCCCGCGGCGTTGATGTCGGCCACGGCCTTCTTGGCGCCCTGGCTGTATTGTTCGCCGAGTGCTGCCAGCTGGCCGGAAATCGGGCCAACGGTGGCGACGGTCACATCGGCCAGAGCGGTGGTGGCATTCAGCATCGCGGCAAAGCCGAGGGCCATGCCGGACAGTACGAGTTTCTTCATTGTCGTCTCCCTGATGGATTTAGTTCTTCGTCTTCTTAGAGAAATGCCCGCCGTGAAGAGGGCACCCTGGCGGAAGGCTGGAAACCTGCTGATCGTTCTTCATTCAACTGTTTCTCAACCTAATGCGTGGCGGTGAGCATAACCCACGGAACCGGGGCCGTCACCGGGTTTGTTCCTTAACTTTTGGCCCGCCAGGCCAGCGGGCCGGACTGTTCGTAAAGCCATGGATATTGTGTGACCATCTTCTTCACCATGGTCAGCCGGTAGCCCAGCAGGCAGGCGGCCAGCAGGATGAGGAAATCGGTGATGAGGTAGTGAAGCGAGGTCAGGTCGGCACCGAACAGCGCGAAATGAAGGAACCTGAGCCCCAGCGTAAGCGGGACGATGGCGATGACGGCAAGGCTGACCGGCCGCCATTTCATGGCAAGCCCGCGGCCAGTCATGTAGGCCGCACCGCCGCCGAAGATCACCGTGAGGATCAAGAAGATCCAGACGTTCTGTTCGACCAGGATCGCCATGGTTCAATGCCCTCCTTCGAGATAGGCGGCGCGGACTTCCGGTTTGGACAGCAGTTCCTTGCCGGTGCCTGACATGGTGATGCGACCGTTGACCATCACATAGCCCCGGTGTGCGAGCTTCAGCGCGTGGAAGGCGTTCTGCTCCACGAGGAAGACCGTGAGGCCTTCAGTTCGGTTCAGTTCCTTGATCGCCTCGAAGATCTGCTTGACGATCAGTGGCGCAAGTCCCAGCGACGGCTCATCAAGCAGAAGCAGGCGCGGCCTCGACATCAGCGCGCGCGCGATGGCCAGCATCTGCTGTTCGCCGCCCGACAGCGTTCCGCCACGCTGCGACATGCGCTGTTCGAGCCGTGGGAACATCTTGAAGGCGCGGCCCAGATCCTCGTCGAAATATTTCGGATCGCTGACGGTCGCACCCATCTGCAGGTTTTCGAGCACCGTCATGCGCGGGAAGATGCGGCGGCCCTCCGGCGACTGCGAGATGCCCATCTGGGCGATCTTGTAAACCTGCTCGTTGGTGATCTCGCGGCCGTCGAAGTGAATCGAGCCGTTGCGCGCGCGGGGCGTGCCGCAGATCGTCATCATGAGCGTGGACTTGCCAGCGCCATTGGAGCCGATCAGCGTAACGATCTCACCCTTGTGCACGTCCACGTCTATGCCCTTCAGGGCCTGGATCTTGCCATAGAAGGTGTGGACGCCCCGGACCTTGAGGAGGGGCTCTGTCATGACTTCTCTCCAATGGCTTCGGCAACCGCTTTCGCGGCCAATGCGTCGTCGTCGTCGTCCTCGACGCCCAGATAGGCGCGGATAACGGCCGGGTCGGATTTCACATGGGCTGGGTCGCCGTCGGATATCTTCTGGCCATAGTCCAGCACGACCACGTGGTCTGAAATGCCCATCACCACGCTCATGTCGTGCTCGATGAGCAGGATCGAGATGTCGTTCTCGGAGCGGATCGCGCGGAGCAGCTTGTTGAGTTCTTCCGACTCGCGCGGGTTGAGGCCGGCAGCCGGTTCGTCGAGGCAGAGAAGCCGCGGCGAGGTACACATGGCGCGGGCGATTTCCAGGCGGCGCTGGTCGCCATAGGGCAGGTCGCCCGCGGGGTCGTCGGCGCGGTCGATCAGGCGAACCTTCTCGAGCCAGCCCTTGGCCATTTCGATCGCGGCCTTTTCGGCGCGGCGGTAATGGCCGCTGCCGAACACCCCCGCGAACGTATAGCCGGACGCCACCATGAGCGTGTTGTGCTGGGCCACCATCAGGTTCTCGAGCAGCGTCATACCGGAGAACAGGCGGATGTTCTGGAAGGTTCGGGCCACCCTGGCGTCCTGGGCGATGCGAAAATCTTCCATGCGCTCCAGCATGAACGCGGCCCCATCGCCATGGCGCAGCGTGATCCGTCCCTCGGTCGGCTTGTAGAACCCCGTGATGCAATTGAAAACGGTGGTCTTGCCGGCACCGTTGGGGCCGATCAGCGCCGTGATCTCGCGGGGGTAGGCATTGAAGGTGAGGTCCGAGACGGCGGTGAGGCCGCCAAACCGCATCGTCACGTGCTCGACGGAGAGCACCGGTGTCTTGGTTTCCGTTGCCATGTCAGCCATGTCCTTCCTTCACCAGGTCGCTGGATACCGCCTTGCGTTCCTTCAGGAACAAGGTGGGCTGCCGCCGGGTGACGAAGCCTCTCGGCCTGAAACGCATCATGATGACCATGGCAAGGCCGACCGCCAGCATGCGGAAATGAACGGGATCAGTGCCGGCGGGCAGGTAGTTCTCGAACACGCTCAACTCGCGGAACAATTCGAACGAACCCATGATGGCAATCGCCGCGAAGACAATGCCGATCTGCGAGCCAAGCCCACCCAGCACCACGATGGCGAGGATGATGGCCGATTCGATGAACACGAAGGATTCGGGGCTCACGAAGCCCTGGCGCGCCGCGAAGAAGGACCCCGCGAAGCCGCCGAACATGGCGCCGATGGCGAAGGCCGTGAGCTTGGTGTTGGTGGTGTTGATGCCGAGCGAGCGGCAGGCGATCTCATCTTCGCGCAAGGCTTCCCAGGCCCGCCCGATGGGCAGCCGACGGAGGCGGTTGGTGACGAAATAGGTGAGAAGCGCGAGTGCCAGGATCACGTAATACAGGAATATGTAATACTGGATTCGGTTGTGGTCGATACCGAAGAAATCGGCGAAGCCGCCTTCGCCGGCTTTGAACGGCAGCCCGAAGAAGGTGGCCTTCGGCACCGTGATGCCCTGCGGGCCATTGGTGAAGCTGAACCAGTTGATTAGCACCAGGCGGATGATTTCACCGAAGGCCAGCGTCACGATGGCGAGATAGTCGCCGCGCAGCCGCAGCACCGGGAAGCCGAGGATGACGCCCCACGAAGCAGCCAGAAGGCCCGCCAGCGGAAGCGTGATGTAGAAGGCCCAGGGCAGCACGCCTGTTCCGAACCACTGCGGCAGGTAGATGGTGGAGAGCAGGGCATAGGCATAGGCGCCAACCGCATAGAAGGCGACATAGCCAAGGTCCAGAAGCCCGGCGAGGCCCACCACGATGTTGAGGCCCCAGCCGAGCATCACATAGGTGAGGATGTAGATGCCGAGGTCGACGGAGCGGCGGTCGCCGCCGGTGATGATCGGCAACAGGAAGGCGAAGGCGACCAGCGCCGGGAACACCCAAGGCCCGATCCGGTCGGAGAGGCTGGCCTTGGCGGGCTGTCCGGCCGCGGTGGCCGCAGCCGTGGGGCCTGGAGCGCGGGTCCAGACGAAGAGATACATGAACAGGCGGGTGCCAACGACAACCGCGAGGATGATGAAGACGAGGCTCCAGCGCGGCTCGAGCACCAGCGAATACTGGGTGATTACCGACTTGTAGGCTACGATCGGCACCAGGATCAGCATTGTGACGAGGGCCGACACGGCCAGATCCTTGAGGATGGCCGGCCAGTCGTAGCCGCCGGACTTCGTGGAAGTGACGTCTTGCGCGGTCATGGTCAGACCTTCTCCACTTCCGGTTTGCCCAACAGGCCCTGCGGCATGAAGATCAGCACGATGACCAGCACCGTGAAGGCCGCGACGTCCTTGTATTCGACGGTGAAATAGGCCGACCACATGGTTTCGATGAGGCCGATGATGAGGCCGCCCAACATGGCGCCCGGCAGCGAGCCGATGCCGCCCAGCACCGCCGCCGTGAAGGCCTTG
>CAYMQH010000025.1:0-26117 GCA_964392525.1 uncultured Aestuariivirga sp.
CTCCCGGCCCAATAAGGCTATGAAACGGGATGTCTCGCAAGATCGTGCATATCTAAAGCCATTGCGCTTGAGCATACGGGATACGCCGGCAGCGGAGACCTTGATGTCGTGGTGGCGGGCGAGACACCAGACGATTGGCATCGGCTCTAGGTGGTCGGCCTTCCGCAGGTCTAGAACCTTCTCGACGATCTCCGGCGGTGTTCGGTTCCTGGGGTTCTTCGGGATCGGCTTCTTCCGCACGAATCCAGCCTCACCAAGCTTCTGGTGCGCCGCCTTCCAGCGGCAGAAAGTAGCTCGGCCGATGCCGAAG
Source organism: uncultured Aestuariivirga sp. (assembly GCA_964392525.1). GTDB lineage: Bacteria > Pseudomonadota > Alphaproteobacteria > Rhizobiales > Aestuariivirgaceae > Aestuariivirga. The sequence goes on from CAYMQH010000025.1 coordinate 311, forward strand.
TAACTGCAGTCCGGCCGACATTCCCCGTCTCCTCGGCATGGCTCAGGATCCTCAAGCTGCGGAGAACGTCACGATCTTTCTGAGCTGTCGAAAACATCCTCCCAGCCCACCAGGGCTACGAAACAGGTGGTCGCTCAGGATCGCGCATAGCTGCAGTGTTCCCGCTTTCCGCTCAATGCTCTCATACTTGAGCTATGACGCATGGCTTGAACGATGTTCATTTCCGTCATTCGTCCAATGGTTGACAGAGTTCCTCTGTTCAAGCACTGAATTACTGTTGCGGAAGTTTTTGGGGCTAATCTGACCAATGCCGTTCGCCTATCCGGTTCATAAAACACTCGTTCTGGTGGCCCAGCCGGAGTATCTTTCAACAGACGATCTATTCGTCCTGCGGGAGAAGGTGCAAAAGCAGGCACCGGACATCAAGGCCTTTGTGGTAGGGCGATCCGACAGCGCTGCTTCCATCAGTCCGGAATACTGGCGCCGCCAGACGCTGACTGTAAGCTTTGGGCCGCTTGGCGCCTTCAAGCCTTTGCGTGGCGAGGTCTTGGCCAACCGGCCCATCGCGAAATTGGATCAGTATGGCCTGATGGTGGGTGCCGGCATTTCCACGCCGAGAACGGCGCTGTTCGAGTTCGGCATGCCGCTGCCTGTGGAACAATGGGGCGAGTTCTGCGTGCTTAAGCCGGCGAACCTCGACATTTCTTCGAGCGGCCGCGGGCTCTACTTGTTCCGCTCCAAACGGCTGGCAGCGATCCAACCGGATGATCTTCCAGCGGATCATCTGGCCCGGCACGAGAAAATGATCGTTCAATCATTTGTCGATACTGGACCCCGGTTCGCGGTTTACCGCAGCCTCACCCTGTTCGGTGAAATTGTTTATCAGAACATCTCAGAGGCACCCGAACCGCATGCGCCGCTCGCGTCGGATGATGCCGTCGTCGAAAGCATTCACCCGGAGCCACCACGCCAGCTTACGTCGCCGCGCATCGATACCGATCCGGCTGTAATGGCTTTTGCCGCCTCGATCCATAAGGCATTTCCAGCCATCCCGCTGCTGGGTTGTGACATCGTCAAGGACCACGGCACGGGCCAGCCCTACGTGATTGAAGTGAATGCCGGCGGCAATGTGTGGCATCTCTCCTCGCCGCGCACACGCGATACGAGATCGATTACCAAGATTCAAAACTATCTGAAGATATTCCAGTCTTATGACAAGGCCGCCACGGCGCTGGTGCGCGCCACGCGTCTTCACGCACGTTGATCTAGCCTTTTAGCCTTGCGGAGTTCGTTATGAGCCGTTGCGCCGCTTCCGTCTGGCGGCCGAGCCTCGAAAGGCTGGCAATTTCCATTTCGACCGCATAACGCCCGAAGATGTCTTGGTCATAGGCGATGAGGCCCGGAACAAGGCTGGCGGTGTCGAGCGATTGGAGTGATCGGGCGATCCCAAGTGAGATGGCTGGGTCGCCGAATTGAAGCTCCCGGCGGGCTCTGGTCAGTTGAAGTCCGTGGTTGCCGGGATGGAGTAGCAGTCCTTCCTTGATGAGCTCGTGCGGATCGGAGGCCCGGTCGAGCATTGCTGCTGAAAGCATCTGGCAGATCATGGCGGCGTCGACGCGGGATTTCTCCGACGGGGCTCGTCCAGCCGCTTCAAGTCCGCGTCCCCCCGCTGCAGCTGCCTCTTCGAAGCGGCCCAGCCCAAGTAGGGTTTCCGTCAGATGGAACCAGTAGAAGACGCGGTCCGGAAACTCGTCGATGCACCGCTCGAGCAGTGGTAGATTGCGGAGATGCTTGGTGTGCAGGTCGCCTTCGTAACCGTAATGGTCGATCTCGATGGCGGTCAGTTTTACCGTTTCGGCTGCTGGCCGGCCGGTCATCTTCTCGATCGAAGGAAGTATCGTTTCGTGGATCGCGCCGGTGAACCTGATTTGTGGGTCGATCCGGAACAGGCGTGCCAGCCTGTATCGCGTGTAGTTGGTCTTTGGCCTGAGCAATATATCCGCTGCCAACCACTCGCGCTGAATGATGTGGCGAAAAGGCAGCCGCGAACTGGCGGAAATGCGTTCGTCGGCGTCGATGTAAAGCGCCCATTGGGTGGCGCATGACATGATTGCGAAATTGCGGGCCGCCGCGAAATCGCCGGTCCACCTGAAATGCAAAACGCGGGCACCGAAGTCCCGCGCTATGTCAACTGTTCCGTCTTCCGATCCGGTGTCAACCACTGCTATTTCGTCGACGCTGCCGCAAATTGACTCCAAGCAAGATCTTAAATTGCGCTCTTCGTCTTTTACGATAAGCAGTGCGGTTACAGACACTCCTCGCATGGAGAAAAATAGTAAGCTCAAGCCCCTGAAGGCAAATTACATATTTCCCGCGTAGAGAACGTGACCCACGGTACCATAAGCCTCGACATTGAACGACTGAAGAGAAGGAGCCTTGTAACCGCCTTTTTTCAGCTGCTGGACGACTGCCTTGCGCACGGCAGGAGAGATAGATTCAGAATTAAGCATGTGCCGCCCCTAAACACTTATAATCAGATGAACGAAGCATTACAGATTCGTGTGCTGAATTACAATAGCCTTCTCTGCAACCAAAATATGTATTTTACGCCGAATTTGGATATGTCAGAAATACGACTACTTTCTGAAAAAAAGAGATAGATTATTTGATGCCGACTCATTATTGTGGCTGAAAATTGTTGGGGATGTTTCGATGATCAAGTTCAATATTCTTCTGTCTGCCGCAGCAGTTGCGGCCGTCGCCGCAGCTGGCGGGATTTCGTCCGCCAGCGCCGCCGATGTGGCGCCCGGGAAGACCTCGCTCTACGACGGCTTCTACATCGGCGTGACGGGCGGCTATGGAACGGGCAACGCTGACGTCAATGCGAAGTTGCGCACCGATCATCGCGATAGCTCTTCTGCGCTGGTTTCGGAAGACGGAAAGAGCGATCTTCAGGGCGGCATGATCGGCGGTCTGGTTGGTTACGATTACAGTCTTGGGAACGGCTTCGTCATCGGTGCCCTTGGCGACCTGTCCTGGTCGGGTCTGAATGCAGATGTCGATGTTGATCCGGCACGTGTGGGCGTTTCGGGCTCCAACTACAGCTTTGATACCAGCGTCGACTGGCTTGCTACTGTGCGTGGCCGCGTCGGCTTCGAAGTAGGCAACGCCCTGATCTACGGTACAGGTGGTATCGCCTTCGGCGGTGTCGACTCCGAACTGAAGGTCTCGGGTGGTGGCGGCATTGGCAGTGACGATGGTACGCAGGTCGGCTGGACCATCGGCGCCGGCATCAATTACATGGCCACTGAGCACATCATGCTGGGTGCCGAATACCTCTACGTTGATCTCGGCGAACAGTCCTACGACTTCGGCCGTGCGGGCAACGCCGATGTTGATGTCAACATGAACATCATCAGGGGTTCGATCAGCTACAAGTTCTAAGCTGACCGCTGGACAGAATAGGAGCGCCCGGCCATCATTGGCCGGGCGCTTTTTTCATGCGTAGTGTTGGTTGCCGCGCCGGAGTTCCCCTCGGTATGAAGTGTGTTATGGGGAAAGCCGAAACGTGTTGTCTGAGCGCATGTTGAAACACGCAGGTTTGAAGGTCGCAGAATGATGAAACGAAACGCTAGCAGTGGATCTCGGCGGAGCACTGCGCGAAAGAGGGATAAGGCTGCAGGCCCCGCCCGGTCTGTGAAGGTGGCAGCCGCGCGTAAGGGGCCCGTCGCAGCTAAAGTTCCGGCCTTGCCTGTGAAGCCAGGTGCCGGAAAGGTTCCTGCAAAGAAACTAGCCACTGAAAAGACAACTGCCGGGAAAGTAGCTGCCAAGTCAGCAGCGATCAAGAAGTCGGCCGTGAAGACGAGGGGGCCAAGGAAAAGCGCTGCTGCGAAGCAAACAACCAAGGCTGTAAAAACGTCTGCCCGTGGCATATCCGCTGGTCATGTAAAGACGACAGCGGGCAAGGCGGCTGCGGTGGCCATCATGCTCGAGCAGGTTGAAGGCTGGGCTGTGGTGGACGTTGTCGATGGAATTGCAGTTCACGATCCCCATTTCAAGCGCGTTCACTATCTGAACCATACTGGCGCCGCGATTTATCTCCTGTGCAAGGAGCCGATCAGCCTTTCCGTCATCATCACCATTCTGCGTGAGGAATTCGGCCTTGATCGAGATCCGGGCTCGGAGATCCAGCGGACGGTTGAGGACATGATGCGGATCGGCTTGATCAGAAGGGCTGGTAAGCGGAGGTAGCAAGTGCAGGCTGTACACGTGGGCAGCCTTTTGGTTTACCAGATACCCGATCATTGGCTTGCCGGAGGGGTTTCAGAGTGAAGCGCGCGAGGCCGGTTCTCACAGCGGCTGCCACTGCCGGCTGTGGAGCGCTCTCCGTCGAGGACGCCGTCGAGATCATTCGTGCTGCGGGAGTGTTTGACGATGACTTCTACCGTGAGCGCTATGCAGTAGCCGATCCGCTACTGAATTTCGTGGATCCAGTCAGCCATTATCTGCTGATCGGTTTCGAGCGTGGCTTCATGCCCTCGAGCTCGTTCAAGGTTGTCGGCCCCGAGGGAGGTGGCACGCGCCGGGATAAAAGCACCATCAACCCGCTCCTCCGGCTTGCTCTTGAGCGCACCGGAAACGCGCCCCCGGGCGCAAGATCGAATTCCGAACCCGCGGTGGCGACAGCGGTTCGCCGTGCCATCGAGCCGGACTTCTCGAGACTGACGCAATCCAGGGCGGGTGGGGTGCAACCGGTACTTGATGTCATCATGCCGGTCTACTCAGGTTACCTGGAAACCTTGCAAGCCATCCACGCCGTACTGTCATCGCGCAACATGACGCCCCACGAACTGATCGTTATCAACGATCACTCGCCCGACGGCCGGCTTGTTGACAAGATGCAGAGCCTCGCAGCAGCAGGATTGATCTCGCTCACCAGCAACAGGCGCAATCTCGGTTTTGTGGGGAGCGTCAATAAGGCCATGGCGCTCAACCCAAGGCGGGACGCTATCTTGCTGAACAGCGACACTCTGGTGTTCGGCAACTGGATCGACAGGCTCATAGCACATGTGGACGGCCGGGTGGCCACCGTCACGCCCTTCAGTAACAACGCAGCTCTTTGCAGCTATCCGCGCGTTTTCGAGGGCAACGCGTTGCCGCCAGATGTTTCCGCTCGGTCACTGGATAGAGCGGCCGCGCGCCTCAATCGCGGCTGGTCTGCTGAAGTCCCGACTGGCGTCGGCTTTTGCATGTATGTGTCGCGCGTGGCTTGGCGAAAGCTTGGCGGATTCGATGCCCAGGCCTTCGGAAAAGGCTACGGCGAGGAGAACGACTTCTGCCTGCGCGCCCTGGATGCCGGTTTCAGTAACCTTCAGGCTCTCGATGTATTTGTGTTCCACAAGGGTGCCGTATCTTTTGGTGAATCCGCCGGGCGTATGCAGAAGCTCAATTACGCGAAGCTTTTAGCCAAGCATCCCGGCTATCGTGCTCGCGTTCGGGCCTTCGCCGTGGCTGACCCCGCGCGGCTGGCTCGCCAGCGGCTGGACATTGCTCGCCTTCTTGGGAGGGGCAGCAAGAACGTTGTGCTCTACATCGTCAGTGTCTCAGGAACGCTTTCCGAAGCGGTCGTGCGGCGGCATGAGAGACGTCGGCGGCACGCCGTTCCCGTGCTGGTCCGGCCTGATCCCGGCGGACGGAGCGTCAGCCTCGAGGCAGCCCGTGCTGATGTGAACACGCCAAATCTGAGAGGCATCGCTCTGCAGGAGGACGGCGTCCTACTGGGCGGCTTGCTAAAGCAGGCTGCAAGTCTAAGTGTGGAAGTGCACGGGCTGGAGGGATATTCAGACGGATTTCTTCCTCAGTTGAAGAAGGTTTGCAAGGCCTTGGGTATCCGTTGCCGCGTCTTGGCCCGCTTGCCAGCCATGCCGAAGAGATGAAAATGGATAAAGAGACTGCTCCGCTCCTAAACCTTGGATCACCTGAAGCCAGAGCTTTCAGCCTCTTTCGCAAGCTGCGTGCTGGATGCGCCACCAGAGTTGTGCAGTTGAACCGGAATGTTCTGGCTGAGCGTGTAATGACCCAGCGGTATCTGCACAAGTCACACCACACTGTGGCAAGGCCGCATCACGTCGAACCCAGATGCGCCAGATCTTCTCTTCGATCACGCGCCCTGTTGTCTTGATTTATCTGACGGCCGACATGCTTCTACAACATGCCGGTCACACGGCTTGCTGAGCTACCAGCCGCCAGCACAAGAGGTCTTCATCTCACAGTCCGTGCGGGCGCATGCGCTACGCTGGCCGACTGAGCCGCCCGCGCTGGCGCCGAAGACCAATCACTCACTGACACTGAAACAGAACCACTCGTAAGGGGCTGATCAGTGGATCACTCTCATGCTCAAACGTAAAAAAATATTACTCAAGAGTATTATCCATTGGAATAATCCACTCAGCCTCTCTCTGAGGTTGGACTGACATGCTCTCAGAACGGGCGAGGTCACTCCAGAGCAGTCGCCCCTTCACACCATAAGGAACGATTCTGATCTGACGCTTCACGCTATCGACCTCAACAAGCAAAAAGCTGTTCAGGAAGGGGCTTTTGTCAAAGTCAAAAGCGGTCGAGAGTACATCACTGGAAAAGGGATAGCCGTCAAATTTCTGTGTCCACCACCATAGTGGCATCAGCCAAGTTGGGAGGTTCGCATTGAGCATGTCGGTAATGGCTTGCCGTGTCGGGTAATGAGCCCAGACCTCTGTGATCCGATCTGACGGAACGCCAAAGGAACTTCCGATGGTCAAGAAGGCTCCGCCACCACCATTGACAAAGTGGTGCATGGAGCGAGCCTCAGGGAGAGCTTCGAGGTAATACTCAAGATCATGTGTGTCGCCAGCCATTGCAACTGTCACTTTCTCTTGGTGCAGAAGTTCAAGAATTGGCTGAAGACCCCTCTGGCTCAAAGTCATATCCCGATTGAGCGCGAAGAATGGATGCCCAAGCAATACCATCGTGGTCTTACCTCTTGCAGCTTCCAGTGCTTTGCGGAGCCACTGCATCTGCACCTGGTCGACGCCAGGCACCACTCCGGTATCCACACAGATAAGAACAAAGGTATCTGTGACAATTTGGAAGTAAGGAGAAGTTTGCATCTGGACTGTGAGTCCATAAGACTGCTTCAATTCCTCTACTCGTGAAATCAAGCTGTCGGCAAACGCAATGTCATCGATATCTGCGCCGCCGCCGTTTCTGGCGGATATTGCTGCCCGTGCAGCCTCCTTCGTAAAGAAGGTTGCGGCAAAAGCATCTAAACCACCATACCAGTCATGGTTACCGGGAATAGCGAGGATCGGCAGTGTAAGTCCGCTGTAAGGAGACCAGAAGCGCTCTTCGTAGTCCTGCATTTCACCATTGGGATAAACCACATCGGACGATATGAGTAAGAAGCGGACATCAGGTTGCTCTGAGACCCTGACGATCTGCTTTGCCAGCTCGCGCTGCGCGAGCCCGCCTTGACCAGGATCACCAACAACGATAAACGAGAATTTGCTACTCCCGACACCTGGAACATCTACGGCAAGTACAGGGTCTCGCTCGGGGTTGGCAGCCTTCACCATTTCCACGCGCCAGCGATCAGCATTCAGTGCAGCCCACTTGTCGCGTGCGATGGATGCCCATTTTTCTGTATCGTAGAACCAGTTCATCCCAAGCAGCGGCACTGTCGCGGTTATGATGAATACGACAGGAAGTCCGCTTATCAACCCCTGCCAAAGAAGAACCGGGATCGAGTATCGTGCCTCTGCAAGACGTATCTTCCACCGCAGTTGGCGAATGAATAGAGTCTGCACCAATCGACCAATGACGGAGCCTGCCTTGCGACTCGCGATGATGGAGATGGCACGCCCCTCATATCTGCTGAAGACGCGGATCCACCACATCCGGAGAGGCAGGAGCACCAAGAATGAAATGACAAGCGCCATGATGAAGTCACCGATCAGGGCAATTACAGCAGGCAGCATGCCAAGATCCCCGTGAAAACCCATACGGCTGAGATGGATTTCGAAGAGCACGACTGTCAGAAGCAAAAGCCAGAGACCATCGATGTGCCGAACAAGTGGCTCGCAGGATGCTACGAGGGACGCAAATCGTCGGCTGATTTCGTTATCCATCGTATCGTCAAGCCGCGCACGAAGTGCCTCCCTGCCAACCTTCCAATTGATCATGGACAGTTTTCGTGCCGCGTTGATCACTTCGAGAAAAGCAACGCCGATAGCAATGTGCAGAATTGAACGATGGAAGAGATACAGAACCAAACCGCCCGCCAGCATGCCGACCAAAAAAGTCATTAGGCGGATCAACAAAGCTTGGCGTGAAGAAATTATCACGATGAGCAATGAGGAAACGTACCATACGCCTACAAGGAGCGTAAGGCTTTCGGGTGCCAGAAGTTCCGAGTTTAGAAATAAAAGCCCCAGTAATATGGACAGTGTCCCCGTTATCCAAATAAGGCGAGCCTCACGTTGATCATCCACTCTTAGCGATAGTATCATGAGAACAGCTGCGGAACACAGCATGACGCCGCCAGGAATAAGCAGCGTCACCTCGCTGAGCTGCATCGCACGCCAGGACAAAGCCACAAGAAGAAATGCCAGAAACACAAACCAAGGCAGCTTGTTGATGTCAACGAGTGTTGCAATACGTAGTTTATACTTATGCATGCGAAATCCGCTGTGTTATCAGATAAATAAGCGTATTCATCTAAACGAACTGCGAGAGCAGACTGTGGTGGTTATGTAAGTTGTACACTGGCCGGACTCGGAGTGGCAAGCCTCCGCTTTCGCTATCTGATGCGCGTTGTAGGTCTTTCTTGCATGGGTTTGTTTACGTTTTAGCGGCGGCATGCGCAGCAATAAATCTGACGAGGATTTCATGGTACTGGAGGCGTGCCTTTGGCGTCACCATGGTTTGGTTATGCGGTTGCGATATTTCGGGAAACTCAAGGGTTGGGACTCAGTGATTGAGATTGAGCATGAACCGGGCAGCGAGACAGATGGCGGTGAAGCAGAGGTGGGCGCAGCAATCACAGCGCGTTGAGATGCGCCGTCCGCCCTTAGGCTTGCCGAACAAGTTCTCGATTTTGTGGAGTGTCTTTTGGCGTTGCCTTTCGGCAGTGTGCCGGATCTTCCGGTTGCGCTTTGTTGGAATGCAGGCCTTGACCTTCCTGATGGCCTGCAACTGGCGGAACCCGTCATTGTCTTAGTCCTTGTCGGCAATCAGGGTGTCAGCGGGAGACAGGCTTGTTGATTTGCACCCGTACTCCCCGCTCCACGAGGCAGTCAGGACGGGACACGCATAACAGGGCATCTAACCCGGCAAACGCGGTCTGGGGCTGGTCGGAGACCCGTTTCAGGGCTCTTGCAGGCTTATCTTCGGGTAAAAGTGTCCGGATCCCCGAATTCCGCTCTACATGTCTGATTGATCGGGCCGTGATGCAAGCCTGACCGATCCGGCTTTGCGGCTGCCCGAACGGACAACGTATCAATACCACGGCGATTTGCGATGGTGTTCGGTTCACCGCGTGCCCAACCCGGAGGATGCCATCCGCTTGTGCGTGTGTCAGGGAAGGAGCACGAAATTTCCGACATGTTGCTTGCGCAGGAACGCGCGCTGGGCATCCGCAATCCTCTCGAGGGGAAACACGCCTGCCAGCAGTGGCCTGATCTCGCCCTTCTCGATGTAGGAAACGAGATTGGCAAACACCGGCTCATCCCAGGCCGTGCATCCAAGCAGGGTCAGGTCCTTGAGATAGACGTCCCGCATGTCGAGGCTCACGATCGGCCCGCCAATGGCGCCCGAAGAGACATAGCGTCCGCCCCGGCGCAGGAGGCGTGGCATGTCACTGAACTGGGCCCCGGCAACATTGTCGACGACAAGGTCGATGCAGTTCTCGCCCAGCAGGCTCACGGCGTCCTCCTCGCGCGCCAGAACGGTTTCGCAACCCAATGCGCGTACCGCGTCCAGCTTTTCCCTGCTCGTGATGGCTGCCACCCGGGCTCCCCTGCGCAACGCAAGCTGAATCGCAGCCGAACCCACGCCGCCTGACGCTCCGGTTACCAGCACGCGTTCGCCGGCCATCAGCTTCGCCCGGTGCAGCATGTTTTCCGCAGAGCCATAAGCGCAGGGAATGGTGGCGAGTTCGGCATCGCTCCAGTCACAGTTGATGGAAAACACTTCGCTGGCCGGTACTTTCACGAACTCTGCAAATGCGCCATCGAAGTCAGACGCCATCCAGATGTTTTCGAAGCTTTCGAACCCCTGCGGCCGCATGCAGGCGCGCACCAGAACGCGCTGACCGGTCAGATGATCGTACCTGCCATCATGGGTGCTGACCACGATGCCGCAGCAGTCGGTCCCCTGGATGAAGGGGAAGGGGGTCGGCTTGTCCCAGCCGCCGTCCGCCCTGGCGCGCGCCTCCTGTTCCTGGGCCGCCGCGGCCGTTTCGGTACTGGTGGTGACGCTGGCTGAATACCAACCAAGCCGCGTGTTGATTTCGGTATTGTTGATACCGGCCGCCCGCACCTTGATGAGCACCTCGCCCGGCCCGGGCGCGGGAACCGGCACATCCCGGTAAACGAGCTTGTCATAGCCGCCATTTCCCGTTGTCACGACGGCTTTCATCGTCGCCGTGCAGCCGGTGATGTCGAACCTGTCCTTCATGGCTCAGCCTGCGGAGGGGTGTATTGCGCTTTCGGGCAGCCTGACCGGGAAGCGGTCCCTGATCATCGCGTCGATTTCGCGTGGAACATGCCGCGGGTAATGCGTCTTGAGGATGTTATCGAGTTGGCGGCGGGCGCGGTCGAGTACCAGGGGTCGGCCTTTTTCATGCCATTCCTTTGGTGAACTCCTGTCGCCAACGGCGGGATAGAGATATTCCTTCTGCATCCGCGCCAGCGTCTGCTGGCTTCCGAGGAAATGGTTCGGGCCGCCGAGGCATGTCTCGCGGATGGCCTCGACGGAGAGCGCGTCCTCGCTCACGTCGATGCCGCGCACCGTGCGCTGCGTGGCGCCGATGATGTCGTTGTCGATCACCAGCTGTTCCATGCTGAAACCAAGCAGGCTCGCCACCATGCCAGCCGACTCGTAGAGGAGGTTGGCGCCGGCATTGGCAACAAGGGCGTGGTTGTAGGCTTTCTCATAGCCTGATTGGATGTCGGGAAGCTTTGAGTCCGTCATGCCGGAAGGAACGCCGGATGTGAGGTCGTAGAAATGGATGATCTGGGCCGCGGCTGCGGAGAGGAGGGCCTGCTCCGGGCTTCCGCCCGACATGGCGCCGGTGCGGAGATCGGAAACGAAGCAGAATGGTCCCATGATGGCGGGTGCGCCCTTCTGGACGGCGTTCACATAGACAAGCCCGGCCAGACACTCGGCAATCTCCTGTACGAGAGAACCGGCAATCGCCGCTGGCGATGTGGCGCCGGCTTGTCCGGCCGACACAAGAAACACCGGCATGCCGGCGCGGACTGCAACCTCAAGGCACCGGCAGGCTTCGGGCGCGAAGCGCAGGGGCGGCACGACAAAGCAATTCGACTGGCTGACGAAGGGCCGGGCCCGCCATTTCGCTTCGGAACCTGCGATGAGATGCAGCATCTCCAGCGACGCCGCCATGAACTCCGGTTCACCCCAGCTTGTGCCGACATGCTTCGATGTGCCCATCACGGCGGCGTAGCAGGTGTTGAAGTCCATCTCGAACGGCACGGTCAGATCACGGCAAACGACCGAGCGCTGGTAGAAATGGACATGTTCGAGTGCATCGACTGTTCTGGCGATGTCATAGAGATCGGTGACGGTCGATTCCCGGTATTGGCCGGTCTGGTAGTCGACCATGTTGACGGCTGCTCCGGCCGTTCCGAAATGCACCTTGCGTCCCCAGGGTTCAAGATCATGGCGTGGCTCCTGTCCATGAAGAACGAAGTGCCGGCCTGCCGTGGCGATGACGTCTTCCACCAGGGCGCGGGGAAAGGTGATGCGGCCGTTATCCTGCAGCACCGCGCCTTGAGCGGTGAGCAGTTCCACGCCACTCGGTGGCGCATCGGACAGTCCGATATCCTCAAGCACGGCCAGTGCGGCGCGGTGGATGCGCACAACGTCGGGTTCACCCAACGGCAGATAGCGGCCGCCATCCATGCCGGGCCAGACGGGCCGCATCTCCGGTGGAAGTCCCGCCGCCCTTGCAGCGGTGCGGGCCTCGCGTCCGAGACGGCGTATGCTTGACATGTTCGAACCTCCCCAACGTTCTCTGGCCGTTATGGATAGCGTGATCCGGAGGACTTCGGAAGGTCTCAGCCCGCCATGCCGGATGGCGGCTGCCATGGACGGTTCCATGCGGAAATCTGCCTTGAAACCTCAGGCCTTGAAAAGGCTACTCCGCGGTGCCGCACGAATGTCCTTGCTGGAACTGGCGGGCTCAATTGACTGGAAAACCATATCTTGCATGTTCTTCCATGTTCTTCCATGTCCAAGCAGTTCAAATCCCTTCAAGCGCGCCGTGGCCCGAATGACCTCACTCCCTGCCATCATCGATGATCTCTCACGGCCTTTTCCCGAGGCGACGACCGGCACCTGCTGGGACCTTCTGTCGGACGGTGTCATGGGCGGCGTGTCGTCAGGACGCATGACGTCCACGCTGGTGGCCGGGCGCCGGGCGATCCGGATGCAGGGGTCTGTGAGCCTCGAGAATAACGGGGGCTTTCTGCAGATTGCCCTCGATCTGGCCCATGACGGTGGCGTTGTCGACGCGTCGGCGTTTCGTGGCATCGCCATCGATGTTTTCGGCGACGGGGAAATCTATGGCCTTCACCTGCGCACGCCGGATCTCGCCCGGCCCTGGCAATCCTACCGCGCGGCCTTTCTGGCGGGCGATGAGTGGAAGACACTGTTCTTGCCATTTGCTGATTTCGTCGCGCACCGGACTGATGTGCCGCTCGACACGCGGCGCCTGCGCCGGTTGGGCATTGTGGCAATCGGCCGGAGCTTTTCTCCTGATGTCAGTGTGGGTGGCGTCAGATTCGAGTGACACGGCCTGTCCGTCGGCTCAATGCTACTGATATGCGCGGTGGTGTTGATGATCCTCCCGATCACTGCTGCGGATGCGTCGACTTGGCGCCGCACTTCCACTATCACGGCGGGGCAGAAACATAAGTTGGTAGATGCACTCAGATGAAAACATCCGTCGCAATCCTCGGCGGAGGGCTCTCGGGCCTCTATGCGGCACGATGTCTGCAGAAAGCGGGAATAGACTTCCAGCTTCTTGAAGCACGGGAACGCTTTGGCGGACGCATCCTCACCACCGATCCAGCCGGACAATGGTCGGCGGACGGTTTCGATCTCGGGCCGTCATGGTTCTGGCCGGATATGCACCCCCGGATGGCTGGCATCGCCCGGGACCTGAAGCTTCAGGCCTTTGCTCAGTATTCCGAGGGCGATGTCGTCATTGACAGGTCACCGCTTGAGGCGCCACAGCGGTTTCCGGCACTGCGCCAGGAACCGGTGTCAATGCGGTTTGCCGGCGGCACAGGTGCAATCGTGTCCGCACTGCTCGATCATTTGCCACAGGACCGGCTGCATCCCGGATCGCCCGTCACCGGACTTGCGATCAACAGGGAGGGCGTTGCGCTGACGGTCAGCGGGCAGGATCGGGCCCGCCGGATGGAGGCCTTGCAGGTGATCGTTGCACTTCCGCCGCGGCTTGCCGCATCCACGATATCCTTTGTGCCGGAGTTGGGGCCCGGGACCCATGATCTCTGGAGGCGGACTGCCACATGGATGGCGCCTCACGCGAAGTTCTTCGCCCTCTACGACCAGCCATTCTGGCGCGATGCAGGCCTGTCTGGAGGGGCGCAGAGCAGGGTGGGGCCTCTCGTCGAGATCCATGATGCAACCAGCGCCTCCGGGGCTGCTGCTCTCTTCGGCTTCATTGGGCTTGACCGTGCGAAGCGTGAGGCTGCCGGTGAGGGGAGGATCACCGCGGCGTCCATCGCCCAGCTTGCGCGTCTGTTCGGCGCCCGTGCGGCGCAACCCCGCGCGACCCTCATCAAGGACTGGGCTGCTGATCCTCTGACTGCAACAGAGAATGATCAGACTGCTGAGGGCCACCCGGCACCCCATCACGGATACTGGATATCCGGGCCCTGGGCGGCGCGCCTGTCGCTTGCCGGCAGTGAAACGAGCGCGACGGATCCGGGTTACCTCGCGGGCGCCCTCGATGCTGCCGAACGTGCGGCAGCAGAGGTGTTGAACCGCTTGCGAACCATGGTGCAGCAGGAGGGAGCAGGCTAGCGGGCGCGGTGCTGGCAGATCACTCAGCGGTTCCCGCAATGGGGTGCAGGGGCCGGTGATGCCTGCGGAAAGCGGTTATTTGCGGAATGTTTCAGCCTGCCAGGGCGATCATCATCAAGCCGGCGGCGGCGAGGAGGCCGGCGTATTCGATGCGGCTGCGTGACCGGATCCAGCTCCCAAATCTGTCAATCATCCGGCGGGTCTTCACCGGCGCTACCAGATAGCCCGCGAGCGGAGCCATCACCACAAGGCTGCCGGTGAGTACAAAGCTGATGAGGGCGGCGGCCTGCTGCATCGGCGGGGCTCCTGAGGCGGCAATGATGGCAATCACCGCCAGATAATCAACCGACGGAAGTCCGCTGCCCGCACCGGCCAGTCCGGCAATCCACGGGGAGTGGCTCGTGGCCAGCAGGTGTTGCATGTTGCTGATCAAGGCCCCGGCGCTGGGTGGGAGATTGCGGCGTGCCGGTTCGTTCGGTTTGATGTGGTCCCGCCCGCTGCGGCGGTGCCCGCGCATCCAGCTTGCAGCCATGATGGCGGCGGCGGCGAGGGCAAGCAGGCCGATAACCGTCTGGGCCTGACTGCCACCGGCACCGCTGGTGGCGAATGGTGCGCGTTGCGCCATGAACAGGATGAGCATGCCCGCGCTCAGGCTCACGGCCAGACCGCATATCAGGAATGTCAGGAGCTGCAGAAGTGGCCGTTGCCGCGACAGAAGCAACGGAACCAGTCCGATGCGTGTCGGCTCGAAATTGACGGCGACCCCCAGCAGCAGCACCGTTATCCACACGGGCGGCGTCTCCTTGCAAGATCTTCGAGAAGGTCCGCCGCGGCTGTCACGCTCTGGTCCGGTGGCGTCATTGCGGCTGCCAACTCGCGGGCCCGCATCTGGCTCTGCGGCCCCAGGACGACGTTCAAGTCCTGGCGCAACGTATCGCGGGTCAGGGCGGATAACCGGCGCGAGGTACCAACGCCGAGACGCTTGATCTGCCGGGCCCAGACTGGCTGGTCGGCGATGACCCAGAGCACCAGGGTTGGGACCCCGGCGCGCAGGCTGGCGGCTGTTGTACCTGCCCCGCCATGATGAACAATGGCGCGGCAACGCGGCAGGACGCTGGCATGATTGACGTGGGGCACGATCATCACGTCGTTGCTGGGCGCAAGACCTTCAAGCTGCAGGGCACCTGTGTTGATGAGCGTGCGCTCGCCGCGCTCGCGGCATTCCGCGATGATCAGCCCGATGGTTCTCGCCGGATCGTTCACTGTCATGCTGCCGAAGCCCACATAGATGGGTGGCGTGCCATCGGCGATCCATGACAAGACCCGCTCATCGGCCGCAGTTGGCAATGCAAGCGTCAGCGCGCCCACTACCGGCCGTGTGCCGCCCCATTCTTCCGCAAGCCCAGGGAAACATGCCTTGTCATAGGCCTGTATCTCCAGAATGCCCTGCTTGGTGATACGGCGCACGGCATTGATCCTGGACAGTGGCAATCCGAGTGTCTGGCGCTGCCTGTCATCGGCTGACTTCAGGATGCGCCAATATGCCCACTCGGCCATGGACCACAGCTGCTTCATGGCGCGCTCCGGCAGGCGGACCGGGAGGATCTGATTGTTGGCGCGCATGGGGAAGTAATGCAGCGCCGCAAGCGGCAGGCCCCGGGCCTCCGCCACATTTGCTGCCACCTCCTGATAGGTGGTGCCGGTCAGGATCACATCGGTATCTGACGTCAGGTCCCACAGGGTTTCGCTCATCGAAGCCCAGCCTTCAGCAACATATTCCCGCGTCTGGCGCAGCGCGGTTACCGGATTGCGCAACGTTAACCACTTGCGGATGGCTTCTGACTCCATCTGCGTTTGCGAGTCGACGCCATAGGCGCTCACGGGGATGGCGACGGCGGCTTGCGTCCATGTGACAAGATTGGGTGGCACGGCCATTTTCACCATGTGTCCGCGGCGGCGCAACTCGGCTGCAGCCGCTGCTGCCGGTTCAACATCGCCGCGCGTTCCGTGTACCGCAATGGTGACCTTCACTGTCCGGTCCCGCCCTTTGCTCTTTCAAGCCCTTATGGTTGCTTCGGCCCATGCCGAAGTGCGATGGAGGTGAAGAACATGGATTTGCCGCTGTCAAGTTGCATTGGCGCGCGCGCTCTCCGGTTCGGCATAAGCAGTTGGTTTACTGGTTCCATTGCTGCCGCCGTGGCTTGCCGCATCGTCCAGACGGGTGAAGCTCACTGCCGTTGGCGACAGTAAGTGTGCTGGTCTTCGGCAAAGCAGAATCTTGCTTTTGCAGGCATGGCAAGGTAACAGCAGAGCACATGTTCACAAACAAAGTTATGAAGACAAGGGTGAAGTCGGGCCGTTGCGATCAAATGGTGTTGTCAATACGGCCGGCACTGCTGCGGCGCTGAACAGCGTTATGAGACGCCTTTCCGGATTGGAACCATCGTGTGGCGCATACCTGCAAAACATGCCGCCGCCAAATGTCTGGCCCTGTTGTTCCGTTTGCCTGAAAACCCCTTGAGGAACCGATGACCCCGCAACAAGCCCACAGCCATGGCGCGCGCCCGGCATCCGATCTCTCCGCGCTGGCGATTGACCGCAGCACACGGCCGCGGCGGCGAGGGCCATTTCGGCGCATCCTCGCGCCGCTTGTTATGCTCGCGGCTGCCGCTGCCGCCATGCTGTCCTTCTGGCTGTGGTATCAGTATGCGCCGCTTACCGTGGAAACGGCGGTTGTTTCAACTTTCTATCCATCGCAGGCGTTCACCATACTCAACGCCACGGGCTATGTGGTGGCAGAGCGCAAGGCCTCCGTTGCGTCAAAGGCGACCGGCCGGCTCGAGTGGCTTGGTGTACTCGAAGGCAGCGAGGTCAGGGCGGGCGAGGTGATTGCCCGGCTGGAGAACCGTGACACGCAGGCGAGGCGTGATCTGGCGGCCGCCAATGTGCAGGTTGCCGAGGCCAATCTTGGCCAGGGCCAGGCAGATCTGCTGGAGGCCGAACTCGCCTTCAAGCGCTCGGACTCGCTTGCCGCCAAGAAACTGACCAGTGAGCAGGCGCATGACGGCGCGGTCGCGCGCCTTGCCAAAGCGCGGGCGGCGCTTGCGGGCTATGAGGCGGCGGTCACCGTGGCCAAGGCCAATCTCCGCGTCGCTGATGTCGATCTGGACCAAACGCTCATCCGGGCGCCGTTCGACGGCGTCGTTCTGACGCGCAACGCCAATGTCGGCGACACGATCACCCCGTTCTCGCAGGCGGTCGATACCAAGGGCGCGGTGGTGACTATTGCGGATATGGACACGCTCGAGGTCGAGGTCGACGTTGCGGAGGCCTCGTTCCTCAGCATCCGCGTGGGCCAACCGGTGGAGATTCAGCTGGATGCCATCCCCGGCCAGCGTTTCCCGGGTGTCGTGAACCGTATGGTGCCGACGGTAGATCGTGCCAAGGCGTCCACACTGGTGAAGATCCGTTTCCTCAACCCGGATCCGCGCATCCTGCCGGATATGAGCGCCAAGGTGGCCTTCCTCGAGCGGGAGACGAGCGAAGCGGAACGCCAACCGGTGCTGGCGGTGCCGGCAGCGGCCATTGCGGGGACCGACGGCGATCCGCACGTCTTTGCCATTGAAGATGGCGAGGCCCGGCTGCGGCGCATTGAAACCGGCGCGCAAATCGGTGACCAGATCGAGGTGATGGGCCTTGCAGCCGGAACGCGCATCGTGATCCGGCCGCCTGCTGGGCTGGTGGATGGACGCGCCGTCACGGCGGAGGTCAAGTGAAACAGCTTGCCGCGGAAGGTCTGCCGCAGGGGCCGGATGTCCTGATGTCGCTCCGCGGCGTCAGCAAGAGTTACCGGCGCGGCGCGCAGACCGTTTCCGTTCTTTCCGGCATCACCTTCGACATCCACCGTGCGGAGTTCCTTGCGCTGATGGGGCCATCAGGCTCGGGCAAGTCGACGTTGCTCAATCTCATCGCCGGGATCGACACGCCCGACATCGGTTCGATCGAGGTGGGTGGGGAAGACATTGCCAGGCTTCCCGAGGCCGACCTTGCCGACTGGCGCGCCGCGCATGTGGGCTTCATTTTCCAATTCTACAATCTGATGCCGGTGCTGACGGCCCTCGAGAATGTCGAGTTGCCGCTCACTCTCGCCAGCCTTGGGCGGCGCGACAGACGCGCACGTGCGCTTCTCGCGCTTGAACTTGTCGGCCTCGGTGACCGCGTGAAGCACTTTCCCTCTGAACTCTCGGGTGGGCAGCAGCAGCGCGTGGCCATTGCCCGGGCAATTGTCACCGATCCGTCGCTGCTGGTCGCCGATGAGCCGACCGGCGACCTCGACCGCCAGTCGGCGGAGGACGTGCTGTCGATCATGCAGCGGCTCAACCGCGAGATGGGCAAGACCATCGTGATGGTGACGCATGACCGCCGCGCCGCCGAACATGCCAAAGCCATCATGCATCTCGAAAAGGGCGAACTCTCGCAGCGGGTGGAACTGCGCAATGCGTGAGGGCCGCGCATGAGCCAGTGGCTCAAGCTGGTGGCTCGGAATGCATTGCGCCACCGCCTCCGCACGGCGCTGACGCTGGCGGGCCTCGTCGTCGCGATCCTCGCTTTCGGCGTGCTGCAGACCATCGTCGGCGCGTGGTATGCAGGCGTCGACAGCGCGGTGCCTTCGCGCCTCATAACCCGCAATGCGATCTCTTTCGCCCTGCCGCTGCCCCGCGCCTATGAAGCGCGGATCCGTGACGTCGAAGGGGTACGGGGCGTCACATCCATCAACTGGTTCGGTGGCATCTACAAGGATCCGAAGAACTTTTTTCCACAATTCGCCGTCGATGCCGAAACCTATTTCGATATCTACCCCGAGATCCTGCTGCCGGACGATGTGAGGCGCGAATTGCTGCGCGACCGCCGCGGCGCCATTGTGGGGCGCAAGCTTGCCGACCGCCATGGTTTCAAGCCGGGCGACGTTATCCAGCTGCGCGGCACGATTTTCCCTGGTGACTGGGAGTTCGTCATCAAGGGTGTTTTCGACGGCCGCGACTCCAAGGTAGATACCTCGCAGCTTTTCTTCCGCTCGGACTATCTGAATGAGACGCTGCGCGTCCGGTCCAGCGCGCAGGCGGATCTGGTGGGGTTCTATGTGATCGATGTCGCGGACATCGACCGGGTCGCCGAAGTCAGTCAGGCAGTAGATGATGTCTTCCGGAACTCGCCCGCGGAAACGCGCACCGAAACCGAACGCGCCTTCCAGATCGGCTTCGTGAAGCAGAGCGAGGCGATCATCGTATCCATCCGCCTCGTTTCCTTCGTGGTTATCTTCATCATTCTGGCCGTGATGGCAAACACCATGGCGTTGACGGCACGTGAACGGCTCTCCGAATATGCGACGCTCAAGGCGCTTGGTTTCGGCCCGGGCTACGTGGCGCGGCTGATTCTCGGCGAATCCATGCTGATCGCGCTGGTCGGCGGCGCGGCCGCCATTGTGCTGACCCCGGTCTTCACCGCGCAACTGGGCAGGCTGACCGCGACACTCTTTCCGACATTGTTTGTGAGTGGCACCACCGTTGCGATGCAGGCGGCCGCGGCGCTGGCGGTGGGCATTCTTGCCGCGCTCTTCCCGATGCGCCGTGCGGCCGGTGTCAGCATCGTCGAAGGCCTGCGGGCGGTGGGTTGAAAATGCCGTTGCTGCTTGCTTACAGCTTGAGGAACCTGCGTGAGCGAAAGCTGACAACCGCGCTCACCGCAGGCGGCATGTCACTCGTGGTTTTTGTCTATGCCGCAGTGCTCATGCTCGACTTGGGCCTCAGGCAGACGCTGGTGGCCACCGGCGACGAGCAGAACGTGATCTTCGTGCGCCGCGCAGCGGAAGTCGAGATCCAGAGCATGGTGGACCGCCAGCAGGCGGGAATCATCGAGAGCCAGCCTGAGGTGGTCGCCGGAGCTGACAACATGCCGGTTGTCTCCAAGGAGGCTGTCGTACTGATTGCGCTGCCCATTCGTGGCGCGGCCAAGATGAGCAACGTGCTGATCCGCGGCGTAGGGCCTGGCGTCTTCGACGTGCGGCCGCAGGTCAAGCTGGCTGAGGGGCGCATGTTCCGCCCGGGTTCGACCGAGATCGTGATCGGTGATGCGCTGGTCGGGCGGTTTGAAGGCCTCGAGATCGGATCGACGGTCAGGTTCGCGCAGCGCGACTGGCAGGTTGTCGGCCGTTTCGATGCAGGCGGCAGCGGATTCGATTCTGAAATCTGGGGTGACAGCGGACAGTTGATGCAATCATTCCGGCGCAATGCCTTCTCCTCGGTCGTGGTGCGCCTTGCCGACAGCGGGAGCTTTGAGGCGATCAAGTCACGTCTCGAGGCAGACCCCCGCCTCACCGTCGAGGCGAAGCGCGAACGCGCCTTTTATGAGGAGCAGTCGCGCATGCTCTCGGGTTTCATCAAGATGCTCGGGATCACGCTGTCGGTATTGTTCTCGCTGGGCGCGGTGATTGGCGCGACCATCACCATGTATGCGGCCGTGGCGAGCCGCAAGCGCGAGATCGGGGCGCTGCGTGCCCTTGGCTTCCGCCGCTCGAACATCCTTCTGGCTTTCCTCGCCGAGGCCGTGCTGCTGGGGTCCGTCGGCTGGGTCGTCGGAATTGCGCTGGCCTCTCTGATGACGCTCGTGAAGATCACCACGCTGAACTGGGCGACATTGTCCGAGCTTGCCTTCAGCTTCGTGCTCACCCCCGGCATTGTTCTGCAGTCGCTCGTCTTCGCGCTTGTCATGGGCTTCCTCGGGGGCTTTCTGCCTGCCGTGCGCGCCGCGCGCATGAACATCGTCGACGCG
This sequence comes from uncultured Aestuariivirga sp., assembly GCA_964392525.1. Lineage (GTDB taxonomy): Bacteria > Pseudomonadota > Alphaproteobacteria > Rhizobiales > Aestuariivirgaceae > Aestuariivirga. Next base: position 21,467 of record CAYMQH010000025.1, read on the forward strand.
CTGCGCGCTGCCTGAACGCGTCTGCCGTGGCGTACCGGTCGCGCGCTGCTGTGCCTCAGATGATCTTGCCGTCAAGTCCCATGTCGGCGAGCGCGCTCTCAACCAGGGGAATCAGACCGCTTCGGTCGGTGACGCGGCCGGGCACGTAGCCGGCCACGCTGAGCACCAGATGTCCGTTGAAGCGGTAACCGCCTACGAACAGCTGGCCGCCCAAACTCTCAAGCGCTGGTGCCGTGAAGCGCTCCATTAGTGACATCAGAAGCCGCGACGCCTCGCCGCAGGGGCGGCTCAATTCGGGTGGCAGTTCGCCAAGAAAGCTGCAGCCCACAGGCAGCCCGGAACCGAGCGCGGCGCGCTCCATGTGCCGCGCAAGCCACAATGGTATGAAGGGAACCAATGGCAACAGCGTCGAAAGGTCATCGCCTTCGCGCAGCAGCGACACGAGCGCACTCTTGTAGGCACGTTGCAGCCTGGCTGGTTTGCTGAGACAATCTTCAGGGTCGGCCATCACAGTGATCGACCGCAACGCGTTGCCGCGCCGGTCACCCGGCTGGCGTTCGCTCACAGGCAGCACGAGCTTCACACGGCCGGCACCATCCACCCGTCCCATCCGCCAGGCGAGCCGCACTGCGAAGGCGGCAATGGTGACGTTGATCATCAGGCCGAGGTCAGCAGACCGTGAGGCGAAGGCTGGAGCATCGATCAAGACCTGCAGCAGGGGAACAGCGACTTCGGCATCGCGAGCCAGCGTGTTGCCGCGCCGTGGCGGGGCCGAAGGCCTTGCCGTGATGGTGCTGCCTTGGCGCTTCTGTCGCATCAGCGCCGCAACGGCACGCCAGGCATCTGGCATGGCCTGCAGGCTTGCCAGGCTGTCACGCGCGAATCTCGCCGGAGACCATCGTGAGGAGGGGGCTGGGAACTGATGGTCGAAAGGCCGTGAGGCCACTGCGTCGGCAATGGCCTGAACGGCTGCTTCTCCGTCCGCAATGGTGTGGGAAACCAGCAGCGAGAGTGCGGCGCGACCACCCTCAAGCACCTGCGCCGCCAGGCGCCAGCCAGGGCCGTGTTCGGGGTCCACCGGCAGCGACAGCAGCGAATGACGCCAGGCCGGCAGTTGCTCCAGAGCGATCGGGCCCTCGAACCAGGTGACGGGAACGGGCGTGGTGCTTCTCACCCAGCGGTGACGCCCGAACGGCAGGGGAGAGCGCTGCAGCAGTCGCCCCAGCACACCCTGCGCAAGGGTCTCGTTGAACCGCTCCACGGCGGCGTGGTCGAGCGGGTGGTTGAAGAGCCAGGTGAGATGAATCACCGGCTGGCGTCCGAGTGCGCGCAGTCCCACGAACGAGCCCTGATCGAGGTAACACAGGACGTCGTCCGCCCCGTCAGCGGCCGTGGCTTCGCCCGGGCGGGCCACGGCGCGTCGTTTGCGAGGCCCGGTGGTCATTCGCAGGCGGCCCTTGGCCAGCGCGGCGCGATGGCCTTGCCCGATCCTGAAACCCGCCGCCGCCACAGAAACGCAAGGACAGCGCGTGCCGCATGTTCCGACGCCACCCGGTGGCGCGCGCATGTCGAACCATCGCCGACCTTGATCCCCGCATCCTCCGGGCCCAGTGCGGCGAAGGCGTTCTCGTCCGTCACATCGTCGCCAAGGTAGAGCACCTTTGGGTCAGTACCCCAGTCGCCGCGAAGCCAGCGCAGCGCATCGCCCTTGCCACTTTTGGAGAGCGAGAGTTCGATGATGGCCTTGCCCTCCGTCACATGCAGCGCGGGCCAGCGGGCTGGCCCGTCGCGCACCGCCGCGAGCACCCGCGCGGCTTCCATCGGGGCCGCCTCGCGCACATGCACTGCAATGCCCATAGGCTTGCGTTCAAGCCATGCCCCTGCCGAGGCTGCGCAGATCTCGGATAGCGCGGCTTCGACTCCATCAAGCCGTGACTGGTTTTCCGTGCTCCGCCCTGTGGCGAGGCCCGGCAACTCCGCGCCATGCGAACCAGCCAACAGAATGGGCGCGTTCAGGCCTGAATGCCTGCGCAGATCATCACGCGCCCGGCCCGAGACGATGGCAACACGTGTACCGGGCAGGTGAGCAAGCCGATGGAGCAGGTCCGAAACGCCCGGCAGCAGGCTCGCCTGCTCCGGACGCAGTGCCAAGGGTGCCAGTGTTCCGTCATAGTCCGAACAAACCAGAAGGTGCGGCGCCGCCCCGAGTGACGCCAGCCGTCGGCACAGTGCCTGCGGCAGGAGGCGGTTCATGGGGTTTCGCGCAGGCGGGCGAGGAACGTCTGGGTCCAGTGCCTGGCATCGGCGCTGAAGACGGCCTCACGCAGTCGCGCCATACGCGCTCGCGCTTCATCGCCGCCCGCACGGATGGCCTCGCCGATGCCGCGCTTCAGATCTTCAGGATCGCTCGGATTGATCAGCCACGCATCGCGCAACTGGGCCGCAGCACCCGCCATGCGGCTGAGAACCAGCCGGCCCGTTCCATCCTCCCGGCAGGTGACATATTCCTTGCTGACAAGGTTCATGCCGTCGGCCAGCGAGGTGATGAGCATGATGTCGGCTGCCAGATACAGCGCCACGACCTGCTCAGCCGGCAGCGTCTCGTAGACATAATGGATCGGCCGGAGGCCGAGTGCGGTCAGTTCCGCATTGGCCTTCTGCAGCGTCGCCTCGACCTTGACGCGCAGTTGCTGATAGGCGGGCAGTTCGCTGCGGCTGGGCACCGCCACCTGAATGAACTGGATATCCCGGTTCCGGAACTCTGTGCTCTTGAGCAAGTCGGCCACCGCGCGGATGCGCAGATCAATACCCTTGGTATAGTCGAGCCTGTCGACGCCGAGCAGGATCAGTTCCGGCGCGCCGAAGTCGGCGCGTATCGTGTCTGCCGCATCGCGCACGGCGTGCAGGGCGGCAAGGCCGGAGAACCGCGCTGTATCCGGTCCGATCGGAAACACATCGATTGCCACCCGTCTGGAACCTGCGCCATCCTGAAGGACTAGGCCATTGCGGTCCCGTGTGGCCGGCAGGCGGCGGCATGCTTCCTCGATGAAGTGCGCGGCTGAGGCGGCCGTCTGGAAACCGATGAGGCTGGCACCAAGCAATCCGCCCAGGATACTGTCCTTCCATGGCAGCGCCTCGAAGTCCGTGGGCTGAGGAAACGGTACATGCAGGAAGAACCCGATGCGAAGGTCTGGCCGCGCCTCCCGCAGAAGGGCTGGCACCAGTTGAAGCTGGTAGTCGTGCACCCAGACCTGTGCGCCCTGAGGGGCATTGCGCGCCACGCAATCAGCAAAGCGCTGGTTGATCTGCCTGTAGACCTCGAACTCGCTGTCATGAAATACAGGTGTGATGGCCGAGCCATGATAGAGTGGCCAGAAGCCGGCATTGCAAACACCATCGTAAAAGCATCTCACTTCGCGCCGCGTCAGTGGAACTTCGATGACCGCGATGTTGTCCGTTTGCGGCGGGCGCGCCGGGCTTTGCCCACGGCTGTCTTCCGGCACCGGGCTGCCGCGCCAGCCAACCCAGACCGCGCCGTTCTTTTTGAGGGCGGGTTCAAGCGCACTGACAAGGCCGCCGGGCGATGGCCGCCAGCCCGTAACGGCATGGTATTCGAGGGGAAGCCGGTTGGCGACGATATAAGTATGTGAGCTTCCCGGACTGAAGTTGCCAGTCAGTGGCATCGACGTCTCGGTGTTCAGGGCATTCAGCATGGTAATCTGACGGGATTCAGTAGGCGCGCGGTGCTTGTGCTGGCTGGATGAAAGGGGGCAGGTGCGGGGCCGGTCCTGGCGCCGCCCGGAAAAACACCGTCATTCCATCCTCCCGCCGTCCGGCTGGACGGCTACAATTCATTTCTACCGCGCTGCAACTTATCTTCAATTGACAGGAAATCCACGGCGAAATCAAACCAATCAAAATAGAGCAGTTTATACGCGATTTGGTTGAGTCGTTCGTGCAAAAGGCGATAATCAGGCCAATCCGGCGCCAAAGAGATGCTGCCTCCGCCCTCGCAGTTGAAATTATTTCCAGCTTGCTTGAGAGTCGGCTACTTAGGCCGCGTTGATCGCTTTTTTTCCGGGGTTAGCACCAGACGTGACGGGGATTTCCTTAGCCGACGCCGGAAGCCGGTCCAGCACTCGCGAGGTTCCGCCGGTGCTGTGTCCGCTGAACGACTGGTCCGGACCTCCGGCCGCGCTGACGATATGGCGTCCTTCGGTGGCAGCGGCCACCGCCGCGCGGAACGCCCCGACCTCACCCGTTCCGCCGAGCTATGAGCAGGAACAGCACCTCTGGGCCTTCCACGCCTGCGAACAGCGGCAGGACGAAATGGCACGATTGCTGATCGTGGCGTGGCAGGAACCCGGCCAGTGCGACATCACGGCCATGACCCAGGTGGTGACGGCGCATCTGCGTCGGCATGACACCTATCACAGCTGGTTTGCGGAGCGTGACGGCACCTTGGTGCGCCATGTGCTTGCCGACCCGTCGGCCATCGGAATGGAAGCCGTGGCGCTCGGTGAAATGGACGCAGCGGAGTGGCGTGAACATGCATCGGCCACGCCATCGCCCTTCGCGTGGGATTGCTTCCGTTTCGGCATCCTGCCAATTGACTTCGACCTTGCAGGCCAAGGCTTCGCGGGGCTCGCGG
>CAYMQH010000025.1:26217-35151 GCA_964392525.1 uncultured Aestuariivirga sp.
GGCATCCTGCCAATTGACTTCGACCTTGCAGGCCAAGGCTTCGCGGGGCTCGCGGAAGCCGCGGAACGCGTGTTCGAGGACCGGTTGCATCTGGCTGGCGTTCCGATCGAGCGTGTGCTGGACCTTGCCGCCGAGCTGCCCTTGATCCGGCCCGCCGCAACGGGAGGCGTGATGCTGTCCTACAGCGACATGAGCCGCCCGCCATTCAGCCGCCGGGTTCTTCATGACTGGCATCAGACAGACGGGCGCATCTACTTCAACCAGGGCATGGCGGCGCAGGTGGCGATCTGGTTGTTCAAAACCGGACGCGGCCTGACGCTCACCGCAGCCTATCCGGACAATGCCACGGCTGCCGCCTCGATGCGGCGCTATGCCGAAACCTTCAGGACCATGTGCCGCCGGGTGGCAGGTCAACCCCTGCCGGCAGGTGCATAACCGATGCCGAAGATGCCGCCACCCTTTCTGCACTATGCCGACCAGGGCATGTATCTCGCCCACACGGCTGGCGGTCAGCAATCGGTCATTCAGTTGCTGTGGCTGTACCGGCGGCCTGTTGACCTGGCCGCGCTGGCCCGCTTCCGGGACAATCTGGCGCGTGGCCGGCTGGCGCGGCTGATACGTCCGGCCCTGCTGCCCTTCGGGCGCCACCAATGGGTCATCGCACCGCCGCCATCATCGGCTCTGGAGATCGCAGCGGCGCCGCTCCCCCCCGATGCGCTGCAGATGTGGGCGGACGCTCAGGTGGACCTGCCGATGGACCCTGTGCAAGGGCCTGCCTGGACCTTGACTGCCCAGCCCTTTGCCGATGGATCCTTCGCTGTCTCGCTCGTGGTGTCGCACTGTGTGGCTGACGGCACGGCAACCGCGCTTGCCATCAAGGAAGCAGCGCGCGCCGAGCAGCGGCGGCTTTCCTATCCGCCATGGCCCGGGCAGGGGTCGGTGGCAGGGCTTGGCGCCGAAATGTGGCGCGCGGCGCAGGATGCGCCAGCGACACTGCGGGCGCTCATCCGGCTGGTCCGGAATCTGGGCTCATCGCGCGGCAAGCAACCAGCCCCCGCCGCCCCGCCCGTTACAGCGGCAGCCACTGACCGGATCGTGTCCCTGCCCTGGACCTCCCTCCGCCTGCCGGTCTCCGTTTGGGACGCCAAGGCCCGTAGCCTCGGCGCGAACCGCTTCACGCTTCTGACGGCGATGACCGCAGCCTTTGCCGAAGGCCTTGGCCGTATCCGCGGTCAGGAGGTGACGTTGGTCATCCCGGTCAATCAGCGCGAGGGGCTTTCGGATACGGGCGGCAATTGCGTGTCGCTTGCCACGCTGAAGGTTCCGGCCGTAGAACCGCATGGTCGGCTCCATGCCTTGCAGCGGCGGCTGCAGGCAACGCTGCTGCGGACGCGGCGTGAGCCCGATCCCCTTGCCGAACTTCTCCCCCTCGTGCCCTTCGTGCCGAAGCGGGCCTTCGCGGCTGCCGGGCATATGGCGCTTGGCGCGCTGGCGGACTTGCCGGTCACCTGTTCCTTCATGAGTGAATTGCCCGTCGATCTGCTACGCATTGACGGCACGGAATCCGACCGCTTCTGTTTTCGCGGCACAGACCGGCAGGTATCGGTCCGTGCCATCGAGGCGCGCCAGGGCGTGGCCACTGTTCTGGCCAGCGTCACCGCCGAACAACTGATCCTGAACTTCGTGGCCTACCAGCACGGGGTGGTGACCGGGCATCACCAGATCCGCGCACTGGCCGAACGGCTGCTGGCGTCCTACGGGCTGGCGGGCGAGTTTTTCGATGGGTGAGACAAGCCCGACGGCTGATGCGCGCCACCGGCTTTCATGGCTGGACCAGCTGGCCTTCGAACTGTTCCGCGCAACCGGCCGCAACCAGTTGATGCAGTGCCTCTGGCTCTATGAGCGCGAGGTCAACCTGCCCGCGCTTGCGCAAACATATGAACGGTTGTCCGCGCTTGCCTTCAACAGGTTGATCGCGCCGTCCTGCCTGCCGGGAGGACGGCCCCGCTGGGTGAAGCCTTCTGCCCCGCCAGCGCCGCTTCAGCCCAATATGGTGGCGCTGCCTCGCACTGGCCTCATGGCTTGGGCAAACCGGCAGGCGCGCGAGCTGATTGATCCAGTGAACGGTCCGGCCTGGCGCATGGCGGTTCAGCGCTTCGATGACGGCAGCACGGCCGTCAGCCTCCTCGGCTCCCATCTGGTGCTGGACGGGATGGGCAGTGTGCAGGCCATTGCAGCCGCGGCCGATGGTGTTGCGCTGCCCAATCCTTACCTGCCGCGCGGCGGAAGCGCCGGGCTTGCTGGCTGTGCATCGGATGCCTGGCAGATCCTTGCCGATACGCCGCGCACGCTTGCCGCAATGGCACGGATCGCACGCGCCGTCTGGCGTGCGCCGGTGACGGCGAAGCAGAACAACACTGCGGCGGCAGAGCGTGGCGGATCATCGCTGCCTGAGATGGTGCAGCTTCCGGCTGTTACGGTGAGCATCACTGCAACAGCCTGGAATGCCTGCGCGCGTCGGCTCGGTGGCCGCGAGAACATGCTGCTGCCTGGTTTCGTGGCGACGCTCGCGTCGTATCTCGGCCGTTGCCGTGCCTCCGACGGCACGGTCAGCCTTATCGTTCCCATCGACCGGCGGCAGGGACTGAGTGACCAGCGGGCGCTGGCAATTGAGTTCCGCACGATGACCGTCGCACCCGAAGGCCTCACCACCAGCCTGCGGCCCCTGAACGCACCCTTCAAGGCGCTGCTTCGCAGTGCAAGGGAGAAGCAGACCGAAGCTCTGGATGCGCTTCTCCCGGCCATAGCCTGGATGCCACCGCGCTTTTCCGCCTCGCTCGTCAACCGGTTGTTTGCTTATGCCGACACCCTGCCGGTGAGCTGTTCCAATCTCGGAACGTTGCCGGGCGGCCTTTCACGCATCGACGGCGCACCCTGTGCGCGCCTTCTCACCCGCGCAGTGGATGTCAACGTCTCGCGCCGCGACCTTGATCGCTCGCATGGCCATTTCGTTGCCGTGGCCTCGCATTATGGCGATACGGTGTCTGTCTCGATCGAGGCCTTCCAGCAGGTCCCCCGGGACACGACGGTTGAGGATCTGTGCCGCGCGGTGTCGCGCACGCTCGCCGCCTTTGGTCTCGAAGCCGTCATCGAAGCGTGACTGGGGTCACACGGACGTGCGCCCCTCCGGCATGTCGAGCCAGCCGGGCGTGATCTCGGGCAATGGAATGCTGTCGATCAGCGTGCGGGTGAAGCCGGTGCGCGGCGATGCGAAGACCTCGGCCGTCCGGCCTTCCTCCACGATCTCGCCACCCTTCATGATGATCACGCGGTCGCAGAGGTTTCGCACCACGGACAGGTCATGGCTGATGAAGGCCAGCGCCAGCCCCATCTCGGCGCGCAGCCCCTTGAGAAGATCGAGCACCTGCGCCTGCGTTGAGACGTCGAGCCCCGAGACGATCTCGTCGGCCACCACGAAGTCCGGTTTCAGCGCGATGGCGCGTGCAATGCCGACGCGCTGGCGCTGGCCGCCCGACAGCTGATGTGGATAGCGTTCCATGGCGGTCGCTGGCAGGCCGACGCGGTCAAGGATCGACGCGACGGCGGCCTTGCCTGAATCGAGGCCATGCAGCCTCAGTGCCGTGCCGATGATACCGCCGATGGTGTGGCGCGGGTTGAGTGAGGATTGCGGATCCTGAAAGATCATCTGCATGCGGCGTCGCAAGGGCTTGAGCGTGGCGGCGCTGCCATGCGTGATGTCCTGGCCGTCAAATGACAATCGCCCTTCGCTGGGTTCGTAAAGGCGCAGCAAGGTGCGGCCGAGCGATGTCTTGCCCGAGCCGGATTCGCCCACGAGGCCCACCGTCTCGCCCTTGGCGATGGAGAGTGAGACGCCCTTCAGGATGCGCAGCTTGCGCCGCCGGCCGATCAGCACCTGATGGCTCATGTCCGGCACATCGAGCGAAAGATTTGAGGCCTCGATCAGCATCAGCGGGCGATCTCCCGCTTGAGTTCGAGGATCAGGGCATCGGGAACCGGCTTCAGGCTTTGCTCCGGCTTGTCATAACGCGGGCTCGCTGCCAGCAGCGCCTGCGTATAGGGGTGGCGCGGGTTGGCGATAACATCGGCGGTGGCGCCCTGTTCCAGAACCTTGCCGCCATAGAGCACCGTCATACGGTCGCAGATCTGTGCCACGACGCCAAGATCATGCGTCACGAACAGCAGCGTCGTCCTGTGTTCGCGCTGCATGTCGCGGATGAGGCGCAGCACCTGCTTCTGCACCGTCACGTCGAGGGCCGTCGTCGGCTCATCGGCAATGATGACATGGGGATTGAGCGAGAAAGCCTGGGCGATCAGCACTCGCTGGCGCATGCCACCAGAAAGCTCGTGCGGGTAGCGTCCCATCACCCGCTCCGGTTCCCGGATGCGCACGTCATTGAGCAGGCTCAGCGCCTTGGCGCTGGCTTCGCTCCGGCTCATGCCCGCCCGAAGCCGCAAGCCATCCGTCAACTGGTCGCCGATGCGGCGTGCGGGGTTCAGAGAGGTGAGTGGATCCTGCGGGATCAGCGCGATCCGGACACCCAGAAGCTCGCGGAGCTTCGCGGGGGCAAGAGTCAGGAGGTTGATGCCGTCGAACAGGATTTCCCCGGAGCTCACCGTGATGCCGGCCGGAAGGATGCCCAGCACCGCCTTGGCGATGGTGCTTTTTCCGGCGCCGCTTTCGCCCACCAGAGCCATCACCTCGCCGGCATTCACGCTGAGCGAGACATCGCGCAGGATCGGTCCCGCGCGTGTGCCAGCTGTCAGGTTGCGGATGTCGATCACCGGCGTCATCGCTTCAACACCGGATCAAGCCACTGGCGCAATCCATCTCCCAGTTGATTGAAGGCAAGCACAGTGAGGAACAGCGCCGCGAGCGGAAACACCAGAACCCACCATGCCTGATAGATGATCTGGCGGCCTTCCGCGATCATGCCGCCCCAGGTTGGCGTATCGGTTGATACCGAGAGGCCGACGAAGGACAGGATGGCCTCGACGATGACGGCGATGCCCATTTCGAGCGACAGAAGCACCAATACCACGGGCAGCACGTTGGGCAGGACTTCCCGCATCAGGATCATCATCCGGCCCATGCCGAGTGCGGAGGCGGCCTCGGCATATTCGAGTTTGGCCTGCTGGCGCGTTTCGGCGCGCACCACCCGTGCAAAACGCGTCCAGTCGATGACGACGATGGCGGCAATCACCGAGTGGATGCCGGAACCCAGCACGGCAACCAGCAGGATCGAGAGCAGCACCGGCGGAAAAGCCATCCAGATGTCGATGAGGCGGGAGATCAGCGCATCGACCCAGCCGCCGTAATAACCGGCCAGCAGCCCCAGGATAGTGCCCAAAAGGCATGCCAGAATGGCCGCGATGAAGGCAACGGTGAGCGCAATGCGCGTTCCATAGATGAGGCGGGAGAGCACGTCTCTTCCCAGGCTGTCTGTCCCGAGCCAGCGGCCCGGCTCCTGGCCGGGGCCCATCGTTGCGGTGAGCAGGTCCTGCTCCAGCGGGTCGAACGGCGCGAGCAAAGGCGCGAAGAGAGCGACCAGCAGCAGCATCAGGATGAAACCGCCGCCCAGCCATATGCGCAAATCCCTAGGCATGGCGCAGCCTCGGGTTCAGCCACACCGTCAAGGCATCGACCAGCATGTTGACCAGTATGAAGATGATGCCGAAGGTCAGCACCAGGCCCTGGATCAGCGGCAGGTCGCGGTTGATGACGGCGTCGATGGCGAGGTTTCCGATGCCGGGATAGGAAAAGATCCGCTCGGTGATGACGGTGCCGCCGATCAGGAAGGTGAACTGCACGCCGGTCAATGCGAGGGCGGGGACGGCGGCATTGCGCAGTGCCTCCTGCAGCAGGATGCGCAGGTTGGAGAGGCCCTTGATGCGGGCCAGAAGGATATAGTCCTGCACCATCACGTCCATCATGGTGTTCTTCAGCACGCGGCCGATGACGGCGGCGAGTGGAAAGGCCAGCGCACAGGCTGGCAGCAGCATATGTCTCAGCACGTCCCATGTGAAGGCCAGCTTGCCGCGCAGCAGGCCCTCGATGACGTAGAACTGGGTGGCAAGGCCTGCGTCCACCGTCGGGTCGCTCCGCCCGGAGATGGGCAGCACCGGCACCAGAACCCCCAGCACCAGAACGAAAGTCAGCGCCCAGATGAAGTCAGGCACCGCCAGCATAATGCCATTGAACCCGTCAATCAGCCGTTCAAGCAGTGTGCCGCGCCAGGCGGTGGAGAGGAGTGCAATGAAACCGCCCCACACCACAGCCATGGTCAGGGCAAAGAGGGCGAGTTCCAGCGTTGCGGGAAGGCGCTCCGCGATGATGGTCAGCACATTCTGCTTCATCGAGATGGAGGTGCCGAGATTGCCCTGCAGCACCTGGCCGAACCACACCCAGAACTGTTGCCAGATCGGCAGGTCAAGCCCGTAGAGTGCGCGCAGCGCCGCGATGTCAGCCTCGGACGCGCCGGGCGCGATCATCATGGCGATGGGGTCGCCCGGCACCACGCGCACCAGCACGAAGACCACGACCATGACGCCAAGCAGCGTGATGATGGCGGACAGTGCGCGTGACACAATGAGGCTGAGCGGCATGAGGAAGGCTTAAAATGCCTGCGGGGCCCGGCCAGCCGGGCCCCGCAGCATGTCATCAGGCCGGGGACATCTGTGCAGGCTCCGGCGAGCCCGCGACATTCGGCGTGACCTTGATCGACTTCTTGTAGACGATCGGCTGCTGATACTGGACCAGTGGGATCACATAGGCGTTCTCTGCGATGTACTTCGACACCGCCTTCCAGCCGGCGATGCGTTTTTCCTCATCGCCTTCGCCCCACAGCGGCCCGATCATTCCGTCGAGGTCGTCGCTGTTCCACACGGAATGCGGGCTGGGACCGAACATGGCGAAGCCCGTTGAGGTGGTCGGATCGCCGATGGCATTGCCCCAGTTGTAGAAGGCGGCGGGCGCGAGCTGGTCGGCCGCGCGCAACTCGAAATGCTTGGCGACTTCGTAAACCTCGATCTCGGCCTCGATGCCCACCTTGCGCCACATGCCGACGATGGCCTGGATCATCTCGTAATCCTTGGGCTTCAGGCCGCGCGTGGTCTGGATCTTGAAGGTCACCGGCTTGTCCGGGCCAAAGCCCGAGGCAGCAAGCAGTTCCTTGGCCTTGTCGGGATCGTAGGGAACAACGATCGACGGGTCGAAGGCCGTATATTCCGGTGCTTCCAACGTGCTGATGGGGGTGGCGTAGCCGCGCAGCAGCTTGTCCACGATGGCCTTCTTGTCGATCGACATGGCGGCCGCCATGCGCACATTCTTGTCGAGCATCGGGCCATCGTTGTTGAGGAAGATCATGCCGATGTCGGAGACGGGCGTCACCACGCCGGCAAGGCCTTACTTGTCCTTCAGGCGGTCATACTCCTCGAAGGGCACGTCCACCGTCACGTCGGAAGAGCCGGACTCGATTTCGGCGACACGGCTTGTTGCATCGGGAACGAACTTGAAGACCACCGTCTCATAGGCGGGCTTGCCGCCCCAGTAATCCGGGTTGGCCTTCAGGCGCACGAAGGCGTTGCGCTCGAACTGGTCGACCATATAGGGGCCGGTGCCGATTGGCTTGGCCTCGAAGCCCTCCGCGCCCACCTTTTCGAAATAGGCCTTGGGCATCACATAGCCCGTCAGGAAGGCCATCCACTTGAACAGCGTCGGCTCGAACTGGAGGACGTCGGCGGTGATCTTGTTGCCGTCGATCTTGAAGTTGCCGATCTTCGACCAGATGAAGGCGATCGGGTTGCCGCCATCCATCTTGCCGGCGCGGGTGAGGGACCACACGACGTCTTCCGCCGAGAAGGGCGAGCCGTCATGCCACTTCACACCGTCGCGGACGGTCATCCACACCTGCTTCCTGTCGTCGCTCCAGCCCCATTCGGTGAGAAGCCCCGGCTGGAACTCGAGGTTGGGCTTCTGGCCTATGAACTGGTCGAACACCGAGCGATAGATCGCCTGGATCGTCGGGTTCACGGCGGAAAGGCCGGTGGTCGGGTCCCAGGCGGGAAGGTTGACGTTGTAAGCGATGGAGACAGTGCTGCCCTCGGCATAAGCCGCGGTGACGCCCAGTCCCTGCCCGAGCAGCAGACTGGCCAGGCCGCCCTGCATCAGCTGGCGCCGCGAAAGTTCAATCATGTTTTCCTCCCTTATTGCCGTGCGTTACGTTTGACGCCGGATTGAACATCATTTTGAGGCCGGGAGTCAGAAATATTCAAGTGCATTTTTTATTCGAGATTGAGTTTTGCAATGCGATACAGGTCCATGTTCTATCGCACCGCACAAATTCACGATAATTCTTGATCGAAACGCCAAGCTACGCCAACATTCCATCAATTCGGGGCGAAGGCTTTCAGGCCGGATGCTTCCTGATATATGCATTTGAATGTAAAAATGGGCATGGCAGCAGATGGCAGAACGGTCTTTTGCGCGCGAGGTGGAAGATCTCCGGCTGGGTGAGGGTCAGGAATTCCGGGGCGAAGGCATTCTCGCCATCACCAAGGCGTTGCTGCAGTCAGGTGTGTCCTATGTCGGCGGATATCAGGGTTCACCGATCTCGCACCTGATGGATGTGCTGGCCGATGCGTCCGACTACATGGCGGAACTGGGCGTGCATTTTGAATCGTCCGCCTCCGAGGCAACCGCCGCCGCCATGCTGTCGGCCTCCGTCATGTATCCGATCCGGGGTGCCGTGACGTGGAAGTCCACCGCGGGCACCAATGTGGCAAGTGACGCGCTTTCCAATCTGTCTTCGGGCGGCGTCAATGGCGGCGCCGTCATCATCATCGGCGAAGACTATGGTGAAGGCTCCTCCATCATGCAGGAGCGCAGCCACGCCT
>CAYMQH010000026.1:0-3275 GCA_964392525.1 uncultured Aestuariivirga sp.
GGGCCGAAGAGCTTGGCGAATTCGGGGTCCTGCTGCACCTTGATGGGCCCGCCCTCGCAGCACACATGGCCGTTGAGGCAGATCACATGATCGCTCTCGGCCATCACCATGTGCAGGTCGTGGCTGACCATCAGGATGCCGCAGTGGTGGCGCTTCCTGACCTCCGAGATCAGCTCATACATGCGCGCCTCTCCCATGAAGTCCACCGCCTGGACGGGTTCATCCAGCACCAGAAGCTCGGGCTTCCTGAGCAGCGCGCGGGCCAGAAGCGCACGCTGCAGCTCGCCGCCCGAAAGCCTTGCCACATTGGCCGTCTTGAGGTGCGGTATGCCGGTTTCAGCCAGGGCCTCGTCGATCTCGTCTTCGGTGGGCCGCAGCGTGAGGGAGAGCAGCCGCCGCACATCGAGCGGCACATTGGGGGTTTGCGGAAAGCGCTGCGGCACATAGCCCACGCGCAGGCCCTTGGGCTTCACGATCTCGCCTGAGGTGAGCGGCTGCAGCCCCAGCAGGCAGCGCACGAGGGTGGACTTGCCTGCCCCATTGGGGCCGATGATCGTGACGATCTCGTTGGGGCGCACGTCGAGCGTCACCCGGTCGAGAATGGTGCGCCCGCCGATGACGAGCGTCGCCTCCCGGGCACTCAGAATGGCGTTGGTCACCTTCAGCATCAGCCCCCTCTTCCGCTGCTGCAGGCCTGGCACAGGCCGTTCAGCTCCACCACGGCGCGGCGCGGCACGAAGCCCTGCGCCCCGGCGGCGGCCTGAAGCCGCGCGAACACGTCCGGAGCATCGACTTCGGCCACAAGACCACAGCTCTCGCACACCAGCATGGCGGCGGACTGGCCCTCATGGGCGTGGGTGCAGGCCACGAAGGCGTTGCGGCTCTCGATCTTGTGGACGAGGCCATGCGCCTCCAGAAAGTCGAGCGCGCGGTAAACGGTGATGGGCGCAGGCCGCGGGCCATGGGCCGCCATGCGCTCGATGATGTCATAGGCACCCACGGCCGTGTGGCTCTCGGCCACGCAGCCCAATATGTCGCGGCGCTGGCCGGTCAGGCGTGAGCCCCGCCGCTCGCAGGTGCGCTCGGCGCGCGACAACAGATCGGCGGTGCATTGGGCGTGGTTATGGTGCGGCTCGGGAAACATCCTGTTATAATATAACATGCTTGCGGCAAGTTCCAGTTCCATCCACCATGCGCCAGCGTTTTTTCAGGGAGACTGCTCATGTCCGGATCCGCCAAGGCCACGGTTTTCATCGAAAACGAAAAGGTGATCGTCACCGAATATCGTTTCGCGCCGGGGCAGAACACCGGCTGGCACAGGCACGGGCACGACTATGTCGTGGTCCCCCTGATGGATGGCAAGGTGCGCCTCGAAACCCCGAACGGCCCGGCCGAGGCCGAGATGAAGAAGGGCGTGCCCTATTTCCGCCAGGCGGGCGTCGAGCACGACGTGATCAACGCCAATGACACGGAATATGCCTTCATCGAAATCGAGCTGAAATAAGCGCGCGAGCCATGAAACTGCTGGTTCTCAACGCGGGCTCGTCCTCGCTCAAATTCGCCGTGTTCAACGCGAACCTCACGATGCTGCTGAAGGGGCAGGTGTCGGGCATCGGCTCCACGCCGCGGCTGGAGGTGGAGGGCCACGCGGCCAGGGAGGTGCCGCACGTCACCACGCCGTCGGAGGGGCTGCTGGTGGCCGCGCAATGGCTGGCCGACAATGGGCATGAGCCCGCCCGCTTCAACGGCATCGGCCACCGCATCGTGCATGGCGGCACGCAATATGTGACGCCGGTGATCGTGAATGACGTGATCCAGCATGAGCTTGACGCACTCCGGTCTCTCGCCCCGCTGCATCTGCCCTTCGGGCTCGGCGTGCTGCGCGAGATGCGCCGCGTGGCGCCCGAGGTTCCCAACATTGCCTGTTTCGATACGGCCTTCCACGCCACCCAGCCCGAACTTGCCACCCGCCTGCCCATCCCGCGCGCCTATTTCGACAAGGGCTACCGGCGCTACGGCTTCCATGGCCTGAACTACGAGCATGTGGTGGAGGCCTTGCCGCGCATGTCGGGAAAGCCGCTGCCGCGCCGCCTGCTGGCCGCCCACCTCGGTTCCGGCGCGTCCATGTGCGCGATCTTCGATGGCAAGAGCGTTGCGACCACCATGGGTTTCTCCACCGCCGACGGGCTGGTGATGGGCACCCGTACCGGCTCCATCGACCCCGGCGTTCTGGTGGCGCTGATGCGCGACGAGCACCTCTCCCTCGACCAGCTGGAAGACCTGCTCTACCGCAAGAGCGGGCTTCTGGGCCTCTCGGGCATTTCACCCGACATGCGCGTGCTGCTGGCAAGCGACCGGACGGAGGCCATCGAGGCGGTGGATTATTACTGCTACTCGGCGGCCCGACACGCGGCCTCGCTGGTGCCAGCACTCGGCGGGGCGGATGCCATCGTCTTCACCGGCGGCGTGGGCGAAAACGCCGGCCCCGTGCGCGCGCGCATCCTCTCCCACCTCAAGTGGCTCGGTGTGCCGCAGGACAATGTCTATGTGGTGCCCGCCAATGAGGAACTCACCATCGCGCGGAACGTGCGGGAACTGGTGTAGGCCAGCTCCCCGCGCCGGAATGACGGGTGGAGGCCCGTTTCAGGCGGCGCGGCGGAGGGCGAAGCTTCTGCCGCCATCATGAACGGCGATGAAGCCCATGCGGGCGAGTGCGGCCAGCGTGGCGCGGATGGCGGGTTCCACCTTGCGGCCCTGCCTGAAGCCGGCGGCGATGTCCCCCGCCGAGAGCGGAGCGGTTGCTGCCGCAAGGGCGGACATGACGGCGCCTGTCTGCTCCACCGCACCCGCCGGGAATGCCGGCTTCTGCTTCGCGGCGGCGGGTGCCGGCCCGCCAAGATCGGCTTCGAGCTGCTCGGCCTTCTGCTGGGCGGAGCCGAAGCGGGGGATCTGATAGTCGGGCCTGAGCCAGCGCACATGGCCCTTCGCCTCCTCCGCCGCGCGCTGCTTGTTCAAATCCACAAGGCGGGCGAGGATGTCTTCCTCGCTTAAATCCACCGGCCAGCCATAGGCCTGCGCCACGGCGGCATCCAGTTCCTCATGGCGCTCCTTCAGGATCAGCACATGGGCGTCATCGCGCACGCGGGCTTCGGCGGCGGAGAGTGAACCGCCCGCTTTCAGCTTTTCCAGCACATTGTAGATTTGCGTGAGGGTGATGTCCGGATGATCCGCCTGCGCGGATTTGCGGTGCTGGTCCAGCTTCTCGGCAATCCCTG
>CAYMQH010000026.1:3375-33770 GCA_964392525.1 uncultured Aestuariivirga sp.
GTTGCGATGTAACGCGGTAGTGCTACTAACGCCTTTCGCAGCTCTGGGATATTCTCGCCAAACAACCACCAATTTTCCCGGCGATATGCACGATTGTTGCGCTCGCGTTCCGGCTTGAGATGCAAGAGAACATGCTGATAGACCTCGGGCAGCTTATCGCGCACTTGTTCAATCGCAAGCCCAAAGAGATCAATCGCCATGACGCCACGTGGGACACCAAGTAAATCACGTCCGTTCCTGTAGGGCCTGATATGCTTTGAGGCGGTTGGCCGTTTCTCAAGCCCCAAGAACTTTGCTTCTTCGGGTGTCACGATGAACCCGCTACCATGCAAGACAACGCCGCGCGCGCACATGCCATCGTTTGATGTTAAACGAGTTGCTTGCGTGAGGTTTATACCAACAGAGAGATCGGCATTGATCCGGCCCTCCCGACTGCTGAACATCAGCTTCGGTTCGTCCGTCTCAAGCCCCTGCTCGTCCGTCACCTCCTGCAACACACCTTCAAGGCTTCCCGCCGCTACCACCGTCATGGCAATGCGCACGGCGGCGGAGTCCTTCGTGGCTTTCGTCCACGGGTGATCAGGAATGGCGAGCAACAGCGAGACGGGGTGCTTCGCGCTCAGGTGCCGCTCCACCACGCGGCGCTGGAAAACTTGCGTGATCGAATTCGTCGTCACGAAGCCGAAGCGCTTCAGCCGCGTTCCCTTGCGCGTCAACGTCTCCGCTGCCCTGTCCCACCAGTACATGACGAAATCGGCGGAATCATTCATTTCCCGGTGCGCGGCCCACAGGGCTTCCGCATAGGCGTCTCCCAAACGTGAGCGGATGTCCTTGCCGCCGATGAAGGGCGGGTTGCCGATGATGTAATCGGCCTCCGGCCACTCAGGTTTTCGCGGGTTGATGTAATTGCCCTTCGCATCCACCCCGTCATGCGCCAGCACCGCATCCATGTGGCGGATGTTGCCATAGGCCTGCAAGACCGGCTCCCGCTCCAGAAGGTGATTGTTGCGGATATGCCATTGCAGATAGCCGATCCACAGCACCAGTTCGGCGATCTGGCAGGCGCGCGGGTTCAGCTCCAGCCCCAGGAATTTCTCCGGGTCCACCTCATGGGTGCCAAGGCCGGTCAGCGCCTGCTGGCCGCCGAGGTTGAGAAGCGCTTCCACCACCTCGCCCTCCAGCCGCTTCATCAGTTCCAGCGCCACATAGAGGAAGTTGCCGGTTCCGCACGCCGGATCGAGTACGCGCGTGGTGTAGAGCTTTTCATGGAAGGCTTCGACAGCGGCGATGGCCTGTTTCGCCTGCCCCTCGCCCTTCATGCGCTCCGCCGTGGCAAGCACCCGCACCCACTCCTCCCGCAACGGCTCGATGAGGGTTGCGATCACGAGGCGTTCCACATAGGCGCGCGGCGTGTAATGCGCGCCAAGCCGGGAGCGCTCCCTTGGGTCCAGCGCCTGTTCCAGAAGCGTGCCGAAGATCGACGGGTCCACCTCGCGCCAATCCTGCTTCGAGGCTTCGAGAAGTTCGCCGATCTCCTCCCGCTCCATCTCGAAGGCGGGGGCGTGCTTGAACAATTGGCCGTTGAAGCGGCGTACCTTGCCCTGCGCGGCGGAGGCATAGTCGCCCCGGTCCATCGCCTGCCACAGCATTTCAAGTTCGGGCGCGAAGATGTGGGGCTTCTCCGTGGCGCGTTTCAGAAGATCGGTGAAGGCATCCTTCGGCAGAAGCTCCACATCTTCCGCGAACATGGTGAAGATGCAGCGCATGAGGAAGGCCGCCACCTCCTCCGCCGGAAGGTGGCGCTGCTCCATGCGCTTCGACACGGCGGCAAGCCGCTCCGCAATCTCGCGCGTGGCTTTGACGGCGCGTTTGGTCGGGTCGAGGCTGTGCGGGTCAGTCCAGATGGCGCGGAACAGCGCCTGCACCTCGGGCTTCGCCAGATCGTCGAGGAAGATGCGGAAGCCCTTCCTGTCCGGGAACTGGGAGTAGTTGCGGCCCTTGCCGGTGAAGTCGGCGTAAAGCTCGAAGCAGTGGCCCACATCGCACACGATGATGAAGGGCGGCCAGTCATGCGAGGGTGGAAGCTGGCGGGCATAGTTCTCCGCCTGCTGGCGGGCGTTGTTCATCAGCGCGTCCCACTGGCGCGCGGCGCGGGAGATGGGGGCTTTCTGGTCTTCCGGGGGCAGAAGGTCTGGCTGGTTGGGCAGCTCGCTCCGGTCACGACGCGCGCGGGATTGCTTCGATTCGAGCACGAAGCAGCCCTTCTTGTAGAGGTCGATGAAGTTGCAGCCCTTGTCGCCCCGCACATCGAACTCGAACTTGTAGTCGGCTTCCTTCGGCTCCTCGAGGCCCAGCGCCTGGCAGAACTTGAGCAGGAATGTCTGCGATTGCGCCCGCTCGCCGCCCGAAGCGCCGCGCCAATCCGCGATGAAACTGTGAATCACTGCCGCCGTCACGGCCTGACGTTAGGGCATTCGGATTTCAACCGAAAGTATTTTTATCATCCCTTTTTATAATGACGGTGTGAGGTGGGAAGAACCAGCCCGGCCTCCCCCTTCCCCTGGTGGGGAGGGGATGTCTCTGCCGTCATGAGTTCAGCCCATGGCGAGCAACAGTGTGGCGGTATCCACGATGTCATCCACCGTGGCCCCGCGCGAGAGGTCGGAGACGGGCCGCGCGAAGCCCTGCAACACAGGCCCCAGGGCCTGCGCCCCGCCCAGATACTGCGTGAGTTTGTAGGCGATGTTGCCGGCATCGAGATCGGGGAAGACCAGCACATTGGCGCGGCCCGCCACCTCGCCCGGCTCCTTCACCTTGCGCGCGGCAACGGCAGGCGACAGTGCGGCATCGCCCTGCAGCTCGCCATCGATCCTGAGGCCGGGTGCCTTGGCTCGGGCGATGGCGAGGGCTTCCACCACCTTGACCGCATCCGGGTGGCTGCCGCCGCTGCCCTTGGTGGAAAAGGAGAGCAGCGCCACGCGCGGCTCCTCCGCCAGAAAGGCGGCGGCACTGGCGGCAGACGCGATGGCGATGTCGGCCAGCTCGGCGGCGTTGGGCTGCACATTCACACCGCAATCGGCGAACACCAGCCGCCGGTCCGGCCATTGCATGAGGAAGAAACTCGACGGCGTGGCAATGCCCTCCGCCGCGCCCACCGTCATGAGCGCCGCCTCGATGACGCGGGCTGTGGGGTTCGCCGCCCCTGCCAGCATGGCGTGCGCTTCCCCGCAGGCGACCATGGCGCCCGCCCGGTAGAGCGGCTTCTTCAGCAGGCGGGCGGCCATCGCCTCGTTCAGCTTGTCGCGCCGCGCCTGCAGGAGCGCGGTGTGCCGGGCCTCAGGCTCCGGCACATCGCCTGTGCCGAACACGATGGGCTCCGCCAGGCCTTCGGCCCGCAAGCGCGCCGCCGCGTGCTGGACCCGCTCATCCTCGCCTTCTGGCATCACCAGTTTCAGGCCCCTGCCCTTGATTTTGGCCTTGGCTTCGTCGATCACACGCATACGGAATCTCTCCTCAGGTGGTGCCATGTCAGCAGAAGAAAAGATCGAAATCCACCGCGGCCTGAAGGGCGTCTATTTCGAACGCTCCGGCACGACCTTCATCGACGGCAAGGCCGGTGATCTGCGCTACCGCGGCTACTCGATCCATGACCTGGCCGAGCATTCCAGCTTTGAGGAAACCGCCTATCTGCTGCTGAATGGCGAACTGCCCACTGCGGCCCAGCTCACGGCCTTCGACGCGAAGCTCAAGGCGGCGCGCCACTTGCCGGCGGAGATCATCTCCATCATCGAAACGGTCAAGGCCGCTCACCCGATGGACGTGCTGCGTACCGCCGTCTCGGCGCTTGCTGCCTTTGATCCGGAGACCTTCGACAATTCCGTGGACGCAACGCGCAACAAGGGCATGCGCCTTGCCTCGCAGGTGCCGATGATCGTGGCGGCGCATGAGGCGATCCGCAATGGCCGCGCCATCCCCGCTCCTGATGCCTCGCTTTCGCATGCCGCGAACTTCCTGTGGATGATTACCGGCCGCAAGCCTTCCGCCGAAGCCGCCCAGTTGATGGACCGCGACCTGATCCTCCACGCCGAACATGGCAGCAACGCCTCCTCCTTCACGGCGCGGGTGGTGATTGGAACGGATGCCAACCTCCATGCGGCGATGACATCTGCCATTGCGGCCCTCTCCGGCCCCGCCCATGGCGGTGCAGCGGAAGATGTGATGCGCATGGCGCAGGAGATCGGCGAGGCCGAAAACGCCGCAGCCTATGTGAAGGCCAAGCGCGCCGCGGGTGAGGCCGTGACGGGCTTCGGCCACCGCGTCTACCGCACCGAGGACCCCCGCGCCCGCCACATGCGCGATGGCGTTGAAATGCTCTCGCGCGAAATGGGGGAGCCGAAATGGTTCGCCATTCTTCAGGCTGTTGTGGATGCGATGAAGCCCTATGCCCGCTTCGGCGTGAATGTGAACGTCGATTTCTATTCCGGCGTCATCTACTATCTCAACGGCATCGCGCCCGACCTCTTCGTGCCGATCTTCGCCGTTGGCCGCGTACCCGGATGGACGGTGCAATGCCTTGAGCAGCTGCAGAACAACATATTGATCCGCCCACTCACACTTTATGACGGCCCGGAGCCGCGTGCCTATCCACCCATCGCCACGCGCGGTTAAGCCAAACAAGGTTTACCGTAGCTAGGCCCTTCCCCTCCTCCCTTGCGGGGAGGGAAGCGACAGGCCGCTTCAAGCCACCCTCATGCCGATCTGGGGCGAAGCGCACGCACCATGCCCAAGCCCCTTTTCAGCTGCTGGGCTTTCCGAACAGTGCAGCCTGAAGCTTGCGGTCGCGGCCATAGATGTCGGGCCGGAACTCGATGCTGCCGCCGTCGCCCTGAAACGCCGTGGCATAGATGAGGTGCACCGGAATATGTTCCGGCAGCGACACACGCGTGGTCTTGCCGCTTGCGAAGGCCGCGTCGATCTTCTCCGGCGGCCAGCCAGCATCATCGCCCAACAGGCGGAAGGCGAGGTCCATCGGACGCGAGAGGCGGATGCAGCCATGGCTGAAGGCACGCGCCGTGGCGCTGAACTTTTCCTTGGCGGGCGTATCATGGAAATAGATGTTGTAGGGATTGGGGAAGATGAACTTCACCTTGCCCAGCGCATTTTTCGGCCCCGCCTTCTGGCGGAAGGTGAAGGGGAAATTGCCCCGACCATACTTGTTCCAGTTGATGCCGCTCCATGAGGTGAGCTTGCCATTCATGAAGATCTCGTAGTCCCCCGCATAGGCGGACGGGTTGCGCTTCAGCTTCGGCAGCATTTCCGATACGGCGATGGAATAGGGCACGGTCCATGTGGGATTGATTTCCACATATTCCATCTCGTCGGAGAATTCCGGAGTCTGGGTGGCGACAGAACCGACCACCACATCCATGCGGTCCACGAGTTCGTCCTGCTCCACCTCCTGCAGCTCATAGGCGGCGAGGTTCACCAGGAAATGATGTTCGCCGAGGTCCTCCGGCATCCAGCGCCAGCGCTCCATGTTGAGCGCGACCTGCCGCGCCCGGTCGGCGGGCGGCACGTTGAGCGCCAGGATCGTCTGCTTGCCGATCAGCCCTTTCGCCTCAAGCCCGTGGCGCATCTGGAAGCTTCGCACCGCCAGCACCGTTTCGGAATCATAGACATCGCCCCCCTCCACCGCGCCCGGGTGATCACCCGTCATGGTGAGGAGCTGGCGGATCTGCGGAATGCGCGGATCGCTCATGCCCTCGGTGATATCAACCCCGGTCGGGATGGTGGGCCAGGTGAAGGATTCCTCCAGCGCGCGGTAGAGCGCCAGGATCCGCTTCAGGGACTGGTACTGCGGGTTCTTCGTTTCGAAGGCATTGAGGAAATCATTGGGGTTGTTGGTGTCCGTCATCTCCGTCAGCACTTCAACCGCAGCCACGGCCCGGCGGTTGCGGAAGAGCTGCGGATCGACCTTCTGTGGCGTCAACCGCCCGACCCTGAGATCAGACGCATAAGCCACGAAGAAAGCCGAGTAGAACAACTCCACGGCGGCGGCAGCATCTGGGTCATTCGGGTCGATCGTGTCGCGCAACTCGATCAGCGAATCGATCGGATAATCGCCGGGGTTGAGGCCATCATCACCGGCATCCGCCAAGCGCTGCAGAAAGGGGGTCATGCGCCCTGTGCCCACCCAGTAAACCGGTGCTTCGTGGTCCGTATAGTGGGCGATGAGGGCGGGCCGGATGCGCTCCAGCGGCAAAGGAAGCCGCTCGGGCGCTGCGAGAATGACGTCGATGGCGGCTTCCACGGCGGCAAGGTCCGGCACCTTGGCAGATGTCTGTGCGCTGGCCGGGGACACCAGCCCGGCCCACAGGGCTGCCACCAAAAAAACGCTCGCCGCCGCCCGAATCATCATCATCCTCACACGTTCAACAGGAGATATTCGCGTTCCCAGGAGCTGATCACGCGGCGGTAATTCTGCATCTCCTCGTATTTCACGTCATTGTAGGCTTCGCAGAACTTCTCGCCCAGAACCTGCTTCAAGGGCTTGGTGTAGTTCAGCTTGTCGAGGCTTTCGTCGAGGCTGATGGGAAGCGTGTGGGCATAGCGGTAGGCCGAGCCCTCCACAGGGTCTGATGGCTTGATGCGCTCCATCATGCCGAGATAGCCGCAGGCGAGCGAGGCGGCGAAAGCCAGATAGGGGTTGGCATCGGCCCCCGGCACGCGGTTCTCGACGCGGGTATTGCTCGCGTCGGAAGACGGCACGCGCAGGGAGACCGTGCGGTTATCCACCGCCCAGTGCACATTCGTCGGCGCATCCGAATCCGGCACCAGGCGGCGGTAGGAATTGACGTTGGGTGCGCACAGCGAAAGTGCTGCCGCAAGGTAGCGCTGCAGGCCGCCAATGTGGTTGTGGAACAGCTTTGACTGCGAGCCATCCTTGTTGGCGAAGATATTCTTGCCGGTCTTCGCATCCATGACGGACTGGTGGATGTGCATGGAGGAGCCGGGCTCGTTCTCATGCGGCTTCGCCATGAAGGTCGCGTACATGTCATGCTTCAGCGCCGCCTGGCGCACCGTGCGCTTGAACAGGAACACCTGGTCGGCGAGTTCCAGCGGGTCACCATGATTGAAGTTGATTTCAAGCTGCGCCGGGCCGCTTTCGTGGCTCAGCGTATCGACATCAAGCTCCTGCGCCTCGCAGAAATCATAGATGTCCTCGACGATCGGGTCGAAGTCGTTGGCGGCGTCGATGCCATAGGCCTGTCCACCCGGTTCCTTCCGGCCTGAGCGGCCCACGGCCGCATCGAGCGGATAATCGGGGTCGAGGTTCTTCTTCACCAGATAGAATTCAAGCTCGGGTGCCACGACAGGCTTCCAGCCCTTTTCCTTATAGGCCTGCAGCACGCGCTTCAGCACATGGCGCGGCGAGATCAGCACGGGCTCGTCATCGAGATGGAACGCATCGCAGATCACCTGCGCGGTGGGCTCCGCATACCATGGCACGAAGCGGATCGTGTCGGGGTCTGGCTTCATGTAGATGTCGATGGCGCTGTCCGACACCGCACGGGTGTCCTGCACATAGCGGCCGTTGATGGTGAGGGTGAAGACTTCCTCGGGGATGCGCAGCCCGCGTGAGCGGTTGCCGGAGAGAAACTTCTTCGGGGGAAGAATCTTGCCGCGGGCGGTGCCGTTCATGTCAGCGACGAGGCATTCCACCTCGCTGATCTTGTGGTCGTGCAGCCATTCCTCGAAACGCGATTGGGTCATGATCATCCGGACCTGATTTTTACGGTTGCAGTCTAGCCCGGAAGCTTGACCAAACAAAAGGGGGGCCGCTAAAGCCTTCGGATCATGGCGAAATCAATCTTCGCGCCGACCTATTACCAGGCAACGGCGACCCCCTCCCCCACCCATCCGCCGCTGATGGGCGATATCACCACCGATGTGGTGGTGGTCGGGGCCGGATATACCGGGCTTTCGACCGCCCTGGAGCTGGCCGAAGCGGGCCACCGGGTGGTGGTGCTCGAATCAGAAACGGTCGGCCACGGCGCTTCGGGGCGAAATGGTGGCCAGATCTGCACCGGCTTCTCATCGGGCCAGGACAAGATCGCCGCGCAACTGGGCAAGGATGACGCGCGCAAGTGCTTCGCGCTGGCGCAGGAGTCCAAGACGCTGCTCACCAGCCGGATCGCCCGCCACGCCATCGATTGCGACCTGAGGTGGGGCTACCTGCATGTGCTGCCCAAGCCCAACCGGATGAACAGCCTGAAGGCGTGGAAGGAGGAGTGGGATGGGCTGGGCTACACCGACACCACCATCCTGTCCAAGGCGGACCTCGACGAGAAGCTGGGCACGACGGTCTATCACGGCGCCCTGCGCGAGGGCGGTGCGGGGCATTTCCACCCGCTGAACTATTGCCTCGGCCTGGCGCGCGCTGCGGTGGCCGCCGGTGCCGTCATTCATGAGCATTCGCCCGCCGTGGAGGTGGACACCGGCTCCCGGCCCTTCGTGCGCACGGCGCATGGCAAGGTTATGGCAAATTTCGTGGTCATCGCCTGCAATGGCTATCTCGGGCGGCTGATCCCGAAACTCTATGGCAAGGTGCTTCCCGTCACGAGCTACATCATCACCACGGAACCGCTCGGCGAGACCCGAGCCCGCACGCTGATCCGCGATGGCGAGGCGGTGGCGGACACCAACTTCATCGTCGATTACTTCCGCGTGACGAACGACACGCGCCTGCTGTTCGGCGGCAGGGCAAGCTACACCACGGTAGAGCCCGCGAGCGTTGCCTCCGCCATGCATTCGGACATGACACGGATATTTCCGCAGCTTGCCACTGCCCGTGTTGATCACGCCTGGGGCGGCTATATCGCCATCACCCACAACCGCATTCCGGATTGCGGGCGCCTCAGTCCCACCGCCTATTATGCGCTGGGCTATTCCGGCCAGGGCGTGGCGCTCGCCGGCATCTACGGCCAACTCATGGCGGACGCGATACGCGGCACGGCCGGGCGCTTCGACATGCTGTCGCGCGTACGGCATTTCCCCTTCCCCGGCGGGCCGGTGCGGGTACCACTGCTCGCTGCGGCCATGCTCTACTACCGCCTCAAGGATGCAATCAGCTGATGAGCCTGCTGTTCTCGCCCGTCACCTATCGCGGCCTCACCCTCAAGAACCGCGTGCTCGTCGCACCCATGTGCCAGTACTCAGCGAAGCATGGGCGCGCCACGGACTATCACCTCGTCCACTACGGGCGCTTCGCGCTGGGAGGCTTCGGGCTGGTCATCGTGGAGGCAAGCGCCGTGACACCCGAAGGCCGCATCTCCTATGGCGACATGGGGATCTGGGATGATGCACAGGTGGAACCCTTGAAGCGCATTGCCGGCTTCCTGCGCCAGCATGGCGCGGCAGCGGGCATCCAGCTGGCGCATGCCGGCCGCAAGGCCTCCGCCCCGGTGCCGTGGCGCGGCACATTCAATGAGTCCGAAGCGGAACGGCAGGCGTTGGGTTTTGAAAGCTGGACGCCCGTTGCGCCATCCGCCGAACGGCACATGGCCTCCTACCAGATGCCGGAGGCACTGGACGAAGCGGGACTGGCCCGCGTGCTGACCGGATTCGTGGCCGCAACGGCACGCGCCGAGGCGGCGGGCTTCGACATGATCGAGCTCCACTCGGCGCATGGCTATCTCTTGAACCAATTCCTCTCGCCCATCGCCAACCGGCGGACAGATCATTATGGCGGCAGCCTTGAGAACCGCATGCGCTTTCCGCTGGCGGTGGCAAGAGCGGTGCGCGACGCCTGGCCCCGGAACAAACCCGCCTTTGTGCGCATCTCCGTGACCGACTGGATCGACGGCGGCGTGAGTGTCGATGACAGCGTGATCTACGCGCGCGAACTTAAGGCCCTCGGCTATGATGTGGTGCACTGCTCATCAGGCGGATTCGATGGCGCCAAGGTTCCAGTGGCCCCGCTCTATCAGGTCCCACTCTCGGCAGCGATGCGCAAGGGTGCAGCCATCGCCACGGCGGCTGTCGGCCTCATTACCAGGCCGGAAGAGGCAGAGCAGATTGTGGCCCGTGGCGAGGCTGACCTGATCGGACTGGCGCGACAGGCCCTCGATGACCCCAACTGGGCGCTCCACGCGCTGCGCGAACTTGACGGCGGCGACACCTACGGCGCGTGGCCGCAGCAATCAGGCTATGCCGTGCGCATCAAGGACAAGGCACTCGGCAGGCTGGGCTGACATTCACACCTGCGCTGCGCCGCGCCCTTCACTCGCTCAAGGGTGCGGCACGTGCGCCTTTCTGCCAGGCCTTGAGGCAGAGATACTCCATCACCAGCGAGGCCGCCGCAAGCGACGTGATCTCGCCGTGGTCGTAAGGCGGCGACACCTCCACCACATCCATGGCGACGAAGTTCACAGCCGTCAGCTTGCGCAGGATCGAGGCGGCCTGATGATAGGTAAGGCCGCCGGGAATGGGCGTGCCTGTCCCCGGCGCGGCAGAGGGATCGAGACAGTCGATGTCGAAGGTGAGATAGGCCTTGTTGGCGCCCACCACGCTCTTGATGATGTCCGCCATCTGCGCGGCGGTGCTGTCATGCACTTCGTCGGCATAGACGATGCGGAAGCCATAGGTGCGCTCGCCCGCGAACACGGTGCGGATGCCGATCTGCACGGACTTCTTCGGGTCGATCAACCCCTCCTTGACGGCATAGCCGAACATGGTGCCGTGGTCGATGCGGCCGCCATCATCGGGCTCCACGTCGCGGTGGGCATCGAAATGCACGAGCGACAACGGCCCGTGCTTCTTGGCATGCGCCTTCAGCAGAGGATAGGTGACGTAGTGATCGCCACCCAGCGAAATCATCTCGGCACCTGAGGAGATGATCTCCGCCGCATGGGCCTCGAGCCGTTCCGGGAAATTTTCCTTGCGGCCCCAGTCGAAGAAGCAGTCGCCATAGTCGGTAACGGCCAGCGTATCAAAAGGGTCGAAATTCCATGGCCAGAATGGCCCCCAGGCATTTTCGGCCGAGGCCTTGCGGATGCCCTCCGGCCCCATGCGCGTGCCGGAGCGGTGCGACACGGCCTGATCGAAGGGAATGCCGGTCACGGCAATGTCGACGCCAGTGAGATCGCGCGTGTATTTGCGGCGCATGAAGGAGAGCGCACCGGCATAGGTCGGCTCCCACTGGGTGCCTTTCAGGCTTTCACGGCGGAACGCGCTGTCGCCCGGAAGCGGACCGTTGGGATTCATTTCAAGCGACATGGCATTACTCCGTGAGAACGAGGGTATCTTCAGGCGCCCAGTGCACCCACACATGCTGGCCGCGCTCAACACCGGCACCGCCGAGGCGGGATTCATTCTGGACATTGACCGACAGGTTGAGGCCATCAGCGGCGGTCACTTCCACATGGCTGGTGTCGCCATAATAGGACACATGCCGCACCGTACCGGGAACCCGGATACCGGACGAAGGCTCCGCCTTGGTGATCTTCAGCTTCTCCGGCCGCACCGCAATGGCGACCGAGCCACCCACCAGCCCGTTGCTGGCCAGCTCCACGCGGCCGATGCCCTTGACGTCACATTCGATGCGCTTGCCGAGCAGGCGCAGCACCTTGGCGTCGATCAGGTTTACCTTGCCGATGAAGTCGGCCACAAACCGGCTCTTCGGGTGCTCATAGAGTTCGGCGGGTGTCGCCACCTGCTGCACGGAGCCCCTGTCCATCACGGCGATGCGCGTCGCCATCGAGAGCGCCTCATCCTGGTCATGGGTCACGATGATGAAGGTGATGCCGACGGTCTCCTGCAATCGTGTGAGCTCGAGGCGCATGTCATCGCGCAGTTTCGCATCGAGTGCCGAGAGCGGCTCATCGAGCAGCAGCACCTTGGGGCGCTTCACCAGCGCGCGGGCCAGCGCCACGCGCTGGCGCTGGCCGCCGGACATCTGGTCCGGCCGGCGTGCCGCCAGTGCGGTGAGCTTCACCATCTCGAGGGCTTCGCCAACCCGGCGCTTGATCTCGTTTGCGGGAACGCCCGTCACCTTGAGGCCATAGCCGACATTCTGCTCCACCGTCATGTGCGGGAACACCGCATAGGACTGGAACACCATATTGGTGGGCCGCCTGTTGGGGGGCGTAAAGGCCATGTCCTCGCCGCCAATGATGATCTGACCCGAGGTTGGTGTCTCCAGCCCCGAGATCATGCGCAGCAGGGTGGTCTTGCCGCAGCCGGAAGGCCCGAGCAGCGCGAAGAATTCATTCGGCGCGATATCGAGCGAGACATTGTCGACGGCCGTCACCCCACCCGGAAAGGCCTTGGTGACATTGCGGATCGAGACGATAGCGTCGGTCATGGGTTCAGCCCTTGTCCGCCTTGGAAGGCGCCTGGAGTTTCATGGCGATGACGGTGGCGATGACGGTGATGACGATCAGCACGGTGGAGGCCGCGTTGATTTCGGGCGACACGCCGCGGCGGACCAGCGAATAGACCTTCACCGGGAAGGTGACCGTTTCCGGCCCCGAGGTGAAGAAGGTGATCACGAAGTCATCGAGCGACAGGGTGAAGGCGAGCAACGCGCCGGCGATGAGACCGGGCTTCATGTAGGGTACGATGATCGACCAGAAGGTCTGCCATTCGCTGGCACCGAGGTCCTTGGAGGCCTCCTCCAACTGGCGATTGAAACCCACAAGGCGCGAACGCACCACCACCGCCACGAAGGGGAAGCAGAAGGAGACATGCGCGAAGATGATGTTGCCGAGGTTCAGGGGCCACGGCATGCTGACGAAGAAACCCATCATGCCGGAGTTCACGAAGAACAGCAGCAGCGCCACGCCCATGCAGATTTCCGGGATGACGATGGGCAGCGCCATGAAGCCTTCATAGGCGCCCCGGCCGGGAAAGCGGAAGCGCCACAGGAGAAGCGCGGTGAGCGCGCCCAATATGGTAGCGATGATCGTGGCGATCAGCGCGATTACCAGCGAGTTGGTCAACGCCTCGATCAGCGAGGCGTTGTTCCATGCCTTGGAATAATTCTCGAGCGTGAAGCCGCGCCACACGATGCCGCGCTTGTCGGTGTTGAAGGAAAAGGCGATGAGCGTGATGATCGGCGCATAGAGCACGAAGAAGATCGCCGCGAACAGCACCTTGAGCCAGGTGCGCTTGCCGTAGTCGAGAGGGCCCTGCCCTGGTTTAAGCCTCGCCGCCATCACACATCCACTCCCTTGCTGCGCAGCGTGAAGAGATAGCGCAGCGCCAGCGCCCCGAAGGTTGCATACATCAGCAGGAACGACAGCGCCGCACCAAAGGGCCAGTCATTGGCCGCCTTGAACTGGCGCTCGATCACGTTGCCGATCATGATGGCGTTGGCGCCGCCCAGAAGGTCCGGCGTCAGGAAACTGCCGAGACAGGGAATGAACACCAGGATGATGCCTGAGATGATGCCAGGCATGGTGAGCGGCACGGTGACACGCAGGAAGGTCTGGAACTGCGAGGCGCCAAGATCGAGGCTCGCCTCGAGATAGGAACGCTCAAGCCTCTCGATGGTCGCATAGAGCGGCAGCACCATGAAGGGCATGTACACATAGACAAGTCCGAAGATGACGGCGAAGTCGTTGTAGAGCATCTCATAGGGGCCAAGCCCCACGACGCCGAAAACCTTGTTCAGATAGCCCTGCGTGCGGAACACCGCAATCAGCGCATAGGTGCGGATCAGCAGGTTGATCCAGAACGGCAGGATGACGAGCAACAGCAGCAGCGGCTTCCAGCGCTCGGGCGCAAAGCAGATCCCGAAGGCGATGGGATAGGCCAGCAGCAGGCAGAACACGGTTGCCAGCGCGCTGATCCACACCGACTTCCACATGATGGTGAGATAGAGCGGATCGAAGGCCCGGATGTAATTGCTGATGCCGGTCAGATAGGCATATTCGTTGATCGACACCTGCCCATCGACGATGGCCTTGTCGCTGAAGGACATGACGAACAGGAAGCCCAACGGAATGATGAAAAAGACGAGCAGCCAGAAGCTTGGCGGTAGTCCGAGGGTCCAGAAGACGCGCGGATTCTGTTTCCAGTTCTCCAAAATGCCGTTCCTCCCCCGTCGCTGACGTGTTGAAACTAACCCGCACGGCCCGGCGCGGCAACCCCGGCCTGCAGTTTTGCAAGCGCGCGGTCCACCGCGGCGACTGTGACATCCGCGTCCTGATGGGAGAATATGATGGGCGGCCGGATCTTGAGGACATTGCCGAATTTTCCCTCACCGCCGATCAATACGCCCTCGTCCCGAATCAGGCCCAGCAACTGCGCCATCACATCACCCGCCGGTTGCCGTGTTTTCCGGTCATGCACCAGTTCGACACCGGTGGCGAGACCGACGCCGCGC
This sequence comes from uncultured Aestuariivirga sp., assembly GCA_964392525.1. Taxonomy (GTDB): domain Bacteria; phylum Pseudomonadota; class Alphaproteobacteria; order Rhizobiales; family Aestuariivirgaceae; genus Aestuariivirga. The sequence goes on from CAYMQH010000026.1 coordinate 17,765, forward strand.
ACATGGCCGATGAGGCTGTGCTTCGCCATCAACCCGCGCAAGCCGTGCCGCAGATGGTCACCGGCCGACCTTGCATTGGAAATGAGGTCCTCGTCGCGGATCACGTCCAGCACCGCGATGCCCGCCGCGCAGGCCATGTTGTTGCCGCCGAAGGTGGAGAAGAACGGGCCGAAGGTCAGGAAATGCGCGAGGATCTCGGGCCTCGTGATGACGGCCCCCACCGGAAAGCCATTGCCCGCCGGCTTGCCGATTGTGATGAAGTCAGGCAGCACGCCATGGTGGCGGTGGCCCCAGAAGGCGGTGCCCATCCGGCCGAATCCGGATTGAACCTCGTCGGCGATGAACAGGCCGCCCGCCTTTCGAACCCGTGACACCACGCCAGCAAGATAGCCGGCCGGTGCATCGAGAATGCCATTGGTCATGAAGGCTGAATCGACCATTGCAGCAGCAACCCCAAGGCCTGCCGCCTCGAGTTCGGCGATAAATGGTTCAGCCAGCGCGGCATAGCGTTCGCCAATATCGGGCTCATGCGGCCCGAATGGCCCGCGATAGGTGTCGGGCGGCGGCAGCAGGCGGATGTGCGGCGCATGCCAGTGCTCCGGTGCGTTGGATGGCGAGAAGGCATCAATCGCCTCGCTCACCCCATGATAGGCGAAATCCATCGCCAGTCCGCCGCGCTTGCCGGTGAAGGCCTTGGCCATGCGCCAGGCAAGGTCATTGGCCTCGCTTCCCGAATTGACGAACACCACGGAGGTGAGGCCGTCCGGTGCCAGCGCCACCAGGCGCTCGGCATATTCGATCGACTCGTCGGTGAGATAGCGCGTGTTGGTGCTGAGGGTGCGCGCCTGCCGGGCAATCGCCTCGGCCACATAAGGGTGGCTGTGGCCCACATGCGGCACATTGTTGTAGCAATCGAGGTATCGCCGCCCGTCAGACGCCGTCAGCCAGACGCCCTCCCCCTTCACGATGTGCAGCGGGGGATCGTAGAAGACATAGAGCTTGTCCCCCATCACGCGACGGCGGCGGGAGATCGCCTCGGTGAGCGAGGCGGCATGGCGCTGTGGCTCGGCCGGAAAGGATGCAGCGCGGCGGATAAGGCCTTTCAGCCTGTCATGCCCGATCCGCCGCAATTCGCGGATCATGGGCAGGCTACGGCTGTTGAAAGCGGTGAAATAGCCCTGCGAGGCAATGCCATTCGCAGCCTTGAAGGCATCAATGAGTGGCGTCATCAGAAGACGCACCTCGATGAGGTCGATGAGGGCATCTGCCTCCGCCTCCTCGAGCGGAACGATGCTCTGATAGCCCTTGACCATGGCGAAGATCATCTCCGCGGCGTCAGCGGAGGGGTTGAGGAAATCGCCAGCGGCATTGGCCAGATCGAGAATCAGCGGGCCATGCACCATGTCGCCGAAATCAATGATGCCGCAGACCTGCCCCGCCTTATCGACAAGCACGTTGTAGGGGTGCACATCGCCATGGATGATCTGGCTGCGCATCCGGTGCATGGCCGGAAGCGTTACTGTTTCATGGCGGGCAAGAATGTCGCGCGCCAGCGGCTGATCATCGCCCTTCATGTGCGCGATGGCGGGCACGAGCCGCAGAACCTGCCGCGTATCCCACACAAGATCGCGCGCAGCGGGCGCACCATTCACAAAGCCCCGCATGGCCTGACCAAGCCTGCCCAGCAGGCGGCCCAGTTCATGAAGCGCAGCACGCGACAGCGTCGCGTCACCCAGCACATGGCCGTCGAGCCAGGAGAGCATCATGACGGGATAGCTGGTGCCCTCATGGGAAAGGTACGTCAGCGCACCTCCCGCCAGGCTGCGCCGGAGATAGGGAACAGGCAGCGCGGAGTCGGCCAGCGCGATGTGCTCAAGCGCCTGCGCCTGGCACGTCAACACCGCGTCGCCTTCCGCCGGATTGCAGACCTTCAGCACCACAGAGTCCGCGCCGACAGGCCGGATCCGGAAATTCTGGTCGCGCTCGCCCTCCAACCCGGTCCACTCGCCCTCCATGCCATAGGTCTCGGCCACGAAGGCCTTGATCACTGCAGGCGGAACGGCGGGTGGGGTCAGGGTTTTGAGCATGCGGCTCAGTCCTCATTCGAAAAGGGCGGCACCCCGTTGAGGCGCCGCCCCTTCTGTCTTGCCTGGCGTCAGGCCGCCTGAATGCGCGTCCAGATCTCGTCACGCATCTTGGTGGCTTCCTCGCCCAGATAAAGAGCGGGCTCGCACTTCGCCAGAACTTCCGGCGAGGGGAAGGCCACCTGGTTGTTGCGGTAGTCCTCCGGCATCAGCGCCTTGGCGGCGGCATTGGCCGTGGCATATTTGATCGTCTCGACGATTTCCTTGCCGACTTCCGCATCGAGCACGAAGTTGATGAAGGCATGGGCGTTCTCGGGGTGCGGCGCGCCGGTCGGGATGGCGAGCGTATCCTGCCAGACGAGGGAGCCTTCCTTCGGCACGATGTAATTCACATCATCGTCCTCGGCCATCACCTGCTTGATGTCGCCGTTCCACTCCTGACAGAGCTTCACCTCACCGGCAGCGAGAAGGTCCTGGCCGTTGTCATCGGCGAAGACCTTGATGTTCTTCTTCTGCTTGATGAGCAGGTCCTCGACCTGCTTGAGTTCATCCGGGTTGGTCGAGTTCCACGAGTAACCCAGATACTTGAGGCCCGCGCCCAGAACATTCTGCTGGTCGCCCAGCAGCGCGATGGCACCGGCATATTCATCCGAGTCAAGCAGCACCTTCCAGCTGTCGGGCGTGCCGTTGACGGCCGACTTGCGATAGCCGATGCCGAGCGTTCCCCACATGTAGGGAATGGAATACTTGCGGCCCGGGTCGAAGGCCGCGTCCTTGAAGGGGGCGTCGATGTTGACCATGTTGGGGATCTTCGAATGGTCGAGCGGGATCACCATGTTGGCCTTGATCATGCGCTCGAGTGCGTCGTTGGTTGGCACGATCACGTCATAGCCGGGGTTGCCACCCTTCAGCTTGGCGAAGAGTTCGTCGTTGTCAGCATAGAGATCGAGCTTCACCTCGATGCCGGTCGCCTTGTTGAATTCCTCCAGCGTGTTCTCGCCGATGTAGGTATCCCAGTTGTAGAAATTGAGCTTCTTCTCCTCGGCCGACAGCGCGAAGCGCGGCAGGAAGGTGACGCCCGCCGCCAGTGCGCCGAGGCCCTGGATCAGGTTGCGGCGGCTGGGACGGAAACGAGGACGGTAGTGGGTCATGCGTAAAGCCCTTTGCGTTGTGTTGGCACCGGTCTGACGTCGCGGCCCTCAAGGTCGAGAGGCCGCTGCTGAGCTGAGAGCGTAACGCCCTCCGCTCCATTGGCAACCCTATTTTTGTTACATTTTGACAAGTTTAGACGATTTCGGCCTTCACGTCGGCATAGGTCGCATCCAGCGCCGCGCGGGCGCGCGTCACCAACTCGTCGATTTCCTTCTTGGTGATGACGAAGGGCGGGGCCAGAACCATCGTGTCCCAGCAGGCGCGCATGATGAGGCCGTTGCGGAAGCTGTGGTCGCGGCACATGGTGCCAACCCGGCCGCAATTTGCAAAGCGCGTGCGCTTGGCCTTGTTGTTCGTCAGTTCCAAGGCACCGATCAGGCCCAGCGAGCGGGTCTCGCCGACCAGCGGGTGGTCGCGCAGGCTCGCCAGCGCTTCAGCAAAATAAGGCCCAAACTCGCGGGCGCGGTCAACCAGGCCCTCCTGCTCGATGATTTCGATATTGCGCAGCGCCACGGCGGCGGCCACCGGATGCCCGGCATAGGTCATGCCATGGTAGAATTCGCCGCCCAGTTCGAAGAAGTCCTTGATCAAGTGGTCGGCGAAGGCGACCGCACCGATCGGCAGGTAGCCGGAGGACAGGCCCTTGGCCATGGGCACGATGTCGGGTTCGAAGCCGAAGCTCTGGAAGCCCCACCAGTTGCCAGTGCGCCCGAAGCCGCAGATCACCTCGTCCGAAATGATGAGAATGCCGTATTTCCGGCAGATCTTCTGCACCTCCGGCCAGTAGGTGGAGGGCGGGATCAGCACGCCGGCAGCGCCCTGGATCGGCTCGCCGATGAAGGCCGCCACGTTCTCGGGGCCCACTTCGAGGATCTTCTTCTCAAGGGCGGCGGCTGCTTCGAGGCCGAATTCCTCCGGCGTCTTGTCACCGCCGAAATCATACCAATAGGGCTGCTGCACATGGTGGAAACCGGGGAATTCCGTGCCCACCTGCTCATGCATGCCCTGGAAGCCGCCGAGGTTTGCGGCCACCATGGTGGAGCCGTGATAGCCCCTGGTACGGGCGATGAAGTGCTGGCGGTAGGGCTTGCCCTTCAGCTTCCAGTAGTGGCGCACGAAGCGCACGATGGTGTCGTTCGATTCCGAGCCCGAATTGGTGAAGAAGATATGCTTGAAGCGCTCCGGCATGACGGAGGAGATCTTGGCCGCAAGCTCCGCCGTGGGCACCGTCGTCGTCTTGAAGAAGGTGTTGTAATAGGGCAGGTCGAGCATCTGGCGGTAGGCAGTTTCCGCCAGTTCCTTGCGGCCATAGCCAACGTTCACGCACCACAGGCCCGACATGCCGTCGAGGATCTTGTTGCCCTTGCCATCCCAGATCCACACGCCATCGGCATGGGTGATGACGCGAGGGCCCCCTTCGGCGTGAAAGGCCTTGTGATCGGTGAAGGGGTGGAAATGATGGGCGATGTCGTTGCGGACGACTTCGGCGATATCGATGTTCTTGTTGAGGACGTTCATGGAAACTCTCCGGTCTGAAACATGGACGGCACACCCGTTGAGGCGCGCTGGCAATCAGGCAGAAGACAGAGTCCTACGGCTTGAATCCAATGCGCGCACAATGAAGCATCACTTCATCGTAGGCGGTCTTTGACCAGACAGGCAAAATCGCCCCGGAAATGGTCGCATGGTAGCACATGGTACGACTATGCCACTCCTTTCCAGCTTCTGCAAGGAAGCCCCGTGGGCGATGAAGTTTTGGGCAGCCACGATGATTTTGAGGCAGCGCCTGGCGCGGCACCCTGATTTTCTTGCGGTGCTGCCACTCCTGTCATCATACTGCGCCGCAGCAAGGATGGCAGATGGTGGCGGTCTTCAATGAGATGATTGGCAGCGGAGACGCAACGCGTGAACCCTATGCCCGGATCGAACACTGGCTCAGAACCCTGAGCCGCGCCGATGTGGAACGGGCCCTGCGCGAGGCGGAAGCGATCTTCCGCCGGCAGGGCATCACATTCGCCGTCTATGGCGAGTCGGAAGCCGCAGAGCGCCTTATCCCCTTCGACATCATCCCCCGCGTCTTCGCCGCCGCCGAATGGCGCAGGCTTTCGGCCGGGATCGAGCAACGGGTGCGCGCACTCAACGCCTTCATCCACGATCTCTACCACCGGCAGGAAATCCTCCGGGCGGGCCGCATCCCGCAGGAGTTCATCATCCAGAACGAGGCCTTCGTGCCGGAGATGGTGGGCGTGATGCCAGCGCGTGGCATCTATGCGCACATCATCGGCATCGACATCGTGCGGGTGGCCGAGAACGAGTTCTATGTTCTCGAGGACAACTGCCGCACGCCATCGGGTGTCTCCTACATGCTGGAGGACCGGGAGGCGATGATGTATCTCTTCCCCGAGCTTTTCGCCCAGCAGCGCGTGGCGCCCGTCGAGAACTATCCCGCCATGCTGCGCCAGACGCTGGAAAGCGTGGCGCCAACCGGCTGCAGCGGCGAACCGACAGTGGTGCTGCTGACCCCAGGCATTCACAACTCCGCCTTCTTCGAGCATGCCTTCCTGGCGGATGAAATGGGGGTGGAGCTCTGCGAGGGCAATGACCTCTTCGTGGAGAACGGTTATCTTCACATGCGCACCACCCAGGAGCCGAAGCGGGTGGATGTCGTCTACCGCCGCATCGATGACGCCTTTCTCGACCCGCTGACCTTCCGGCCCGACTCGGCGCTGGGCGTTCCGGGCCTGTTTGACGTTTACCGCGCCGGCCGCGTCAGCCTCGTGAATGCGCCCGGAACCGGCATTGCCGATGACAAGTCCATCTACACCTTCATTCCGGACGTCATCGAATTCTACACCGGCGAAAAGCCGCTGCTGAAGAATGTGCCCACCTGGCGCTGCGGCGATGCGGAGGACCTGAAATACGTTCTCGAGCACCTCCCCGAACTGGTGGTGAAGGAAGTCCACGGGTCCGGCGGCTACGGCATGCTGGTTGGCCCCACCGCCTCGAAGAAGGAGATCGAGGCCTTCCGCGCGCGGCTCAAGGCACGGCCGAAGAACTACATCGCCCAGCCCACGCTGGCGCTCTCCGCGGTCCCGACCTTCACCAAAACCGGCGTGGCGCCGCGCCATGTCGATCTCCGCCCCTTCGTGCTGTCGGGCGACAAGGTCCGTATCACGCCCGGCGGCCTCACCCGCGTGGCGCTCAAGAAGGGGTCGCTCGTCGTCAATTCGAGCCAGGGCGGCGGCACCAAGGACACCTGGGTTCTGGAGGACTGATGCTCGGACGCACTGCCGCCTCGCTCTTCTGGATGTCACGCTACATGGAGCGGGCCGAGAACATGGCCCGCCTGCTCGAAGTGGGTTACCGCATTTCCCTCATGCCCGGCGCGGTCGAAGGCCACCGTGACGAGTGGCGGTCCACCCTGCAAAGCAGCGCATGCGAGTGGAGCCATGCGCAAAAACATCCCGAGATCACGACCAAGAACGTCATCGACTTCCTGATTTTCGACGAGGACAACCCCTCCTCCATCCGCTCCTGCATTCGCACGGCGCGCAACAATGGCCGCGGCGTCCGCACCGCCCTGACGCGCGATGTCTGGGAGAGCATCAACTCCACCTGGAACGAACTCGCCCAGGTCAGGCCCGCCGCCATGACGGCAGACCGGCTGCCGGTGTTCCTCGAATGGGTGAAGCAGCGCGTCATGTCTTTCCGCGGTGCGCTGCTCGGCACCATGCTGCGCAACGATACCTACCATTTCAGCCAGCTCGGCAACTTCATCGAACGCGCCGACAACACGGCGCGCATCCTCGATGTGAAATACTTCCTGCTGCTGCCCAAGCCCACCGACGTGGGCAGCGACCTCGACATGCAGCAATGGGCGCAGATCCTGCGTTCCGTCTCGGGCCACCGCTCCTACCGCTGGTTCTATCGCGACTCGCACTACCGGCCGTGGCTCATCGCGGAGTTCCTGATCCTGCGGGAGGAAATGCCGCGTTCCCTCATCTTCTCCTACAGCTGGCTCGACCGGTCACTGGCGGGCCTCGCCCATCTCTATGGCCGCAGCTATGCGTGCCACACGCAGGCCCACGAGACCTATGAGCGCCTCAGGGCAGCCAGTATGGAGCAGATCTTCCAAGCGGGCCTGCACGAATTCCTGCAGGACTTCATCACCGCAAACACCAGGCTTTCGGCGTCCATCGCCAGCCAGTACAATTTCCCGTGATGCCCATGCGCCTCTCGATCCGGCATGAAACCCATTATGACTATGAAACGCCGCTCTGCTATTCGGCGCAAAGGCTGCATCTGTGGCCCGCCGACTTCGCCGCACAGACATGCATCTCGTGGTCGGTCGCGGCGCCGGGCTTCGACCGCGCCCTCGCCTATACGGATGGCTTCGGCAACCGGGTGCACATGATCACCTTCGGCGATGTCGAAGGCCCCGTCAGCATCGTGGCGGAAGGCGTCGTCGACGTGACAGATGCGGCGGGCGTTGTGAAAGGGCTTGCCTGCGCGGCACCCGATGCGGTTTTCCTGCGCCAGACGAGGGCGACCACCGCCAGCGCCGCGCTGCGCGCGCTCGCCGAGCGGAGCTTTTCTGGAAAGCCGGTGCTTGACGGGTTGCACACGCTGATGGCCGGCATTCATGAACATATAGCTTACGAACTGGGCGCGACCCATGCCCACACCACCGCCGCCGAAGCCTATTCCGAACGCAAGGGCGTCTGCCAGGACCACGCCCATGTCTTCCTGGCGGCGGCCCGCGCGGCGGGTGTTCCGGCCCGCTATGTCACGGGCTATCTGGTCACCGGTCAGGGTGCCTCCGCAACTGCGGCCCATGCCTGGGCGGAGGCCCTGGTGCCGGATCTCGGGTGGGTGGGTTTCGACCCCGCCAACGCCACCTGCCCGACCGATCACTATGTGCGGGTTGCGGCGGGGCTGGACGCGGCAGGCGTTGCCCCCGTTCGTGGCACGCGGCGCGGCGGCGAAAGCGAGCGGATGAGGGTTGAAGTCCGCGTCGGGATCGCTCAACAGTAATCAATCGGAAACGCTTGGAATGCCGGAATGACTTACTGCGTCGGACTGCTGCTTGACGAGGGTCTGGTAATGGCCGCTGACACCCGCACCAATGCGGGCGTCGATAATGTCGGCAAGTTCAAGAAGCTGTTTACATGGGAAAAGCCGGGCCAGGCGGTGTTCGTCCTGCTGACGGCGGGCAACCTGGCCATCACCCAGGCGGTTGTGAGCATGCTGAGCGAGGGTACGCAGGCGAAGCTGAGGGGCAAGGGCGACGCCAGCAACCTGTTTGCCGCCAGGACCATGTTTCAGGCGGCACGCATCGTCGGCCGTGCGGTGCGCGAGGTGAAGGCCATCGACGGCGATTTCCTGCACGCCAACGGGGATGCCTTCGCGGCCAGCTTCATCTTCGGAGGCCAGATCGGAACGGAGCGCCCGCGCCTGTTCAACATCTACGCCGCCGGGAATTTCATCGAGGCCACAGCCGACACGCCCTTTTTCCAGATCGGTGAGCACAAATACGGAAAGCCCATTCTCGACCGCGTGGCACGCAACGACATGAAGCTCGGCGATGCCGCCAAGATGGCGCTGCTCTCCTTTGATTCGACATTGCGGTCCAACCTGAGCGTCGGCATGCCCATCGATCTCCTGACCTATGAGACGGGTGCCCTGAAGATCGAGCACACCAAGCGCATCGGTCTGGATGATCCCTATTTCAAGATGCTCTCAAGCGAATGGTCGAAGGCACTGCGCACCGCCTTCATGAATATCGAGGCGCTCGACATCTAGGAACAGGATGCAGTGATCGCGCTCTTCGATGACGCCTGCTATGACGCAGGTCGCGGAGAAGAAGCGAGGAGTGAACTGAGCGGCCAGCTGCACCTTATGCGCGGAAACGGATCACGCAACGGTGCCCCCCTTTCGGAAGCCTCGGATCAAGCAAGCGGCGGAGATGCAACAGGCTTAAGGCGCCAGGAGCCTAGGGAATTTCGACAGTCAAACGCGCAAAGGGGCCGTGAACGAGCAGGTCGGATGTACCATCCTTGCTGAATTCCCCGTTGAACGCTATCTCGGAACGATCACCGATCAGGCCGCTGAACTGTGCCGCCCGGTAGCCAATCGTCAGGTCGGCGTCATCACCCACTCCGAACGATACGCCAGCCATCGCATCGACGTTCCATATCGTCTTGGTGTCGCTCCAGCGTGTCAGTTCCCAGTCGAATCCATCAAACAAGTTGAATCCGTCGAACTCGTAACTCGATTCCATGCTTGCCAGCAGAGCCGAGCCAGATGCCGAACCGATCAGCGAGACATTTGCAGCCTGCAAGGGAATGAGGATATCAACGCCGATCCGTGGTCCGATCGCGTAGACCTCGTCATTGAATTCACCGTTTCTGGAGGGGAAGTCATAAGACCAGTCTGCCTCAGAATCTGAGTGCAAGCCGCGCAAGCCACCGAAGATCCGGGTTTTCAGACCGCCAATATCACTTGGTCTGTAACCAATTTCGAGATCAACCGTCTGAAGACTGGTCTTTTGCGCCGCCTTGGCATCATCATCGCTGGAAGAGTCTTCGCCGAGAAACACTGCGGAAACACCGACTTTGTAATCCCAGTCACTCCCGAGGCTCTGACCAAGTTCAAAACGGCCTTGTCCGCCCCAATCACCCGGGTTCAGCGGGTTCAAGTCGCCAAGTTTCAGGCTGTCTTCGTCAAAACTGATGTTTGACGGGCTGGCATCAAAGAAAATGCCACCCTCAAAGCTGATGAAGGTGGCAGGGAAATCAAGATTATGACTGGGCTCAACGTCGGCTGCCCGCGCAAAATGAATTTGCGCGGCAAAACTTACAATCGCCGTCGTGGTCAGAAGAAACTTTCTCATCGGATTCTCCTGCGAGAAGGGCTAAACTAAACAATGGGTCACGTAAACCTTGAAGTGCGGAGGCTCGCGCACCTTTCGGTAGCTGAAATCCACTGTCGGAGTTTTGACAGGTGATTTCACCAGGGCTGCCACAGAGAGGGCAGATGCGTTGAGGAGTTGGGCAATAATGTCACAATTGGTGCCTGCGAAGCCAATAATCAGCCAGCTGAAGCCCACGATGGAAGCTCTCGGGGTGGTCCTGTCATTTATCTGCAGATCATCTCCCTATGCCGAGTTCCGGGCCGCGAAGATCATCACGGCGGTACAGCACCAGCTCTCCACCGGATGTCACGTGTGCCTGATCGAGGATGAAAGACTCGTCGCCTATGCGGGATGGTTACCCGTGGACGAGGCGGAAGCCGAGCGGTGGATTGAAGTTGACACCAACTTACACCCGGTTCCGCCCGCCATGACCGACGCCGCCGCGCTGACGATCGTGTCCGTCCGGAGCTCCCGGGAGATCACGCAACTCATCCGCGCCTGCCGGCAACGGGCCACCCAGAGGAAAATCTATTTCAAAAGGAACTACGCGGGAGGACGCGTGAGGAAGTCCAAGGTGACGGATCGGAAGTAACCCGGTTCTTGCCCCCTAATCCGCCAGCGCCGCCAGCCAGCGGGCGAGCGCGGGCACCAGCAGCATCGACAGCAGCGCCGCAATCAGCATGAGCAGCGCCAGCACCACGCCCGCCTCCGCCACTGCGGGCATGGAGGACACGGCCAGCGGCGCCACCGCCCCGGCCAGGGTGACGGGCGCCAGCAACGCAGCGCGCAAGGGCAAGGCCGCCGCCTGCGGGCTCACGAGCCGCCGCGCCACCTGCATCGAAGAGGCGATGAGGACGGCCAGCGCGGCGCTGCCGCCTGCAAGCATGGCTGCATTGAGGCTGATGCCGAGCAACACCGTTACCGCAGCTGAAATGGTCATAAAGGCGATGGCGGGCGCCAGCGCCAGGATGAGGCCCAGCGGGCTCCGCAGGCCCGCCACCACGAGAAGAAGCCCCGCGGCCGCGGCCGTGGCGAGAGCCAGAAGCGTTTCGTGATGGATCATCTGATTGCGGACCAGCGACACGACGGGCCCTCCCGCCGCTTCGGGCACCGCCTGCCTGACGGCCGCCGCAAAGGACAATTCACCCGTGCCGCTGCGCGGCATCACCTCGATACGCCAGATGCCTTCCGGCGAGACGAAACGCCGGAGCAGATTGGGGTCGAGGTCCATGACAGTGGGCTCCGGCAGGGTGGCGAGTTTCTGCACCCGCGCCGACAGGACACCGAGCCCGCCAAACAGCGCGCGTTCAAGCCCCGCCACGCGTTCGGCGGTGAGCGGCTGTGCATTCGCAAAGAGCAGCACAGAGCGGCGCAGGCGCATGGCCGCATCGCGCAAACCGGGCGAGGTGACGAGGCCATTGGCGATGCTTGCGAGTTTGTCCTGCAGGTCCTCGAAAGCCCTCTCCACCTCGCTGTCGCTGATGGCGGGCGGGCTGGCGGGCTCGAACGGGGTAACATCCTGAAGCCGCCGCAACTCGGCAACCTTCCCGCCCGCCCCGGGCGGCAGGAATTGCGTGGCGGTGCGGATCGCGCCCACTTCCTGCAGGTTCGACAGCCGGGAAACGATATCCGCCACCTCTCCCGGCGCCGCGAGTATGTGCACGGCGCCGCGCGCGTCTGGCGTTTCCAGCACTGGCGGGGCGGAGGGCAACTGGCGCTCGCCGAACCGCACCGCCGGAAGGAAGACCGCCGAGAAAACCGCGGCTGCCAGTATGATCATCGCCACGGCATCGAGAGCATGGCCGGCGGCGGGGGCTGCGCTTTCGCCCAGTAGGGCATCGAGCCAGCGCGGCGCGGCCTCCGCCTTGCGCGATGCAAGCAGCGAGAGAGCCGCAGGCAGCAGGATGAGCGAGACCAGAAAGGTCACGGCGCAGCCTGCCAGCGCGATGATGGCGAACTGGCTCATGGAGGGCAGCTGGCGCAGCAGCCACGCCACCCAGACAGCCGCGAACAGCAGCAGGATGATGGCAATGAAACCGCCATGCCGGTGCTGGGCCAGCATCACGGCCTGCAGCGGCGCCAGCCCGCGGGCACGGCCCTGCGCGTAGGCCAGCGCCTGAATGCCGCCCGCCACGACAGGAGGCGCCAGCACGGCAAGCGCAAAAGACCATGTCGCGCCATCGAGCGGGCCGCCGAGCAGCGTTGCCACCGCCCCCGCTGCCGACAGCGTAACAGCGCCCCCCAGCATGATGGCAATCGCCTGGCGAACCGAGCCGAGGATCACCAGCAACAGAACGAAGGTCAGCCCGACCGACAGGGCGGCGGGCACCAGAAAATCGCGCAACTGGCTCGGGGCGGCGGCAAGGGCACGGCGCGGCCACAGCCAGGTAACGCCCTCGACGCCGTTGGAGGCCTCGCGCGCCATGAGGGCGGCCTGCCGCTCCATGCCGGGCCTTGGGGTCGCCAGCACGAACCAGCGCTTGGCCTCCACCTCGCCATCAAGGCCCGCCAGCGCCAGCCAGCGGACCGGGCGCGGCTGGCCCTTGACCTGCGCCTCGATCGCGGTGGCGGCAGCCAGCAGCATCGCCTCAAGGCCGGGTGGCGAGCGCCCCTGTTCCACCGCATTGCCGATCTCATGCACCAGCGCGGCAAACCCCGTGATGTCGGGAGATGCCGCCATGGCCTGATAGAGCGGTTCCTTCTGCAGCAAGCCGTCCACCCGGCGGCGCAGGTCCTCCTGATCGCGGTAGAGAAGCGCATTCGTCTCGTAGAAGGGCCCGGTGCCCGGCACGAAGGCGGAGAGGAAGAGATCGCTGCGGGCGGCCAGTGTGGCCGCCAGTGCCACCGCCTGCTGGCGGGTGACCTCCGGGTCGCCGCCCGACACGATGGCAAGGAAGGTCTGGTCCACGCCGGGGAACTGCGCTTCGAGTGCGGCCTGATGTTCCGCCGTTCCGGCGTCGAGGGAAATGCGCGGGCTCCGGTCCGGATCGATCGCCAGCCGCGACACGGCGAAGCCGGCGCAGGCCAGGGCGATGACGCTGAAGACCAGCACCACCGCCAGCGCGTTGCCGGCGGAAAAGCGGGCCATCCGCGCAAACAGGTTCGGCCGCAGCTTCTGCCGCGGCACGGCGCTCTGCGGCGGCGGCCTTCCACTCCAATGGGGCTGATCCCAACTCATGCGTCTGTCTGAACGATCCCCCGGCTCTGCTGTTGCAGATTCGCTTGTCTGTCAGCATCATAGGCCAGTTTCCAAAGAAAGGAAAAATGGCATCATGACTGGAAAACCCGGCGGAAACCGCAGCTGGCAAACAGAAACCACCGCCGTCCACGCAGGCGAATTCGTGGATCCCGCCACGCGTGCATCTTCGCCCAATCTGGTCATGTCCGTCACCTTCGCGCCCGAACGCCTCACCGGCTTTTCCGCCCGCGACGAGCAGGGCTATGAGGGCTACATCTATGGCCGGGTGGGAAGCCCCACCGTGGCCCAGCTCGAAGCCAAGCTGGCGGCCCTCGAAGGCGGCGCGGCGGCACTGTGCTTCGGCTCCGGGGTTGCCGCCGCACATGCGCTGATCTGCGGCCGCCTGAGCCGGGGCGACCATCTGATCGTGCCCGATGCCAATTATGTGGGCATTGCCGAGCTGGCGCGCGACACGCTCCCCCGCTACGGGATCGAAGTGTCCTATGTCGATATCTCGGAGCCCGAGGCGGTGGCGGCCGCCATTCGCCCCACAACGAAAATGCTCTGGCTTGAAACGCCCGCCAACCCGACGATGAAGCTTGCCGATATCGCCCTGCTCGCCAGGCTCGCCCATGACAAGGGTGTCCGCGATGTAGCGGTCGATTCGACCTATGCCACGCCGATGGCCACGAAGCCTCTCGAACTCGGGGCGGATTTCGTGGTGCACTCGCTCACCAAGTATATCGGCGGCCATGGCGATGCGATGGGCGGCGCGGTGATCGGGCGCGAGGCTGCGGACATGGCAGCGCTCAACCTCGAAGCCTCGGTGCATTTCGGCGGCGTGCTCTCGCCCTTCAATGCGTGGCTGATCCTGCGGGGCGCGGCAACACTTCCCATCCGCATGCGGGCGCACGAGGAAGCGGCCTTCAAGGTAGCGCGCTTCCTCGAAAGCCACCCGGAGGTGACGCGCGTCTTCTACCCGGGCCTTCCCTCCCACCCGCAGCATGAACTGGCGAAGCGCCAGATGCGCAATTTCTCCGGCATGATGACCTTCCAGGTGAAGCGCCCCGGCCCCGAGATCGCGGCGCGCATGGTGAAGGACCTGGAGATCATCCATTACGCCGTTTCGCTCGGCCACCACCGCAGCCTGATCTACTGGATCGGCACCGACGACATCCAGGCCTCCACCTTCCGGCACGATGCGGAGCAGCTGCGCCGCTACCGCGACTATGCGGGCGATGGCGTGTTCCGGCTCTCGGTCGGCATCGAGAATGGCGATGACCTGATCGCCGACCTGGCACGGGTTCTCTAGGGTGTGAAGCGTCTTGCCGTCTGTGAGGCGTTCCCGCTGCCCTGTGGGGGGCGGGATCTGAATGTCGGTCTGCCCTGAGTGATTCCGCTTAGACGCTCACCCAGGTTTCCGAGACACCGGCGAAGGCCTGAACACCTCGCTAGAAAGCTCCATTGCGGCCTTCGCCGCAATGAAGGGCGTGGGTGGGTGAGTGGAAGGAGAACCCGGCTGTAGGCCCGTCCAGCCTTAGTCCGCTCTAGCCGTTTGGTGTGCCGCGGGCCAGTTCTGCCCGCTTGTGACGCCGGTGCGAACGCATGCTGAACGGTATGAGCGCGAGATAGCCCAAGCTCACCACGCTGAGGAATTCCCACGGATAGGCGATCATCATGACGACAGCGAACACCGCGAGCCCCAGCACCGGCAGCACCATGTCGCCACGGATCGGGCCGAGGTTCTTGCCGGAATAGGTCGGGATTCGGCTCACCATCAGCAGCGCCACGAGGATCACATAGGGGCCGATCAGCAGCGCCCAGCCGTGCCCGTCATCGATGATGCCGAGAAAGCTCAGATACATCGGCAGCAATGCGAGCCCCGCGCCCGCCGGCGCGGGTGCGCCGGTGAAAAAGCGGTTGGCCCAGGCCGGCTTGTTCGGATCATCAAGCGCCACGTTGAAGCGGGCAAGCCGCAGCGCGCAGCAGATCGCCAGCACGAGGCAGATGACCCAGCCCGCGGTGTGCAGCGAGTTGAGCGACCAGACATAGAGCAGCAGCGCGGGTGTCACCCCGAAATTCACGAAGTCCGCGAGCGAATCGAGTTCTGCACCGAAACGCGAGGTACCTTTCAGAAGCCTGGCGAGGCGGCCATCGACAGCGTCGAGCACCACGGCCAGCATGACGGCAGCGACCGCCAGTTCATAGCGGCCCTCGATGCCGAGGCGGATGGCCGTGACGCCGCTGCAGAGGGCCAGCAGCGTGATGAGGTTGGGAAGCAGATAGCGCACCGGCACCATGCGAAAGCCACGCTGCCGGTTCTCGGGCTCAGCCACGGCTTGGTCGAATTGTTCCGCACCGTCACCCATCAACTGGCCCGCCCGTGGCGTTCCGGCTCTGCGGAGGAGAGATCAGCCAGAACGGTTTCACCCGCCACGGCACGCTGCCCGATGCAGGCCAGGGATTTGACGCCCTGCGGCAGGTAGACGTCCACGCGGCTGCCGAAGCGGATCAACCCGAAGCGCTGCCCGGCGGAGAGGCTTTCGCCCTCCTGCACGAATTTCACGATGCGGCGGGCGACGAGGCCCGCGATCTGCACCACGCCGATGCGCTGACCATTGGCGCGCTCGAGCGTGAGGGCCTGGCGCTCATTGTCGAGCGAGGCCTTGTCGAGATCGG
>CAYMQH010000027.1:0-25746 GCA_964392525.1 uncultured Aestuariivirga sp.
TCCGCACCATCCTGCGCCGCATCAATCCCGATGCCGTGGCCGACCAGTTGAAGGCGGGCGAGCTATCGCTTGACCGCAAGACACGTCGCGTGACGCGCGGCGCGCGGGACATCAACCTGTCACCCACCGAGTTCCGCCTGCTCGAACACCTCATGCAGAATCCGGGCCGCGTCTATTCGCGCGCCCAGTTGCTGGATACGGTGTGGGGTCATGACGTCTATGTGGATGAGCGCACCGTCGATGTTCATGTCGGCCGCCTCCGGAAATCCCTGAGCCGCGGGCGAGAGGCCGATCCGATCCGGACGGTGCGCGGCATGGGCTATTCTTTCGACGAGCGTTTCGGCCGTTCCAGCTGAAAAGGCCCTCGCAAGGAGGGCCTTTTCCACTCATCATGCGCCGGAGCGCCTCGGTGTCAGCCGAAGGAAACCTTGCGGTTCCGGCGGTCCTGCAGCGGCTGGTAGGCCAGCCGCGCATGATACTCGCAATAGGGCGAACCCTCGCGCGGGCCGTGGCCGCAGAAACAGAATTCCTCGCTGCCCGGATCGCCGATCGGCCATTTGCAGGTCTTGTCCGAGAGGTGGAGGATGGTCACGCGGCCATCCTTCGGCAGATCGACGAGGCGCAGGGGCTGCGGCTCCGGCAGGGCTGCCGGGCGCACATGCACCTCGGCACGCATCATCGGCTTCAGGGCCGTTGCACCCGCCGTCGGAAGGCTCGGCATCGCGCCGCCGCCACTGCTGCCGCCGCCGCCGCCGGCGCGTGGTGCCAGGCTCGGCTCGCGCTGCTTGCGCGGTGCGCGTGGCTGAACTGTCCGCTGCTGCTGGACGCGGCCCGACAGGTTGAGGCGGTGCACCTTTCCGATCACCGCATTGCGGGTGACGCCGGACCCCAGCCGGCCAGCGATCTGGCTGGCGCTCAGGCCCTCGGTCCAGAGTTTCTTGAGAAGCTCCACCCGTTCTTCAGTCCAGGACAATTTCGCCCCTCCCAGATTCATTTCCTGCTCGTCGACCAACAGAATCCCTCATTCCCCGCCGGACTCTTGGGTTCCGGCGCATCCATCAATGGAACTGACTGTAAACGCTACATCTCGTAGCTGATGAACCGGACCCTACAATACGCGGTGACTCACCCGCAACCTTGGAGGCTGGAATCGGGATCGTTTTCCCCAGTTTCCCGCACCTGCCTCTTGGTTAATGAAACCTTACCAGTGCGGCGAATCGCCGGTCCATGCGCTGTTTTGACTCAGTGTGGACAACCGTGAATCAAGGGCCGCGCTGCGTGAATCATCGTGCCGTCCATGCCGCGATTGACCCCCGACCGGCTTGGATTTATAAGGATTTTTCAATCGAGGCGCCCTCCAGTCCGGCGGGCGCTTTTTGATTTTCCTGGAACAAGGCCCGCCATGATCTCCCCCGTTCTTCCCACCTATGCCAGAGCGAAAGTCACGTTCGAGCGGGGCGAGGGCGCGCGGGTGTTCACGCCCGAAGGCTTGAGCTATCTCGATTTCGGCGCTGGCGTGGCAGTGACGAGTTGCGGCCATGCCCACCCCCACCTCGTCAAGGCGCTGACGGACCAGGCCGGCAAGATCTGGCACACTTCGAACCTCTATCAGATGCCGGGCCAGGAAAAGCTGGCACAGCGGCTGATCGGCGCGAGCTTTGCCGACACCGTGTTCTTCACAAATTCGGGCGCCGAGGCGCTGGAATGCGCCATCAAGATGGCGCGCAAATACCATGCCCACAACGGGCACCCGGAAAAGTTCCGCCTCATCACGTTTGAAGGTGCATTCCATGGCCGGACGCTCGCCACCATCGCGGCGGGTGGTCAGGCGAAATATCTCGAAGGCTTCGGCCCCAAGGTCGAGGGCTTCGATCAGGTGCCGTTCGGCGACCATGAGGCACTGACAGCGGCGATCGGCCCAGAGACGGCGGGCATCCTCGTCGAACCCGTGCAGGGCGAGGGCGGAATCCGCCCGGTACCGGCGCAGTGCCTCAGGGGCCTGCGCGAACTCTGCGATGCGCATGGCATCCTGCTGATCTTCGACGAAGTGCAATGCGGCATCGGCCGCACCGGAAAGCTCTTTGCCCATGAATGGGCTGGCGTCACGCCAGACATCATGGCGGTTGCCAAGGGCATCGGCGGTGGCTTTCCGCTGGGTGCCTGCCTCGCCACCGAAGCTGCGGCGGCCGGCATGACGGCGGGAACCCATGGCTCCACCTATGGCGGCAACCCGCTGGCCACGGCGGTTGGCAATGCGGTGCTCGATGTTGTGCTTGCACCGGGCTTCCTTGAAAATGTCCAGCAGCGCGCCCTCACCCTGAAGCAGAAGCTCGCCGCGCTCAAGGACCAACACCCCGCCATCATCGAGGATGTGCGCGGCGCAGGCCTGATGATGGGCATCAAATGCAAGGTGCCGAACACCGCACTCCAGGCGGCCGCGCTTGATCAACATCTTCTCACCATCGGTGCGGGCGACAATGTCGTGCGCCTGCTGCCGCCGCTCATCGTGACGGATGCAGACATCACCGAGGCGGTGGACAAGCTCGACCGCGCCTGCAAGGCGCTCGCGGCCACGCCTGCCGCGTAAGGATACACCCATGACCAAGCCGAAGCATTTTCTCGATATCTGCGATTTCGATTCCGCCACGCTCAACGCCATCATCGGCAAGGCCCGCGCCATGAAGCAGGCCCGTGAAGGCCTGCCCAAGGGATGGCGCGAACAGGATGCTCCACTCAAGGGCCGCATGCTGGCGCTGATCTTCGAACGCCCGTCAACCCGCACCCGCGTGTCCTTCGAAGTCGGCATGCGGCAGATGGGTGGTGAGACGCTGGTGCTGTCGTCAGGCGACATGCAGCTGGGCCGCGGTGAAACCATCGCCGATACGGCGCGCGTGCTGTCGCGCTATGTCGATGCCATCATGATCCGCGCTGCCAGCCACACGACGCTGACGGAACTCGCCGCCGCCGCCACCGTTCCGGTCATCAACGGCCTCACCAATCTCACCCATCCCTGTCAGGTGATGGCAGATGTCATGACGCTCGAGGAACATGTGGCACCGGTCAAGGATCTCACGGTGAGCTGGGTGGGCGATGGCAACAATGTCGCCGCCTCGTGGATCCATGCGGTGGGCCGCATGGGCGGCAAGCTCCGGATCGGCGCACCGCGCGAACTTGCGCCGTCGCCCGATGTTCTCGCCTGGGCGAAAGCGCAGGGTGCGGATGTCAGCGTGATGGACTCGCCGCAGCACGCCGTGGAGGGCGCGCATTGCGTCATCACCGATGCCTGGGTGTCGATGCACGACACCGACGCTGCAAGCCGCCATAACCTGCTCAAGCCCTATCAGGTGAATGCGGGCCTTATGAAACTGGCCCGGCCTGAAGCCAAGTTCATGCACTGCCTGCCTGCCCACCGCGGCGAGGAGGTGACCGACGAGGTGATGGACGGCCCCAATTCGCTGATCTTCGATGAGGCGGAAAACCGGCTCCATGTGCAGAAGGCCATCCTGCTGCACTGCATGGGGGCATGAGCGTGGCAACCGCGGGGCTTGCCGGTGAAGACGTTGTGCTTCCCTTCGAGGTGAAGCCGCTGGGCGTGCGGGGCCGCCTCGTGCGGCTCGGGCCGGCGGTCGATGACATCCTCCACCGGCATGACTACCCGCCGCCCGTGTCTGCTCTGCTGGCTGAGGCGGTGGCGCTCACTGCCATTCTGGGCGCCATGCTGAAATTCGACGGCAAGTTCATCCTCCAGACCAAGACGGACGGCCCAGTGGACATGGTGGTGGCCGATTATGTCTCGCCCGGCCGCATCCGAGGCTACGCCCGCTTCGACGCCAAGCGGGTGGCGGCGATCGCCAACCCCACCCAGGCTGATCTTCTCGGCCAGGGCTATCTCGCCATGACCGTGGACCAGGGGCCGGACATGGAGCGCTACCAGGGCATCGTGCCGCTGGAAGGCAGTGACCTGACGGCTGCCGCCCACGCCTATTTCGAGAAATCCGAACAGATTCCCACGGCACTTCGCATGGCGGCGGGCCCGCTTCTGGAACGCGGCAGCAAGGCGGAAAGCTGGCGGGCCGGGGCCATCATGGTTCAGCATCTGCCGCGCGAGGGCGGGTCCAGCCCGCTCCCCAGCCACTCGGGTGATGCGCCGGAGGGGGCAGAGAATGCTGCACCGCAAGAAGAGGATGACTGGGTGAAGGCGCGGCTGCTCCTTCAGACTGTCGAGGCGCATGAACTGCTCGATCCGCAATTATCCGCCGAGGACCTGCTGTACCGGCTTTATCACGAGGACGGTGTGACCGCCTATCCGGCGACGCCGCTCGAACGCTACTGCAGTTGCTCACATGAGGGCATTACCCGGATGCTGGCGCGCTTTCCCGCCGAAGATCAGGCCGATATGGTGGAAAATGGCGAAATCGTCGTGACCTGTGAATTCTGCTCCACCACGTACAAGGTCGCGCCGGACGATCTCACATCCTGAGCGGACGTGTCGTATTTCGCCCGAAACCTGTCCAAAACGTTAGTAGTATTCACCACCACCCTGTGAGAGTGTGATTGACGGGAAGACATGACCGTGACAGGCTCACGGTCAAGAACAAGGGCAGGAATTTGCCCCAACGAAAAGAAGAATGGACGAGGGAGAGGCGAAAGAAGAGATGCAGTGGCCGCAACCGGCCCCTTGAGCATGACATTCTGCCGTCAAACTCTCAGACCCAAGTTAGGCCGGTCACTTAAGGAGAGAGACGTATGACCGAATTTGAAATGAAGATGATGGCAGCGAAGAAGGCCGTTGGCCTTGGCAAGCTGTCCCGCCGCGACTTCATCCAGTTTGCGATGGCTTCCGGCATGACACTGGCCGCCGCCAACACCCTGTTCGCCACCGCAGCCCGTGCCGAACCCAAGAAGGGCGGCGTGTTCAAGTCTGCCGTCGGCCATGGCCAGACGACGGACTCGCTCGACCCGGCCACGTGGTCCAACGGCTTCACCTTCGCCTGGGGCAAGTCCGTCATGGGCGCGCCGCTGGTGCAGATCAGCCCGAAGAACGAAATCATCCCGCACGTTGCCGAAAGCCTTGAGCCGTCGGATGGCGCCTCGAAGTGGATTGTCAAGCTGCGGAAGGGCATCACCTTCCACAATGGCAAGACGTTGACGGCCGACGACGTGGTCGCCACCATCAACTACCATATCGCTCCTGACTCAAAGTCGCCCGCCAAGGGCGTTCTCTCGAACCTCGTGTCGGTCAAGGCAGATGGCCCGGACACCGTGGTGTTCGAACTCTCGGGCGGTAACGCCGACTTCCCCTACCTGCTGTCCGACTACCACCTTGCCATGTATCCTTCCGAGGGCGGCAAGATCCAGTGGGAAAAGGGCATCGGCGCCGGCCCCTATGTGCTGAAGTCCTTCGAGCCGGGCGTCAAGCTCGTCGCCGAGCGTAACCCGAACTACTTCGGCACCACCTGGTTCGATGGCGTCGAGGTGCTCTCGATCATCGACGTGGCCGCGCGCACCAACGCCTACCTCTCGGGCGAAGTGCACTTCATTGACCGCGCCGACCTCAAGACCATCGACATGCTGAAGTCGGCTCCCGACACCAATCTGTACAACGTCTCGGGCACGGCGCTCTATTCCGCGCCGATGCTGGTTGACGTTGCACCCTTCGACATTCTCGAAGTGCGCCAGGCGCTGAAGTGGGCGATCAACCGCCAGGAGCTGGTGGATAAGATCCTCTATGGCTACGGTTCTGCCGGCAACGACAACATGCTTGCGCCCTCGCTCAAGTATGCGATCCAGCCCGAGCCGGTCTACAACTACGATCCGGAAAGGGCCAAGTCGCTGCTCAAGAAGGTCGGCATGGAAAACCTCAAGGTCGATCTCTCGGCTTCCGACGCAGCCTTCCCGGGCGGCGTGGACGCCGCGGTGCTGATGGCCGAACAGGCCAAGGCCGCCGGCATTGAAATCAACGTCGTGCGCGAGCCGAACGACAGCTATTGGGACAATGTCTGGATCAAGAAGCCCTGGTGCCAGTGCTATTGGGGCGGTCGTCCGACGGCGGATGCCTTCCTGTCGATCTCCATGGCGGCGGACGCGGCCTGGAACGACACGCGCTGGAAGAACCCGCGCTTCAACGAGCTGCTTGTCGCGGCCCGTGCGGAGACGGACGAAGCCAAGCGTCAGGCCATGTATGCCGAGTGCCAGCAGCTGATGCATGACGACGGCGGCCAGGTTGTGCTGATGTTCAATAACTACGTCGGCGCGCTGTCCAACAAGATCGGCCATGGCGAATTCAACACTGACTTCGACCATGATGGCGGCTTCATGTACGAGCGTTGGTGGATGGCTTGATCCACGCCATTGTTGTTTGATTTGTAATGAAGGGGCCCCGTCAAGTTGATTGACGGGGCCTTTTTGACATGAGAACCTCAACTTACACCGGGCGTAATTACAGACCCGGCCATGGGAGAAGCGTATGAACGAGATGAAAGAAAAACTGAACTCTGCCCTGAAGCAGGCTGTCCGTGGCCGCCTCAGCAGGCGCGAATTCACTCAGCTGGCGTTGGCGTCCGGCGTCAGCCTCGCTGCCGCGAACAGCATGTTCACGACAGCCTATGCGAATGAGCCGAAGAAGGGCGGCAACCTCAAGATCGGCGTGGGCCATGGCGCCACGACCGACTCGATGGACCCGGGCACCTATCCCGACCAGTTCACCGGAACGGCCCTGTGGGGAACGCTCTCCAACAGCCTGACCGAGATCGATGCCGACGGCAACGTGGTGGGCGATATCGCTGAAACCTTCGAATCCTCCGACGGCGCCAAGAAGTGGGTGTTCAAGCTGCGCAACGGCGTCACCTTCCACAATGGCAAGACCGTGACCGCCGATGACGTCGTGGCCTCGCTCATGCATCACCGCGGCGAGAACTCGAAGTCCGCCGCCAAGTCGCTGCTGCAGGAAATCGTCACGCTCAAGGCCGATGGCGCAGATACCGTGGTGTTCGAGCTGTCCGGCGGAAATGCCGACTTCCCCTATACGGTGTCGGACTATCACATGCCGATCATGCCGAAGAAGGATGACGGCTCGGTGGACTGGGAGTCGGGCATCCGCACCGGCGCCTACAAGCTGGAGAAGTTCCAGCCCGGCGTGCAGGCTTCCTTCACCAAGAACGAGAACTACTTCAAGCCCGGCAAGGGCTGGTTCGATACGGTGCAGTTCCTGTCCATCAAGGACGTGGCGGCGCGCACCAATGCGCTTCTGTCGGGCGAAATCCACTACATGGATCGCTGCGACCTCAAGACCCTCGACATGCTGAAGTCGAATCCGGACATCACCGTTTCGGAGATCACCGGCTATGGCCACTACATCTATGTGATGAACGTGACCCAGAAGCCGTTCGATGACGTGAATGTCCGCACCGCCATCAAGTATTCGATGAATCGCGATGACGTTCTGGAGAAGGTGTTCCTCGGCCATGGCACGGTCGGCAACGACAATCCGATCGCACCGACGGTGAAGTTCGCCATCGATCCGCAGCCGCGCCACAGCTACAACCCGGACAAGGCGAAGGAATATCTGAAGAAGGCGGGTCTCGACAGCCTCTCCTTCGATCTCCACGTTGCCGATGCGGCCTTCGCCGGGGCGGTGGATTCCGCCATCCTGTGGAAGGAGCATGCCAAGGCCTGCAACATCGACATCAATGTCATCCGCGAGCCGGATGACGGCTACTGGGACAATGTCTGGCTCAAGAAGCCCTTCGTCGCCTCCTACTGGAGCGGCCGCCCCACGGTGGACTGGATGATGACCACCGCCTACGCGGCTGACGCGGCGTGGAACGACACGTTCTGGAAGAACCCGCGCTTCAACGAACTGCTCATTGCCGCCCGTTCGGAAACGGACGAGGCCAAGCGTGCGGCCATGTACGCCGAAATGCAGCAGATCCTGCATGACGATGGCGGACTGGTGAACATCCTCTTCAACTCTTACGTTGAGGCACACGTCAAGAACCTGGGCCACGGCAAGGTTGCGGCCAACTGGCAGCTCGACGGCATGCGCATCGCCGAGCGCTGGTGGTTCACCTAATCTGGCGGAAACAGCCCACGAAGTGCCGGGGGCCGGACTGCGCCAGTGCAGTCCGGCCCCTATCATTTTTCCTGTAGCGTACCGTCCGGTTCTGCTATGATGAAAAAAAGAGCCCGACAAAAGAGGCTCAGGGGAGAGGCATGCATCCGGTCCTGAAAACCGTACTGCAGCGCTTGGGACTTGGCTTGCTGACGCTGTTCGTTGTGTCGGTTGTAATCTTCTCGTCCCTTGAATTGCTGCCTGGTGGCTTTGCCGAGAATATTCTCGGCCAGGGCGCCACACCTGAAACCGTGGCCGCGTTCAACCGCCAGATTGGCTTGGACCGCCCGGCCTATATCCGGTATTTTGAATGGATTGGCGGCGTTCTCCGTGGCGATTTCGGTTATTCCTATGCCGGTGCAGGTGGTTCCATCCGCCGCAGCGTGTCGGAATTGATCGCGCCCCGCCTCTATAACACCTTCTTCCTCGCCATCATGACGGCCATCGTGGCCGTGCCGCTGTCGCTTCTCCTCGGCGTGCTGGCAGCACTCTACCGCAACAGCTGGTATGACCGGATCGTCAACTCGGTGACGCTGACGACCATTGCCACGCCGGAGTTTTTCATCGCCTATCTGCTGATGTTCTTCTTCGCGATCAAGAACAAGTGGTTCTACTCGCTGTCGACCGTGTCCGACGCGACGACATTCATCGAGCACATCTACCGCGCGGGGCTTCCCGCCATCACGCTCACGTTGGTGATCGTGGCGCACATGATGCGCATGACGCGCGCCGCGCTCATCAACCTGCTGGCCAGCCCCTACATGGAAATGGTACAGTTGAAAGGCGTGCCGCGCCGTGAGGCCATCATCAAGCACGCGCTGCCCAATGCCTGGGCGCCGATTGCCACCGTCATCGCCTTCAACCTTGCCTATCTCGTGGTCGGCGTCGTGGTCGTCGAGGTGGTGTTCGTCTATCCCGGCATCGGCCAGTTGATGGTCGATTCCGTTTCGAGCCGTGACATGCCCGTCGTTCAGGCCTGCGCGCTCATCTTCGCGGCGACCTATATCCTGCTGAACCTTCTGGCGGATATTGTCTCCATCATCACCAATCCCCGCCTGCTGCACCCCAAATGACCGCGCAAGCCCAAAACATACGTTCCGTTCGCGCCCGGCGCAGCTTCTGGCAGAATGCCCGGCGCACGCTTGCCACCGCGCCGTTCAGCGCCTGGTTCGGCATGATCGTGATCCTGATCTATGT
Source organism: uncultured Aestuariivirga sp. (assembly GCA_964392525.1). Lineage (GTDB taxonomy): Bacteria > Pseudomonadota > Alphaproteobacteria > Rhizobiales > Aestuariivirgaceae > Aestuariivirga. The sequence continues at coordinate 9,308 of CAYMQH010000027.1, forward strand.
GATCGCCGCCGTGTTTGCCCCGTGGATCGCGCCCTATGGCGAGGCGGAGGTGGTGGGCAAGGCTTATCAGCCGGCAGGCGGAGAGTTCTGGCTCGGCACCGACCAGATCGGGCGCGACCTGTTCTCGCGCCTGATCTATGGCGCACGCAACACCATTGGCATCGCCTTTGCCACCACCATGCTGTCCTTCGTCATCGGCGGCACGCTGGGTGTACTCACCGCACTGCGGAGCGGCTGGCTCGATCAGGCCGTTTCGCGTGTTGTCGATGCCTTCCTGGCGATCCCCGTGCTGATCTTCGCGCTCATGTTGCTGGCCGTCTTCGGCAAGAGCATCATCAATCTCGTCCTGATCCTTGCGCTGCTCGACTCGACGCGCGTGTTCCGCCTGGCGCGCGCCACGGCGCTGAATGTCGTCGTCATGGATTACGTCGAGGCGGCGAAGCTGCGCGGCGAGAGCATGCGCTGGATCATCTTCAAGGAAGTGCTACCCAACATCCTGCCGCCCCTCATCACTGAGTTCGGCCTGCGCTTCTGCTTCGTGTTTCTCACCATTGCGGCGCTGTCCTTCCTCGGCGTCGGCATCCAGCCGCCAACGGCGGACTGGGGCTCGATGGTGGCCGAAAGCAAGACGCTGATCACCTTCCCGGTTCGCAATTTCCCGTGGATACCGGCACCCTTCTACCCGGCCATCGCCATTGCACTGCTGACGGTCGCCATCAATTTCGTGGTCGACTGGTTCCTCCACAAGACGAGTGGGCTCCGCGATGAAAAGTGACAAGCAGCGTGTGAAGGGCGAGACCCTTCTGGAAATCCGCGGCCTCAAGATCGAGGGCAACTCGGACGGTGTTTGGCACCCCATCGTCAAGGGGGTCGATCTGTCGCTGAAGCGTGGCGAGGTGCTGGGCCTGATCGGTGAATCGGGGGCTGGCAAGTCAACGATCGGGCTCGCCGCCATGGGCTTCGCACGGCCCGGCTGCCGCATCATCGACGGCACGATCCTGTTTGACGGTATCGATCTGCGCGCGGCAAGCGATGTTGAAAAGCGCAAGCTCTGGGGAACCCGCATCGCCTATGTGGCGCAAAGTGCCGCCGCCGCTTTCAATCCGGCTCACAAGCTGATGGACCAGACCGTCGAGACGGCGGTGCGCAGCGGCCTCATGGACCGTCCGAAGGCAGAGGCCGATGCGGTGGACCTCTACCGCCGCCTGCAGCTTCCGCACCCTGAAACCATCGGGCTTCGCTACCCGCACCAGGTGTCGGGCGGCCAGCTGCAGCGCGCCATGACCGCGATGGCCATGTCCTGCCGGCCTGACCTCATCATCTTCGACGAACCGACCACCGCCCTCGACGTGACGACGCAGGTGGAAGTTCTGGCCGCCATGCGCAACATCGTGGAGGAGTTCCACACCGCGGCGATCTACATCACGCATGATCTTGCAGTGGTGGCCCAGATGGCCGATCGCATCATGGTGCTGCGCCACGGGCTCGAAGTGGAAGAAGCGCCGACCCGCGAGATGCTCGCTGAGCCCAAGCAGGACTACACCAAGACGCTCTGGGCGGTGCGCAAGCTCGCCAAGGAGGAGTCGATCAGCGATGACATCACGCTGCGCATCCAGAACGTGGATGCCAGCTATTCCGGAGTCGTCAAGGTTCTCGACAATGTGTCGGTGAAGCTGCCGCGCGGCCGCACCGTGGCGGTGGTGGGCGAATCGGGGTCGGGCAAGTCCACGCTGGCGCGCGCCATCACCGGGCTGCTGCCGCCCTCCAGGGGTGTCATCAGCTTCAATGACAAGCCGCTGCCTGCCAAGCTCAAGGACCGCGACAAGGATACGCTCCGCCGCATCCAGATGATCTACCAGTCGGCCGACACATCGCTCAATCCGCGCCAGACGATCCGCGACATCATCGGCCGGCCGATCGAGTTCTACCATGGCATCTCGGGTGCCGCGTGTGACCGGCGCGTGGCGGAACTGCTCGACGCGATCGAACTCAACGAAAGCTACATCGACCGCCTGCCCACCGAATTGTCGGGTGGCCAGAAACAGCGCATCTCGATTGCCCGCGCGCTTGCCGCCAAGCCTGACATCATCATCTGCGACGAGGTTACCTCGGCGCTGGACCAGATCGTGCAGGAGGAAATCCTCACCCTGCTGATGAAGCTGCAAAAGGACACCAACGTCTCCTATCTGTTCATCACCCATGACATCGCCACGGTGCGCGCCATCTCGGACGAGATCGTCGTCATGCATCAGGGCAAGGTGGTGCAGCAAGGGCCGAAGACGCAGGTGCTGAACCCGCCTTATCCCGCCTATACCGAGCTTCTGCTGTCCTCCGTGCCGCAGATGGACCCGGACTGGCTGACCAATCTGCTAGCGCAGCGCGCCCGGGCCAAGGCCTGAGGCCCGCCGCTTGACGGTGGGAAGACGGCTCCGCGAAGAGACATCTTTCCAGCCAAGAGGATTGCATACCGCTGTGCCTGTTCACTCCCGCAAGACCATCGGCAACCACCGCATCATCGAAGCGGGCGAGGGGGAGGTGCTGGTGCTTCTCCATGGTGAAGGCCAGACGGCCGATTCCTGGGCCGCGCAGATGGAGGCCTTTGCCTCCACCCACCGCGTGATTGCGCCGGACCTTGAGGCACCAGGCGCCGGCCCGCTGCGCCAGCTCTTCGATGCCCTCGACATCGCCTCCGCCGACCTCGTGGGCGAAGGTGCCGGCGGCCTCGCGGCGCTGGCATTCGCGCGGCAACACCCGCATCGCGTCCGGCGGCTTGGCGTGCTGAACGTGAAGGAGCCCGGCACAACAGAAACCCTCTGCCCCGTTCTGTTCGCAGCCAGCACCAGCGCCGATGACGCGACGGCCCATGTCCATGCGCTCCTCTCCCAGCGTCTCAGCAGTTTTGACAACCGTGACCTGCGCCAGGCTTTCGGCAGCTTCATGACGGGTGTCACCATCGTCACCACATCCGGCGTCGACGGCACCCCGCGCGGCTTCACCGCCAACAGCTTCACCTCCGTCTCGCTCGAACCGCCGCTGCTCATGGTCTGCATCGGCAAGCAGGCAGCAAGCCTCGATGTGTTCCGCAAGGCCCCGGGCTTCGCCGTCAACATCCTCTCGGAAGCGCAGAAGGAGACCTCGGTCCTGTTCGCCTCCAAGCGGGCGGACAAGTTCGCGGCCACAAGCTGGCGGGCAGGGCCCCATGGCAACCCGCTGATCGAAGGCTCGGCCGCGTGGTTCGACTGCGCCCGCTACCAATTGATCGATGCGGGCGATCACATCATCCTGATGGGCCACATCCACGCCTTCTCCTATTCGGACAGCAATCCGCTGGGCTATGCGCGCGGCCATTACATCACGCTTGGCCTCGAACAGGCGGCGGTGAACGCCGCGTCCTCGGCCAGCCGCACCGTGGTGGGCGCCATCCTCGAAAGCGACGGACGGCTTGTGCTGCTTCCCGATCCCGCCCGGCCGAACGGCCTCTGCCTGCCGGAAGTCGGACGCAGCGGGCACAGCGGCAGCGCCTCGCAGCTTCACGAGCACCTGCAGCGCGAAGGGCTTGACGCGACGCTGGGCTTCCTGTTCGCGGTGTTTGAAAACCCCGGGCCGCGCGAACAGTGCATCTATTATCGCGGCGAGGCGTTGCTCCATGCGCGCGGCCGCACCGTGCTGGCCGATTTCGATGCCATACCATGGGACCGGCTGCCCGATGAGGCGACCTGCTCCATGCTGCGGCGCTATGCGGAGGAGCGCAGGATCGGCCGCTTCAAGGTCTATTCAGGCGATCACAGACAAGGTACCGTCAAGGCAGTGGACTGAGACAGGAACAACAACGGGAATCCGTGGGAGGGCAGATGTATCTGGGTCTCGATTTCGGCACGTCATCGGTGAAGGGCGTTCTGATTGACGCCAGCCAGAAGATCATTGCAACCGCCAGCGCGCCGCTCAAGGTGTCGCGCCCCCACCCGGGCTGGTCGGAACAGAATCCTGATGACTGGTGGAAGGCCTGCAACAAGGTGGTGAAGGAGCTGGGCCGCATGAAGCCCAAGGCCATCGCGGCGGTCGAAGGTATCGGCCTTTCCGGCCAGCAGCATGGTGCCACACTTCTCGACCGGGAGGGCAAGCCGCTCCGCCCCTGCATCTTGTGGAACGATGCGCGCGCCTTCCGGGAATGCGATGACCTCGAGGCGCGCGAGCCAAAGGCGCGCGCCATATCCGGTAATATTCCGCTCGCGGGCTTCACTGCGCCCAAGCTCGTGTGGGTCAAGAAGCATGAGCCGAAGATCTTCGCCAAGGTCGCAAAGGTTCTGCTGCCCAAGGATTACATCCGCCTGCGGATGACGGGCGAATATGCCTCCGACATGTCGGACTCTTCCGGCACCTACTGGCTGGATGTCGCGAAGCGCAACTGGTCGGAGAAACTGCTGGCGGCCACCGACATGAGCCTCGATCAGATGCCGAAGCTCCATGAAGGCACCGACACGACCGGGCGGTTGACACCCGCAGTTGCCCGCGCCTGGGGCATGCCAAAGCGCCCGGTGGTGGCGGGCGGCGGTGGTGATAACGCCGCGGCGGCCTGCGGCATCGGGGCTGTGACGGATAATGCCGCACTGGTGTCGATCGGCACGTCGGGCGTCATGTTCGTGTCGAATGACACATTCCGTCCCAATGCCGGCCGCGCTGTGCACGCCTTTTGCCATGCCGTGCCCAACACCTGGCACCAGATGGGGGTGATCCTCTCCGCAGCGGCCAGCGTCGAATGGCTGGCGGGCATTTTGGGTTCGCCCGCGCCAAAGCTCACCGCCGCCCTTGGCGCCAAACTCGAGGGGCCATCGCCGGCCCTCATGCTGCCCTATCTCTCGGGCGAGCGTACGCCGGTGGCGGATGCGCAGGTGCGGGGCCTCATCATGGGGCTGGGCCATGAGGCCGACCACAAGACGCTCACCCATGCGGCCCTCGATGCCGTGGCCTTCGCCTTCCGCGACTCGCTTGAAGCCCTCAAGGATGCGGGCACCGATGTGAAGCGCGTCACCGCAGTGGGTGGCGGCACCAGGTCCGAACTCTGGCTCAAGATCATCGCAACGGTGCTGGGTGTTCCGGTCGATCTTCCGGCGGCGGGCGATGTGGGCGGCGCGTTCGGTGCGGCCCGCCTCGGCCTCATCGCCGCAACGGGGGCTGATTTCCGCAAGGTGCTGACCGCGCCCCGGATCGCGCGCACCATCAAGCCTGAGAAGAAGGCGCAGGGCGCTTACGAGGACCACTATCGCCGCTACGCCAAAATCTATCCAGCGATCAAGGAGATCTACCGCTGATGAGCCAGTTCTATTCGCTTAAGCAGCCCGTCAAGTATGAGGGGCCGTCCTCCACCAGTGAACTGGCCTTCCGCTGGTACAATCCGGACCAGATGGTGCTGGGCAAGACGATGCGCGAGCAGATGCGCTTCGCCGTTGCCTATTGGCATACGCTGTGCTGGCCGGGCGGCGACCCGTTCGGCGGCGACACCTTCATGCGGCAATGGCACCACATGGGCGATGAGATGGCTGCGGCCCGCCTGAAGGCCGACCTCATGTTCGAGACGCTCGAACTGCTCGACATCGACTTCTTCTGCTTCCATGATCTGGATATTGCGCCTGAGGGCACGTCGCTCCGTGAGTTCAACGCCAATGTCAGCGAGATTGCCAGGCTCTTCGAAAAGAAGATGGCGCAGAAGAACAAGAAGCTTCTGTGGGGCACGGCCAATATGTTCTCCAACCGCCGCTTCATGGCGGGTGCTGCCACCAATCCCGATCCTGATGTGTTCGCTTATTGCGCCGCGCAGGTAAAGCACTGCATGGACGTGACGAAGGATCTCGATGGCGCCAACTATGTGATGTGGGGCGGCCGCGAGGGTTATGAGACGCTGCTCAACACCAACATCGGCCATGAGCTGGAGCAGGCGAAACGCTTCCTCTCCATGGTGGTCGAGTACAAGCACAAGATCGGCTTCAAGGGTCCGATCCTGATCGAGCCGAAGCCGCAGGAGCCGACCAAGCACCAGTATGATTATGACGTGGCAACCGTCTATGCCACCATCGCATCGCTCGGCCTCAAGGATGATGTGAAGGTCAATATCGAGCAGAACCATGCCATTCTCGCCGGCCACACCTTCGAGCATGAGATCGCACTGGCCGCCGCACTCGGCATCTTCGGCGGCATCGACATCAACCGCGGCGACTACCAGTCCGGCTGGGATACCGACCAGTTCGCCATGAACATTCCGGAAATGGCGCTGGCGTTCCTCGAGATCCTGAAGGCAGGCGGCTTCACGACGGGCGGCCTCAATTTCGATGCCAAGATCCGCCGCCAGTCAATTGACCCGGATGACATCCTCCACGCTCATGTGGGCTCCATGGATGCCTGCGCCCGCGGCCTGCTGATTGCGGCCAAGATCATTGAAGACGGTAAACTCGGCAGCCTGGTTGCCGATCGTTATGGCAAGTGGAGCGAGCCCAAGAACCGCGCCATGCTGGAAGGCAAGGAAACGCTCGTTTCGATTGCCGCGCGCGTTCACGCGGAGGGGATCGAGCCGCAGCCGAAGTCCGGCCGTCAGGAGCGGCTGGAGAATCTGATCAATTCCTATCTGTAACGATAGGACCTCTCATCCGGTGCTGAGCATCACCGTCTCCCGCCTGAAGGCGGGAGACGGAAAAGCAAGAACATGGCCGTCTCCCGCGCGTGCGTGGGAGACGGTGCGCGAAGGGAGGATGAGGGATCTTAATCCCCCGTACCCATGACGTGCTTCCTCATTCTCCGTATGGCGTACCACACCAGGAAGACGACGACGGGAATGCTCAGTAGGCTGATGAGTTTCGTTTCGACATGGGCATAGTCGCCGAAGCCTTCAACGAGCTTGCTCACGATTCCGATCAGATAGTAGCTGATCGCCACGACGGAGAGGCCTTCAACCGTTTGCTGCAGCCTTAACTGCTGGTGGGCGCGCTTTTCCATGGATGCGAGGAGTTTCTGGTTCTGCGCTTCAAGCGCGATGTCAACGCGCGTACGCAGCAGGTTGGAGGCGCGTTCGGCGCGCTCGGCAAGGCTCGTGATGCGGTCCGAGACTGCAAGGCAGGTCGCCATGGCGGGGGTGAACCGCCGGTCGAGAAATACGCCAAGCCGCTGGAAGCTCATTATCCGCTCTTCGCCCAGTTCCGCGATGCGCTTGTCCACCAGCGCCTTGTAGGCGCGGGCTGCCGCGAAGCGGTAGCTGGTGCGGCTGGAAATCTCCTCCACATCGCGGGCGATGCGGCTGAGGCTGCTCAGCAGTTCGGCATCCTCATGGCTCTCGCGGGCCGACAGCATGTCGCCTGTCACCTTCGACAGCGCACGCTCCAGCCCGGCAAGTTCCGGCTGCACCTTGCGCGCCAGCGGCAGGGCGAGCAGCGCCATCATGCGGTAGGTTTCGATCTCATGGACGCGCCGGACAACGCGGCCCAGCCGCAGGGGCGACAGGCCGTGGTCATGCACCAGAATGCGGGTGTAGCCATCCCCCCCGATGCGGAAGTCGGTCCAGACCGTGGCAAGCCCGGAGCTGACGCGGGATCCGGCGAGGTCCTCGTGGCCGAACATGGCCGAGAGCGCCGCGGCATCGGGTGCCGGGTCGTCCCTGGCGAGGATGTGGGTGTGAATGCCCACCAGCCGTTCACCCGGCAGGCCATCGACCCAGCCCACGGGAAGAAGGGCCAGGGCCTCCCCCTTGTCGGGGCTTCCCTCTGCCACCACGCTGACCCGGTAGAACTCGCCATGGCGTTCGTATTTGATCTGGCCGCCGGCAATATCGGCGCTGTGGTGGGCCGCGCCGTCGGCCGGGGGCTTCACCCCCAGCGCATCGCACAGCAGTTTCACATGGGCGAGCGGGTCGCCATCGTCCTCGCTGATGGTGAAGGCGAGGTGGGTGACACGCGCCGGCGCGCTGACGGGAAGACCCGGCCTGCCGTGCAGTTCATCGTTCAGGGCATTCCGAAGCTCGTGATCGCGCATGTTTCCCCCGTGACCTTCTTTAGGGGCGCTGCGGCGGGCTGGTCAATCGGGCTGCGCGGTGGCTTTCCCCGCACTGCCGGATTGTCTATGTTGCGGCCATGACAGCTTCCACACGGTTGCGCGGGCAGCCCAGACCGGCCTCCGGGGCGGCGTCCCGGCCGCGCAAAGCCTCGCGCGATGTACGCCGCCAGCAATTGATCGAGGCCACGATCGCCGTGCTCGCCGCCAAGGGCTATGCCGCGCTCACCGTGGCCGATGTTGCGAGGCAGGCCGGCCTTTCCCCCGGCATCGTGATCTTTCATTTCAGCACCAAGGACACGCTTCTGGCCGAGACGCTGCGATACCTCGCCACGGAATACCGCGACCACTGGTCCAGCCGGATGCGGCAGGCCGGCACGGCAGCGGCGGAACAATTGAAGGCGATCCTGCTTTCCGACTTCGATACCGCCGTGTTCACGCCAGAACGCCTGGCCGCCTGGATCGCCTTCTGGGGCGAGGCGCAGGGCCGCCCGGTCTATGAGCAGATCTGCGAGAAACGTGATGCCGAACGCTTCGCCCTGACCCGGGAACTGGTGGCGCGGATCAATGCGGAGGGAGAGTACGGGCTTGATCCGGCCCTCGTCATGCGCAGCCTCGAATGCCTGACCGACGGGCTCTGGCTCGGTCTGGCAGCCACCGGGGCAGGGCAGAAGGGCCGGGTCACGGCAGCCGAGGCAGAAAAGGTGGTGATGGCCTCACTGGCAGCGTTTTTCCCCCGGCATGTTGCGCTCAATGCCTGAGGTGCGCGCCTCAAGTTTCCCCTTCCGCGCTGCAGCAAATTCTCTATAAGAGCGCGGAATCCGACTGTTCCCAATCTGGCAAACTGGAGATCCTCCCATGACGAAAATCCGTGTCGCCATCAACGGCTTTGGCCGCATCGGCCGCAACATCGTGCGTGCGATCTATGAATCGGGCCGCAAGGATATCGACGTTGTCGCCATCAATGATCTTGGCCCGGTAGAAACCAACGCCCATCTCCTGCAGTTCGACTCTGTGCATGGCCGTTTCCCGCACGAGGTGACGGTGAAGGGCGACTCGATCTCGATCGGCTCCGACCAGTTCAAGGTCACCGCCATCAAGGATCCGAGCCAGCTTCCCTGGAAGGAGCTCGGCATCGACATTGCTCTCGAATGCACCGGCATCTTCACCGCGCGTGACAAAGCGGCCGCTCACCTGACGGCGGGCGCCAAGCGTGTCATCGTTTCGGCCCCGGCGGATGGCGCAGACTTCACCGTCGTCTACGGTGTGAACCATGACAAGCTGTCGAAGGATCACATGGTGATCTCGAATGCCTCCTGCACCACCAATTGCCTGGCCCCCGTCGCCAAGGTGCTGAATGATGGCATCGGCATCGAGAAGGGCATGATGACGACGATCCACTCCTACACCGGCGACCAGCCGACGCTGGACACGATGCACAAGGATCTCTACCGCGCCCGCGCCGCGGCGCTCTCGATGATCCCGACCTCGACGGGTGCTGCAAAGGCCGTGGGGCTCGTGCTGCCGGAATTGAAGGGCAAGCTTGATGGCTTCGCCATGCGTGTTCCCACGCCGAATGTCTCCGTTGTCGATCTCAAGTTCATCGCCAAGCGCAACACCACCCGTGAAGAGGTCAACGAGATGATCATCGCCGCCTCCAAGGGCGCGATGAAGGGCATCCTCGGCACCACCGACCGGCCCAACGTGTCGATCGACTTCAACCATGATCCGCATTCCTCCGTCTTCCACCTCGATCAGACCAAGGTGATGGACGGCAACTTCGTGCAGATCCTTTCGTGGTACGATAATGAATGGGGCTTCTCGAACCGCATGGGCGATACTGCCGCGCTGTTCGGCAAGCTGATCGGCTGATCCGATGACGGCACGGCCTCTCCTCATCTCGCCCTCCATTCTCGCAGCCGACTTTGCGCGGCTCGGTGATGAAGTCCGCGCCATCGATGAGGGCGGGGCCGACTGGATCCACATCGACGTGATGGATGGGCACTTCGTGCCCAACATCTCGTTCGGCACGCCGATCATGGACTCGATCCGCCCCGTCACGAAGAAATGCTTCGACGTTCACCTGATGATCGCACCGGTGGACCGCTATCTTGAAGCCTTCGCAAAGGCGGGTGCCGATGTGATCACCGTCCACGCCGAGGCGGGTCCTCATCTCGACCGCTCGCTGCAGGCGATCCGCGCCATGGGCAAGAAAGCGGGCGTATCGCTCAACCCGGCAACGCCCGCCTCCGTTCTGAAGCATGTGCTGGACCGTCTCGACCTTATTCTGGTGATGACGGTCAATCCGGGCTTCGGCGGCCAATCCTTCATTCCGGCCATGCTCGACAAGATTTCCGAAGTCCGCGACATGGTGAAGGGCCGTGACATTGACATCGAAGTCGATGGCGGCGTGACACGCGCCAATGCCGGGGCAATCGCCCGCGCCGGTGCCAATGTGCTGGTGGCGGGCTCGGCGATCTTCAAGGCGAAGAACTACGCCGACGAAATCCGCGCGATCCGGATGGAAGCGGCGAGCATCGCTGTTTAGCGAAAGCCCTGACCCGCCCTCAGGGCACCTTCGCCCGTGGCGGAGCTAAGGGACGAGGTGTTGCGGAGCAGCGGATGAGGGTCTCTCAAGGCCGCTTCTCGACCCATTCCAGGAACGCGTCCAGCCACTTCGCAAGATAGCGGGTGGTCTCCGCATCGGTCAGGTTGCCGTTTGTATCGAACTTCCGTTCATTGTGGTTCACGAACACTTCGGGCCGCGGCATGGTGATGGCCTGCAACGCCTGCAGGTTCTGGCGCAGGTGATATTGCGCACGCGCCGTGCCCACGAATTCTCCTCCACCCGCGCCGATGATGCCCACTCGCTTCCAGCGGAAGGGCGATCCGCCGCGTGACAGCCAGTCAGTCGCGTTCTTGAGCACGCCCGGAACCGAGAAATTATACTCAGGGCAGGCGATGACGATGCCATCCGCCGCGCGGATTTTCTGGTCCAGCGCCGTGACCGCGTCCGGCTTGCCGCTGGCGGCCTCGTCATCCTCATTGAACAGTGGAATGCCATGCAGCGTGGCAATCTCCATCGTGACATGCGCCGGCGCCATGTCCTCAAGCGCGCGCAGCAGGCCGGTGTTGCAGGATGCTTTGCGCAGTGAACCCGTGATGCCCAGAAGTGTTGTCATGCTGCCCCCTTGATCTGCTGAAACGCCGCGAGCGCGCGGTCCCTTGCCTTGCCGTGATCGACGATCGGACCGGGATAGGTCGTGCCGATGTCAACCCCCGCTGTATCAAGCACGAGGCGCGGCGCCTCCCATGGCTTGTGGATGAACTGGTCGGGCAGGCGGGCGAGTTCCGGAACCCACTTGCGTACATAAGCGCCCTGCGGATCAAACTTCTCGCCCTGCAAAATGGGATTGAAGATGCGGAAATAGGGCGCCGCATCCGCTCCGCAGCCAGCGACCCACTGCCAGCTGGCCGCATTGCTGCCGATATCGGCATCGACGAGCGTGTCCCAGAACCAGCGCTCGCCTTCAACCCAGGGAACAAGAAGGTCCTTGATGAGGAAGGAAGCGGCAATCATGCGCACCCGGTTGTGCATGATGCCGGTGGCCCAGAGCTCGCGCATCCCGGCATCGACGATCGGATATCCGGTCAGGCCGCGCTGCCAGGCCTTCAGGCCCTTCGCATCCCGGGCCCATGGAAAGGCGCTGAACTCCGGCCTGAAGGGCTTTTCCGGGAGAGTCGGCCAGTGGTGCAGCAGATGGTATGAGAACTCCCGCCACAGCACCTCCTTCAGGAATTTCTCCGCCGCCCGGTCAAGCGTGCCGCCGGCCTTGAATTGCGCGGCGCGCACCGCGTGCCAGCACTGGGCCGGGCTGATCTCGCCGAAATGCAGGTGCGGCGACAGGCGCGATGTCACATCGCGGTCGGGCCGGTCGCGCTCATCGGCGTAATGCGCGAGGCCGTCGGCGATGAAGTCCTTGAGGCGCGCGGCCGCGCCATCCTCTCCCGGTGTCCAGTAGTCCGGGAACGCCTTTGCCCAATCCGGCCTCGCGGGCAAGAGGCCCCAGTCCTGAAGCCGGTCACTGGCAATCGTGCCCGTCCACGCGGTGAAGTCGGGAACAGGCTTGAGGGGCTTTGGCTCTCCGGCCGCGAAGCAGGCCCTGGAGAACGGCGTATAGACCTTGTAGGGTTCGCCGGAGCCGTTGCGGATCGTTTCAGGCTCATGCAGCAGGAAGCCGCCGTAGCGGTGGCAACTGGCACCGCCCGCCTCTGCCGCCTCCTTCACCCGGTGTTCCAGCGCGCCCGACCATGGCGCATAGTCGCGGGTGAAATGCACCGATGTTGCACCTGTTTCAGCGAGAACCGCGGCGATCACCTTCTCGGCGCGGCCGCGCCGCAGCACAAGGCGCAGCTTTACCCCGATGGCCTCAAGGCTCCGGTGCAGCCACCAGCGTGAGGCGCCGCCGATCCGCCAGTCTCCGGGCGTTTCGTCATCAAGAACATAGAGCGCGACCACCGGCCCGCGCGCAGCAGCAGCGGTGAGGGCGGTGTTGTCGGCAAGGCGAAGATCCTGCCGCAGCCAGTAGAGTGAAGGTGACGTCATGATAGTGTGTTACGCAGGATGGCGACTGTGGATCAAGAGCCCCCACGGCAGCCTCCGCTCAGATCAGCTCAGCCCGGCGCCTGCAGTAGCTCATTGAGTTCGCGCGGCAGCTGGATATCCGGAGACAGGGCCCGTGCCCTGGCGGCGGCGTCCCTTGCCTGATCCTTGTCGCCCAGCAGAAAATGGGCGATGGACATGCCGAGCCACGCATCGGCGCTCTGCGGATCGCGTGCGATGGCGCGCCTGTACCACGCAATGGCGTCCTGGGTCTTGCCCTGGCGAAGTTCGAAGCTGGCACGAGCCAGAAGAATGTCCGGATTGCGCGGCAGGGCGGCCACGGCCGAGGTGAGTGCGGCATCGGTACCGGCTCCATCGCCGCGCGCCTCGCGCAGCCGCACCAGCATGAGCCAGGCTGGCGCCAGTTGCGGGTCCATCTCGACGGCGGCGCTGAAGGCGGCTTCCGCCTCCGGCCATTGCCTGCGGCCCAGCGCCAGCCCGCCGATCGCGATGTGGCTCTCCGGCATGTCGGCATTGGCGAGACGCTGATCGAGGAAGGCCTGCAGCCCGCTGCGGAGCAATTTGTCTTCATCGGGCGGCAGGGCCGCAACGCCGGCCCCGCTCAATTCCACGGCGGCGCGCTGGCGGACCGTGGCCGAGGGGTCGTTCAGCAATGGGCGGAGCAGGGCGATCCGCTGCTGCGGCTCCAGTGCCCGCAAGGCACCGGCAGCAGCGGTGCGCACGCCCTCGTCCGGATCCTTCAGAAGGGCTTCGGCATCAGCGGCGTTCAGGGCGCCCAAGGCCGTAACCGCCGAGGCGCGCACCAGCGCGGGCCTGTCGAGGTTGCGGGCATAGGCCACGAGGTCCGCCGCAGTCTTTTCCGATGGCGAGGACTGGAAGGCGATCTGGGCCGACCGGTCCTGCCAGCTGTAATCAGACTCCGGCGCCCAGGACTTGATGGCCTCAGCGGCCCATTCGGCGGTCTTGTCCGTATGGCAACTGGTGCAGGCATCGGGCGCTCCGGCGGCCTTCGCCTGCAGTGGATCGGGCTTGCGGAAGAAGTGATCGCGCCGCGGGTCGATCATCATGTAGCTGCGTTCGGGCATGTGGCAGCTGACGCATTGCGCCGCCTCGCTGCCCGGCTCGTGATGGTGGTGGGCAGGCGTGTCGTAGTCGGCCTTGCGCAGAGAGGGGAAGGCAGTGTTTCCCGCTTCGCTGTGGCATTGGGTGCACACGGCGTTGCCCTCCGCCACGAGGGCACCGGAATGCCCGTCATGGCAGTCGGAACAGGTGACTCCCTTCGCTTTCATCTTGGACTGCAGGAACGAGCCGAGGATGAACACCTCGGCATTCTGCTGGCCATCGGCAAAATAAAGATCGGGCGACAGGCCGGAGAGCGCGTAGTGCTCGGCGAAGGGGGCCCCCGCAGGCGGCGATACTTGCGAGAACGCTTCGCGCCGCGCATGGCAGGGGCCGCAGGTGTTCAACTCGTTCTCCTGCTGGCCGGGGCCGAGTTTCGGCATCAGGCTCTGGTGAGGATTCTCCGCCGACTTCGACGATCTGGCCCAGTCGATATGCGCCGAGCCGGGCCCATGGCAGGACTCGCAGCCGACCGTCAGTTCGCTCCAGTGGGTCTTGTAGGTGCGGGTCGGGAAGTCATAGCCCTTGTCGAAGCCGGTCTGGTGGCAGGCCGCACAGCGCGCCTGCCAGTTCTTGTAGCTGCCCGTCCAGTGCATTCCATCTCCGGCCGGCGCGTCCTGATCGGGGTAGAGATGGAACCATTTTTTCGCCGTCACATCCCAGGCGAGGTCGAGAACCTGCAAGCGGCCCTTGTCTGTTTCGACCAGATACTGCTGCAAGGGCCGGTGGCCAACCGTGTAGCTGATCTGGAAGGTTTCCGGCTTGCCGGTGGCCCCTTCCGTCTCGACGAAATAGCCGCCGTCCTTCTGGAAGAAGCGCGAGGTGACGCCCTGATGGGTGAAGCGCGCATCTTTGAAGTCACCGAGCACGCTCTCGGGCGTTGGCTCCTTCAGGGCCCAGGCGTGATCGGAGGAAGCCCAGAGAGTGGTTTCGCTGACATGGCATTCCGCACAGGCGCCGCTGCCGGCATAATGCGGGTCCGGCAGGGCGCGGGCCGGCAGCAAACCCGTGGCGAGCCCAAGACAGACCAAGACCAAAAACCGGAGCATCGCCACGTCCCAAAGCAAATTCACAAACAAAAAAAGGCACCGGAGGGCTTCAGTCAAGCCACTCCGGTGCCTTCGGTGCAATGGCGTCAGCCGCCCTGAGCGCTGGTGACGGCTTCCATCACGCGGTCGAGGTTGAAGCTGCCGGGCTTCTGGCGCGGCGGGAACTCCTTGAAGCTCTGCAGCCACTTGCCGACATAGGCACCAGCCGGGGCGATCAGGAACATGCGGTCCATGTACCACTGCTGGAAGCCCATCGCATTCTCCTCCTCGGCCCGCTCGAACGGATCCATGAGCAGGTTGGTGATGAGCGGCGCGCGCAGTTCCGTGAAGGGCTCCTGCCAGACGCGCAAGCCAAGCGCATCCTGCTTCAGGAAGGTGATCTTCCACGGGCCATAGCGCAGTGCCGCAACGCTGCCGTCGTCGGTCCAGTAGATGAACTCCTTGCGGGGCCAGTCACCTTCGCCCTTGAGGGCGGGAGCGAGGTCGTAACCGTCAAGGTGAACCTTGTAGTCGCGATTGCCGATCTTCTGGCCCTTGAGCAGTTCTTCCTTGGCGTTCGGATTGCCGGCGGCGGCCACGAAGGTCGGCAGCATGTCCTCATGCGCGGCGATGTTGTTGACCACCGTGCCGGGCTTGATGACGCCGGGCCACTTGATGAAGGTCGGCACACGGTAGCCGCCTTCCCAGTTGGTGTTCTTCTCACCGCGGAACATTGTGGTGCCGCCATCGGGCCAGGTGAATGTCTCGGCGCCATTATCGGTCGAGTACATCACGATGGTATTGTCCTCGATGCCGAGCTCCTTCACCTTGGCGAGCAGCTGGCCGACATGGCCATCATGTTCCACCATGCCGTCGGCATAGACGCCGAGGCCGGTCTTGCCCTGTGACTCGGGCTTGAGGTGGGTGAAGATGTGCATGCGGGTGGAGTTCCACCACATGAAGAACGGCTTGCCGGCCTTGACCGACTTCTCCATCCAGGCAAGTGCCTTTTCCGTCACTTCGTCATCCACCGTCTCCATGCGCTTGCGCGTCAGGGGGCCGGTGTCTTCGATGGTCTGCGTGCCGTCCGCATTGGCGAAGGAGTGGATCACGCCGCGCGGCCCGAATTTCTTCTTGAATTCAGGGTCCTTCGGATAGTCGGGGTTTTCCGGCTCTTCCTCGGCATTGAGGTGGTAGAGGTTGCCGAAGAACTCGTCAAAACCGTGGTTGGTGGGCAACATCTCATCCCGGTCGCCCAGGTGGTTCTTGCCGAACTGGCCCGTCGCATAGCCTTGCGCCTTGAGCAGCGTGGCAATCGTCGGGTCTTCGATCTTCATGCCTTCAGGCGTTCCCGGCAGGCCCACCTTGGTGAGGCCGGTGCGGATCGGTGATTGACCGGTGATGAAGGCGGCGCGGCCGGCTGTGCAGCTCTGCTGGCCATACCAGTCGGTGAACAGCGCGCCTTCTGCCGCGATCGAGTCGATGTTGGGCGTCTTGTAGCCCATCATGCCCCGGTTGTAGGCACTGATGTTGAAGCCGCCGATGTCGTCACCCCAGATGACCAGGATGTTTGGCTTCTTCGTCTCGGCGCTGGCCGCTGCGGGAAGCGCCGCGCCGAGCGCGAACATGCAGGCCGC
>CAYMQH010000027.1:25846-33673 GCA_964392525.1 uncultured Aestuariivirga sp.
GCCGGAAAAATATGCAGTTGGACGAAGCCTTGTCCATCGCCAGAGCAAGTCCCTGGCTTTCTCAGCAGGATCGCCGCACGCAGGACCTGATCTGTTCGCGTATGCGACTGATGAGCCTACCGAAGGGCCGCATGCTGTTCGACATGGAAGATACCGCGACGGAACTCTATTGCCTCGTCTCTGGCTGCGCGGTGATAACGATTGCTCATCCGGTGCAGGGTGTGCTGAACGCCCATGTGATGTTCCCCGGCCGCTGGTTCGGGGAACCGGCGGCGCTCGGCAAGAGGCCCCGGATCATGTCGGTCTTCGCCCGTCGCCCGGTGGAGCTTCTGGCGGTGTCGCAGGTCGCCATAGCGGAGATGCTCAAGGCGGAGCCGCAGCTCGCCTGGACCTTCTTCAATCTCATGGCCTCCAATGTCGAGGAGTATCTGCTGCATGCTGTGGACCTGCTGATCGTCGACCCGAAGCTGCGTCTGTGCTCAAGGCTGCTCACCTTCGGCGGCCGCCTGCTGAATTATGTTCCTCCGTCTCCCGTGTCGATTCCGATGACCCAGGAGGAACTCGCTGCCGCCAGCAACATGTCGCGCTCCACGGTCTACCACCTGCTGGGTGAACTGGTGCAGCAGGGCATCTGCGAACTGGGCTACCGCGAAGTCCGGATCATCGACATGAAGCGCCTGGCCGCGATCCTGGAGGCTGCGGAGAGGCGTTGAAGGCGATCGGCAGACCGGACCCGCGGCACGGGCTGCCGCCTGTGTCAGCCGCTCAGCCGCATTTCGTCCATTTGCCATTTCCCGCAGAGGACTTCACGCAGGCCTCGATGAAAGCCATGCCGGCGACGCCATCGGCGATGCCGGGGAAGGCGACATCCCTGTCGGGCTTCCGGCCGCCGCGCCTCGCCTTGATGGCGCGCGCCACTTCCGAATAGATGTTGGCGAAGCCTTCGAGATAGCCCTCGGGGTGTCCCGGCGGGATGCGCGTCATGCGCCCCGCCGCGGCATTGGACCCCGCACCGCCGCGCGTGATCAACCGCTTCGGCTCACCGAATGGCGTGTACCAGAGATAGTTCGGGTCCTCCTGAGACCATTCGAGCCCGCCCTTGGTGCCATAGACGCGGATCTTCAGTCCGTTCTCATTGCCCGGCGCTACCTGGCTCGCCCAGATCATGCCCCTGGCGCCGCCCTTGAAGCGCAGCATCACATGCACATTGTCATCAAGCGCGCGGCCCTTCACGAAGGTGGTGAGATCGGCCGACACTTCTTCGCAGGAAAGCCCTGAGACATCGCAGAGCAGCTGGAAAGTATGCGTGCCGATGTCGCCCACGCAGCCGCCCGCGCCCGAACGCTTGGGGTCGGTCCGCCATGCGGCCTGTTTCTGCCCGGTCTTCTCCAGGGGTGTTGTCAGCCAGTCCTGCGGATATTCGCCCTGCACCACGCGAATGTCACCGAGTTCTCCCGCCTTCACCATGGCCTTGGCCTGGCGGATCATCGGATAACCGGAATAATTGTGGGTGAGGGCAAAGATCACCTCCGGACGCTTGGCCAGAAGCGTCTCAAGCGAACGCGCCTCCTTGAGAGACAGGGCCAGCGGCTTGTCGCAGATCACATGGATGCCGGCCTCGATGAAGGCCATGGCGGCGGGCACATGCACGTGGTTGGGTGTTACGATGGACACCGCTTCGATCCCGTCGGCGCGTTTTGCCTCCGCCTTCGCCATCTCGCGGTAATCGGTATAGATCCGGTCGGGTGCCAGGCCCAGTTCCGCGCCCGAGGCCTTGGCCCGCTTTGCATCCGCCGACAGGGCACCCGCCACGAAGTCGTAAGTGTCGTCCATGCGCGCGGCGAGGCGGTGCACCGCGCCAATGAATGCGCCCTGCCCGCCGCCGACCATGCCGAGCCGCACCCGGCCTGTGCTCGCGTCACTGCGTCCTGATACCATGTCGTCTCTCCCTCAGAGGCCCAGCATACGGCGTGCCTTGCTGCGGTCGGTCTGTGCGCCGCCGGCAAAGTCGTCGAAGGACTTGGATGTCGTCTTGATGATGTGGCTTTCGATGAAGGGTGCGCCCTCGGCTGCCCCCTGGTTCGAATCCTTCAAGCAGCATTCCCATTCGAGCACGGCCCAGCTGTCATAGTCATGGGCGGCGAGCTTGGAGAACACGGCACCGAAATCCACCTGCCCATCGCCCAGCGAGCGGAAGCGGCCCGCACGGTTCACCCAGTTCTGGAAGCCGGAATACACGCCCTGGCGGCCCGTCGGGTTGAATTCGGCATCCTTCACATGGAAGGCGCAGATACGCTCGTGATAGATGTCGATGAATGAGAGGTAATCGAGCTGCTGCAGCACGAAATGCGAGGGGTCATAGTTGATCTGGCAGCGCGGATGGTTGTTGAGCCTGTCGAGCAGCATCTCGAAGGTGATGCCGTCCATCAGATCTTCGCCGGGGTGAAGCTCGAAGCCCACATCCACGCCATTCTCATCCATCGCGTCGAGCAGCGGCTTCCAGCGCCGCGCCAGCTCGTCGAAGGCCTCCTCGATCATGCCGGGCGGGCGCGGCGGCCAGGGATAGAGGAAGGGAAAGGCGAGCGCGCCCGAGAAGGTGACATGCGAGGAAAGACCCATATTGCGAGAGGCTTGCGCGGCAAGCTTGACCTGGTCCTCGCCCCAGGCGCGGCGGGCCTTGGGGTTGTTGTGCACGGCTGACGGCGCGAAGGCATCGAAGGCTTCGTCATAGACGGGGTTGACCGCCACGAGCTGGCCCTGAAGATGGGTCGAAAGCTCCGTCACCTCCACGCCATTCTCCCGGGCGATGCCCTTCACCTCGTCGCAGTAATCCTTCGACCCGGCGGCCTGCCTGAGATCAAAAAGGCGTCCGTCCCAGGTGGGGATCTGGACACCCTTGTAACCGAGGGAGCCGGCCCATTGGGTGATCGCAGCCCATGAGTTGAAGGGAGCTGCATCTCCGGCGAATTGCGCCAGGAATATTGCCGGCCCCTTGATGTCAGTTGGCATGAGCGTTCTCCCTTGTGTTCTGTGTCTTGCATTTCGTCATGACATGCCTTCGCGGTCAAGCAATGCAGTCGTGCTGCGATAAGCGGCGTTCAGGTGGTTGCGCATGGCCTCGCTGGCCTTCGCCGGGTCCTTGCTGGCCAGCGCCCGGATGATGGCGCGGTGCTGCTCGAGGGTTGCTTCCGCCTCACCGGCGCGTGGCAGCATCAGGTGGCGGCAGCGGTCGAGCTGGGCTTTGGAGATTTCAATGGCCCGCCACAGCCGCGGCAGGTCGCTGATGGCGGTGATCTCGCGGTGGAAGGCATCGTCGAGCGCGATGGCGTCCACGAAGGCGCGCCTTTCGATGGCGCGTGTGTGGCGGGCCATGAGGTCATTCAGCCGGTCGATGGCGTCCTGATCCATGCGCGAGGCCGCCTGGGCTGCGCTCTCCATTTCGAGCGCCCGGCGGATGAGGAAGGATTCCTCGATTTCTTTGCGGTCCATCCTTGCGGCACGCGTGGCCGACTGTGCCACCACATCCACCAGCCGCTCGTCGGAGAGGCGCTTCACGGCCTCCCGCACAGGGGTGCGCGAAACATTGAGCTGTGCGGCAATCGCCTTCTCGTCGATTACCTCGCCGGGCTTGATGGCGCCCGTCAGGATCAGGCTGCGCACCATGGGATAGATCTGGTCCCGCAGTGGCCGGGACCGGTCGAGGCGGAGCGAGGAAAGTTCGAAAGCCATTCTGTCATACTAATATAACAGTTCTGGACAGCAAGCGGGAATCCTGTTTAACCTTCGAAAAAACGCGCAGAGACGCCCAGGGAGGACAGACGGTGGGAACCAACAACTATCCCAGACTGCACAATGCGATGTGGCCCGGGCTTGTCGGCAAGGGGCCGGATTCGGAGCCGCCCATCGACCTCGACACCATGATCACCCTCACCGCCAGGGCCGAGGTCAATGGCGTGAAGTTCGACGGCATCGACATCTTCCATGCTGCCCCCCACACCAGCATCGACTTCACCGACGATGAGGCCAAGCAACTGGCGGAGAAGGCCTCTCGCCACAACCTTGCCATCGGCTCCATCGTGGCGCCCGTCTGGCCGCCGGTGGGCGGCGGCTCCGCCATGGGCTCCGCCGATGACCGCAAGAAGTTCGTGGCCAATGTCCGCAGGTCCTGCGAGCTCGGCAAGCGTCTCCGGGAATTGGGCGTGCGCCACTATGGGGTGATCCGTATCGATTCCGCCGCGAGCCCGGGAGACTGGGCGAAGGACCCCGCCGCCAACACCAAACTGATCGCCCAGACCTGGCGCGAGGCCTGCGACGTCGCCAGGGATTATGGAGAGCGGTTGGCCGCCGAGGGCGAGATCTGCTGGGGTGGCATGCACAGCTGGAAGGCGATGGTCGAGACGCTCGAGCAGACCGACCGCCGCGGCATCATCGGTTTCCAGGCCGACATGGCTCACACGCTGCTCTACACCATGGGCTACAACGCGCCGGAAGCTGCGCTTCTTCCGGATGGATTTGATTTCAAGGACCAGGCGGCGCTTGATGCGGCACTGGTCAAGATGACCGATGTGCTCCGCCCCTGGACCATCGACTTCCACGTGGCGCAGAATGACGGCACGGTGAAGGGCATGGGCTATCATGACAAGACCGGCCGTCACTGCATGGTGACTGATCCCAACGGCCGCCTCGACATCACGAAGCATGCCGGCCTTTGGCTGCGCAACAAGGACGGGAGCCTCACCAAGGCATTCAGGCACATCTGCTGGGATGGTTGCATGTTCCCCAACGACGTCATGCTGAATCAGCAGACGTGGAACGACATCCTCGGCGCGATGATCAAGGTGCGCGACGCGCATGGCTGGGAGGCCTGAGATGGCGAAGAAGACCCTCAACATCGGCATGGTGGGCTATGGCTTCATGGGCCGAACCCATTCCAATGCCTTCGCCCAGGCGCCGCATTTCTTCGACCTCGCCTACAAGCCGGTGCTCAAGACCATCTGCGCCCGCAGCGCCGACAAGGCCGAGGCCTTCGCCGACCAGTGGGGCTATCAATCAAGCGTCACCGACTGGCGGACGCTGATCGACGACAAGTCGATTGACCTGATCGACATTGCCAGCCCCAACGATACGCACATGGACATCGCCTTGGCCGCCGCCCAGGCCGGCAAGATGGTGATGTGTGAGAAGCCGCTTGGACGCAACGCCGCCGAATCCGCAAAAATGGTGGAGGCGGTGGAGCGCGCGGGTGTGCCCAACATGGTGTGGTACAATTACCGCCGTGTCCCCGCAGTCACACTGGCAAAGCAGCTTATTGACGAGGGCCGGCTCGGCAAGATCTTCCATTATCGCGCCAAATTCCTGCAGGATTGGACGATTTCCAAGGATCTGCCGCAGGGTGGCCAGGGCCTGTGGCGGCTTGATGTCGGCGTGGCCGGCTCCGGCGTGACGGGAGACCTGCTCGCCCACTGCATCGATACCGCGATGTGGCTCAATGGCGGCATTTCGACAGTCAGCGGCATGACCGAGACCTTCATCAAGGAGCGTCACCACAACATCACGGGCAAGACGGAAGCCGTTGGCATCGATGATGCCAGCCTGTTTCTGTCGCGCTTCGAGAACGGCTCGCTCGGCAGCTTCGAGGCCACACGCTATGCCCGCGGCCACAAGGCGCTCTACACGCTGGAGATCAATGGCGAGCACGCCTCGATCTTCTGGGACCTGCACGACCTGCACCGCTTGCAGTATTTCGACCACCGCGACGAAGGCCGCACGCGCGGCTGGCGCTCGGTGCACATCACCGATGGCGACCACCCCTACATGAACAAGTGGTGGGTGCCGGGCCTGCAGATTGGCTACGAGCACACCTTCATCCATCAGGCAGCAGATTTCATGGACGGCCTGGCCAGCGGCAAGCCTGCCGCCCCGACCTTCCGCGATGCGCTGGCGACCGACCTCGTTACCGACGCCGTGCTGCGCTCGGCCCGCACGGGACAGTGGGAGAATGCCCGGGGCTCATCGGCAACTGCTGCATAATTGGGCAGTCAGTGGCCGCCTGCCACACCCGTGCAACAGCAGGCGCCACAGCTGCCGCCACACATCGCAAGACGGCCCCGAAGCCGTCTTGCAAAACCTCGGGGACAGGATACTCTGACCTCCGTAACAAGAGCCCAAAGGGCCGGTTCTGACAGGGAATGGGAATGGCTGGAAGCGACAAACCCGCGCTGCGTCTATCCGGGATCTCGAAGTCCTACGGAAACGTCCGTGCGCTGAATAACCTGTCATTCGATGTTGCGGAGGGTCGCTTCTTCGTGCTCTTCGGGCCAAGCTCCGTCGGGAAGACCACGGCGCTGCGCACCATCGCAGGCCTGGTGGCGACAGACGCCGGCCACCTTGAAATCCTCGGCAGAGACGTGACCACGGCCCCGATCGCCGGGCGCGGTGTCTCCATGGTGTTCCAGTCCTTCGCGCTCTATCCGCACCTCACCGTCTACGAGAATTTCGCCTACCCCCTGCGCGAGGAAAAGGCCGGGCGCGAGGAGATCGACAGCCGCGTGAAGGAAACCGCGGCGATGCTGAAGCTCACGCACCGGCTGGAACGCAAGCCCAACACGCTGTCGGGCGGTGAGCAGCAACGCGTGGCACTCGGCCGCTCACTGATCCGCCGCCCAAAGATCCTGCTGCTCGACGAGCCGCTCACCAACCTCGACGCCAAGCTCCGCCATGACATGCGCGCCGAACTGAAGCGCCTGCACCGCCAGTTCGGCATGACCATCGTATACGCAACGCCTGACGAACTCGAAGCCCTGTCGATGGGCGAGGAAATCGCGGTGATGCGCGAGGGCACCGTGGTGCAGCGCGGCACGCCGGATGAGCTTTATGACAAGCCGCTTGATATCTATGTGGCGGGCAAGATCGGCTCTCCGCACATGAACATGGTGAGGGCCACGCTGGCCGCCGACCTTGCCAGCCTCGACACGCCGCTTGGCCGTATCGTCTCCACTCATCGGCTGGTGGCGGGCCAGGCGGGCGAAGCGGCGTTGGTTGGCATCCGCCCGGCGGATCTCCGGCCTGCCGCTGCAGGTGAAGCCGCAGTGCCGTCCCGCATCCATCTCATCGAACCTCTGGGTGATGTGACGGTGGTGTCGGTCGACGCCGGGGGAGAGACGCTCCGCATGGTTCTGCCCGAACAGAGTGCCGCCCACATGAAAATGGGCGACGAGATTCCGATCGCCATCGATGCAAGCAAGATCCACATCTTCCGTGCTGCAAGCGGACAGGTAATGACCT
This sequence comes from uncultured Aestuariivirga sp., assembly GCA_964392525.1. Classification (GTDB taxonomy): domain Bacteria; phylum Pseudomonadota; class Alphaproteobacteria; order Rhizobiales; family Aestuariivirgaceae; genus Aestuariivirga. The sequence continues at coordinate 33,131 of CAYMQH010000027.1, forward strand.
GACGCGGGCGGCCTGAAGCCATACGGTTAACAATGGGAGGAAACCAAATGACCGTGATGACGAAGTTGAAGGGTTTCACGGCGGCCGCAGGCTTCGCCGCAGCCCTTCTTGCCGGCGGGGCGTCCTACGCCTCGGCGAAAGAAGTGACGCTGACCATGGCGGTGCCGGACTGGCCGCCGACCCGCATCATGAAGAAGTTCTTCGACGAGCAATACAAGCCGAAGTCCGGCAATACCGTGAAGCTCGATGTCGACTTCATCCCGTGGCCCGATTTCTATACGCGCGTCAATGCCTCGCTGACATCCGGCGAGCAGAAGTACAACTTCATCGTTTCGGACTCGCAATGGCTCGGTGCGTTCGTTGAAGGCGGTTACTACCGCAAGATCAACGATCTCCTCGACGCCGACCCCGAGTTCAAGAAGACGCTGATGAGCGTGCACCCCGCGCCGCTCGCCGCCTATTCGACCTACCCCTACAAGTCGGAGAATTACTACGGCTTCCCGCAGTTCCCCGACGTGCTGGTGAACTTCGCCCGCAAGGACA
>CAYMQH010000028.1:0-32664 GCA_964392525.1 uncultured Aestuariivirga sp.
TCGCGCCCGTCGCGCAGGGACTCGCGGAACTGTTCGCCGGTTCTGATCATGTCTCGGTTTCCCTCTGTGGCGCGCGACAGCGCGGATGGCCGGAGGTTGACACGGAGCCTGACTTCGGAAAAATAGATTATACAGCACTTCTGAATAGGATTTATCGATGCTGCGCTTCACCCTGCGGCAGATCGAATATGCCGTCGCCATCTGGGATCACGGCTCGGTTGCGGCGGCTTCCGTCCGGCTGGGCGTGGCGCAGCCCACGCTTTCGGCCGCGCTGGCGAAACTCGAAGAGCAGGTCGGGCTGCAATTGTTCATCCGCCACCATGCGCAAGGCGTCAGCCCGTCGCCTGCGGGCTTGCGCTTTCTGGCCGAGGCCCGCAACCTTCTCACCCATGCGCAGGACTTCCAGCGTGACATGGCGGTGGCGGGCAATGCCATTGAGGGCGATCTCTCGCTCGGCAGCTTCGCCACCATCGCACCCGCCTTTGTGCCGCAACTCATCAAGAGCTTCACCAGCCTTCACCCCAAGGTGACGATCCGCATGGCGGAGGGTACGCAGGATGAACTGCTGGAGGGCTTGAGGCGTGGCCGCCATGATGTTGCGCTGCTGTATGAGGTGGACATGCCGGAGGATGTGGCGGTGACCCCACTTGCGTCCTTCACGCCCTATGTGCTGCTACCCGCCCGGCACCGGCTGACGAGGCTGCGCCATGTGCCGCTGATCGCCCTCAAGGATGAGCCCTTCATCCTGCTCGACATTGCACCAAGCCGGACTTACTTCACCCGTATTCTGGAAAATGCCGGGGTGGCACCCGTGATCGCCTTCGCCTCGCCATCGCTCGAGGTGGTGCGCGGACTTGTGGGCCAGGGTCTGGGATACTCGATCCTTGTCACCCGCCCGCATGGCGACCACGCCTATGCCGGCGATCAACTGGCCGTGCGCCCCATCGCGGATGAGGTGGAGCGCGGCGTCATTGCCCTTGCGGCGCTAAAGCAAATGCGCAAGACACGACTGGTCTCTGCCTTCGAGGCGCACTGCGTGGACTTCTTTGGAAAAACGGACCAGACAACGTGACGGAATTGAACGCAACCATCATCGGCGCCGGCATTATTGGCATGTCCACCGCAGCCTTCCTCCAGCGTGAAGGCTACAGGGTTACCGTCATTGACCGCGTGGCGCCCGGCGAAGGCTGCTCCTTCGGCAATGCCGGCGGCCTCGCCTTTGCCGAGATCGTGCCGACCGTCCACCCCAACATGCTGATGAAAATTCCCGGCTGGCTGATGGACCCGCTTGGGCCTCTCACCATACGCTGGTCCTACCTGCCCAAGGCGCTGCCGTGGTTCATATCGATGGCCCGCAATTCCCTGCCTGACCGCGTCAAGGCGATCACCGAAGCCCGCGCCAACCTTGCGCTGCGCGTGGTGAGCGATTTCGAAACGCTGCTGAAGGCGGCCGGCACGGCGGACCTCATACGGTATCAGGATACGCTGAGGCTTTACGAAACCGAGGCCCAATATGCAGGCGATGCGGCGGAGCGTGCGGCGAAGAACGCCTACGGCTTCGAGACGAAGCGCCTGTCAGGCGATGACGTGCGCGAGCTTGAGCCCGCGATTGGCCCCGCCGTCCATTGTGGCGTGTTCCACGGCGGCTGGTACTTCCTCACCAATCCGGGCCGCGCGGTAAAGTCCATTGCGGCAGAGGTGGTGAAGAACGGCGGCATGATCATCGCGGATGATGTCGTGTCGCTGGTGCGGGAGGGGAACCGCGTCACCGGGCTTCAACTGAGGGCGCAAGGCCTGCACACGCTGGACAAGCTTGTCATCTGCGCGGGCGCCTACTCGCATCTGCTCGCGCGGCAACTGGGCGAGAAGGTGCTGCTCGAAGCCGAGCGCGGCTATCACATGGTGTTGCCTAATTCCGGTGTCAGCCTGTCTCGCTCGCTCACCTATGCGCGCTCGCCCGGCGCCGCGACACCGATGGAAATGGGCCTCCGCCTTGCCGGTTCGGATGAGTTCGCCGGGCTTGATGCTGCACCCAACTACGCCCGCGCCGATGCGCTGTGGACGAACTTCAAGCGGGTGCTGCCGGGCTTGCGCGAGCCCGATGCAGAAACAACGCGCTGGATGGGCCGCAGGCCGGGAACGCCAGATTCGCTGCCCGTGATCGGCCCATCGAAGACAACGGCGAATGTCTGGTATGGCTTCGGCCACGGCCACATGGGCCTCACCTGGGGCCCAACCACCGGCCGCCTGATCAGCGAGATCATGACAGGGGGCAAGAGCAACATCGACCTCTCCCCATTCCGGGCGGACCGGTTCTCCTGAAAGCACTGAGAGAGGCTGGAGTCTCCTTTCCTGTCTCGGCGCATGAACAATTTCTCATCATGGCCGCGCTTGATGAAAGGAAGAAAGACCCTGCCGGAGCGTATCAGCAGTTCCTCAGAATGCCATCTTGTTCTTCGACAATTGCCCGGCTCATAAGGGCCCACTCTCGTGATTCACGTCAGGACAAAGCGCCATGAAGACCGAAACGCCCCAGCCGATCCGGCTCGAAGACTACCGGCCCACGCCTTACCTCATCGATGCCGTCGATCTTGATGTCCGGCTCGATGCGGTTGCGACACAGGTGCGCGCCAGGCTGTCGCTCCGGCCCAACCCGGCCAGCACGGAGAAGAACGCGCCGCTCCTCCTCAACGGCGAGCGGATCACGCTGCAGGCTATCGCACTGGGTGGCGTTGCCTTGCAGCCTAGCCAATACAAGGTCACCGAAGACTCCCTGACCTTGCAGGATGTTCCGCAAGCGGCCTTCACGCTGGAGATCGTGACGGTGTGCAATCCATCCGCCAACACTGAACTCTCCGGCCTCTACATGTCGGGCGGCATGTTCTGCACCCAGTGCGAGGCGGAAGGCTTCCGCCGCATCACTTACTTTTACGACCGTCCGGATATCATGGCGCGCTACACGGTCAGGATCGAGGCGGACCGTGACAGGTTCCCTATCCTGCTGTCCAACGGCAACCCGCGTGAGCGCGAGGTGATTGGCGGCACCAACCGTCACTACGCCATCTGGGATGATCCGTTCCCGAAGCCCTCCTACCTCTTTGCACTGGTGGCGGGCGATCTCGCCGCGGTGCATGACACATTTCACACCCTGTCAGGCCGCGAAGTTTCGCTTGGAATCTATGTGGAGAAAGGCCAGGAAAGCCGCTGCGCCTGGGCGATGGACTCGCTCAAGGCCTCGATGCGCTGGGACGAGCAGCGCTTCGGCCGCGAATATGACCTGAACGTGTTCAACATCGTCGCCGTGCCAGACTTCAACATGGGCGCCATGGAGAACAAGGGCCTCAACATCTTCAACGACAAATACATCCTCGCCCTGCCTGAAACCGCGACAGACCTTGACTACGTCAACATCGAAGCCATCATCGCGCATGAGTATTTCCACAACTGGACCGGTAACCGCATCACCTGCCGCGACTGGTTCCAGCTTTGCCTGAAGGAAGGCCTCACCGTCTTCCGCGATCAGGAATTCACCTCCGACCTGCGCTCACGCGCCGTGAAGCGCATCAACGATGTGAAGACGCTGCGCGCGAGGCAATTCCCGGAAGACAACGGCCCGCTCGCCCACCCCGCCAGGCCTTCTTCCTACATCGAGATCAACAACTTCTACACGCCGACGGTTTACGAGAAGGGTGCTGAAATCTGCCGCATGATGCAGACGCTCATCGGCGTCGATGCCTTCCGCAAGGCGATGGATCTTTACTTCACGCGCCATGACGGCGAGGCGGCAACCGTCGAACAATTTGTTGCCTGCATGGCGGAGGCCTCGGGCCGCGATCTTTCGCAGTTCTTCACCTGGTACACGCAGGCTGGAACACCGCAGGTGAAAGCTGAGGGTGCTTATGATTCCGCGAAGCGGCAGTTCATCCTGACGCTCGAACAGCAGAGCGCGGCAACACCCGGCGAGCCGGTGAAACAACCGCTGCACATTCCGCTGGGACTGGGGCTCGTGGGACCAGACGGCGAAGAAATGCCGCTCGACCTTGAGGGAACCGGCCTGCTCAATGCGCCGCTCATCGAACTCACGCAGGAACGCCAGATCTTCCGTTTCAACAACGTGGCGAAAAGCCCGGTGCTCTCGCTCAACCGCGGTTTTTCCGCCCCCATCAAGCTCGACGCCAATCTCACAATGGCTGACCAGTTGTTCCTGATGGGCCATGACAGCGACAGCTTCAACCGCTGGGAGGCCGGCCAGACCGCAGGCCGCAGCCTGATCCTCGCCGCCTATCGCGGGGAGGCGGTTGAAGCCGGTGTCACCGCCTATGCCGGGGCGCTCCGGCAGATCCTTGAGGACCGCAAGGTGGATGACGCCTTCAAGGCGCTGATGCTGGGTTTGCCCACCGAGAGCGAAATCGCTGCGGCGCTCGGCAGCAAGGTCGATCCGGACAAGGTGCATGCGGCGCGGGATCAGGTGCGCGCCGGCGTGGCTCGGCATATCACGGATGACCTCACCGCCATCTGGGCCGCGACGACGGAGCAAGGCCCCTACCGGCCAGACCCTGCATCAACCGCCCGCCGTGCGCTTCGTCATGCAGCCCTTGGCCTGATGCTGGCAGGTGACCGCCCGCTTGGCATCAACTGGGCGCTGGGCGAACTCGAACGCCCGCACAGCATGAGTGCAGAAATGGGCGCACTGACGGCACTCGTCCATATCGACTGCCCGGAGCGCGATCCGGCACTCGATAGGTTCCACGCCGCCCATGCCCATGAACATCTGTTGATCTACAAGTGGCTGATGCTTGAGGCGCAGTGCATTGGACCCAACGCGGCGGATCGCATCGCAAGGCTCACCCATCACAGGGATTTCAGCTGGACGACGCCCAACAAGGTCTATGCGCTGATCGGCGGCTTCACCGGCGGCAACATCACCGGCTTCAACGCCGCCGATGGATCGGGCTACAAAATGGTGGCCGATGCCATTCTGACGCTTGACCCTCTCAATCCACAGGTTGCCTCCCGCATCGCCACCGGCTTCCGCAGTTGCCGGCTGCTCGAAGCAGGGCGGAAGGCAGCGGCCCAGGCCGAACTCAACCGGGTCCTGGCGGAGCCTTCGCTGTCGCGGGATGTATACGAAATCATGTCGAAAATCGTCCGCGCATGACCTATTGCAACAGCACTGGACAAATCACCCCCGTTTCGAATCAATAGGCACTGATTCGGGGCGTGGTTGCGTCAGTGTGTTCAAGGCCTTCCCGCCGGGAAACGGCGGGCAAGCAGGGGAATAGATTGGGCAAGACGCATCTCGGCGAACTGTTTTACAAGGAGCGGGTATTGAAACTCCCGACTCCGTGGCCGGGCGGCTTCCGTATCACCATTGCCGAGCGCCATCTGCGCCTGCTGATCACCTCGCTCATCGTCCTGTTCCTTTTGATCCTCGGAAGCTTGCTGCTCGTGCAGTTGAGCGACAGCCGCACCACCCATGTGGCGGAGCAGAACCGGCTTTCTGCGCTCAATGGGCAGATCGTCGCGTCCCGCATCAAATCGGATTTCACCCTTGCGCCCCTGACGGGCCGCACGCCGCCCATCGTCAACACACAGTATCTCTCCGGCATTCTGCCGCCCGATGCGCTGGGCGAACAGCGAGTGTTCGCCGTGGCTCGGAGCACGGGCGAGATCACCGCGAGCATGCCGCAATCCGAGAAGCTGAACGGCCAGCTGATCACCAGCGTGCTCTCCCCCGACTTCATCACCGGCGCGGCCATGAACAGCGGCGAGATGGCGCCCTTGCGCTTGGCCTCCGGCGAGGACGCCTTCGTCAGCATGTATGACTTGGGCGATTTTCCGGGAACGCTGCTGGTGTTCCAGCGCAAGCAGGATGTGCTCTCTGCCTGGCGCTCCGGCGTCACACAGGTGACGGCGCTGTTCCTTGTGGCACTCTTCGTGCTCATCCTGCTGGGCGGCGCCTTCCACTGGCAGGCCGCGAAGGCAGCGGAGGCGGACAAGATCCTCGGCGTTGCCACCGCGCGCCTCGACAAGGCACTGGAACGCGGCCAGTGCGGCATGTGGGACTGGGACATCAGACGGGGTATCATCTTCTGGTCGCGCTCCATGTTCGAAATGCTCGGCATGCCGGTGAAGGGCGATTTCCTCACCTTCGATGAAGTCCTCAGCCGCATCCACGAGAACGACACGCAGCTTGAGGACGCCGTCGAGCAACTGCTCAACGGCGAGATCACCTCCTTCGATCGCGAATTCCGCATGCGCCACGAGGACGGGCATTATGTCTGGCTGCGCGCCCGCGTGGCGCTGGCGCCAGGCGAAGCGAAGAACCGCCCGCACCTCACCGGCATCGTCTTTGACATCACGCAGCAGAAGCAGGCCGACAAGATCAACAAGGATGCCGAACTCCGCCTGATGGATGCGGTGGAGAACATCTCGGAAGCCTTCGTGCTGTGGGATGCGGACAACCGGCTCGTCATTTGCAATTCGAAGTACCAGCAGTTCCATTCGCTGCCGGCCTCCGTCTGCCAGCCGGGCACGCCTTACGAAGATGTGGTGCGCGCCGCGAAGGAGCCTGCGGTGCAGGCGCGCATCGGTATCAAGGGTGAGAGCGGCAACTCCTTCGAGGTGGAGCTTGCCGACCGCCGCTGGCTGCAGATCAACGAACGCCGCACCAAGGATGGCGGCTTCGTGTCAGTCGGCACAGACATCACCGCGCTCAAGCTTCAGCAAGAGCGTCTGCGCATGTCCGAACGCGAATTGATGATCACGGTGCGCGACTTGCAGAAGGAGCGCCTGCTCGCCGACCAGCAGGCCCAGCGCCTCGCCGACCTTGCCGACAAATACGCCCGCGAAAAGACCCGCGCCGAAGCAGCCAACCGGTCGAAATCCGAATTCCTCGCCAACATGTCGCATGAGCTGCGCACGCCGCTCAACGCCATCATCGGCTTCTCGGAAGTGATGCTGGCGCAGATGTTCGGGCCCATGGGCTCGGAGAAGTACGCCGAATACTCGCGCGACATTCACCGCAGCGGCCAGTTCCTGCTCGATGTCATCAGCGACATCCTCGACATGTCGAAGATCGAGGCGGGCCGCCTGCAGCTTGAGTGCGATACCCTGCAACTCGACTCGGTGCTGGACGAAGTGATGCGCCTCGTCGGGCCCCGCGCCTTCGAAGGCCGCGTCTCGATCGAGCGTCAGGCCCCGCCGGGCCTTGCCCTGTGGGCCGACCGCCGCGCCTTCAAGCAGGTGCTCATCAACCTTCTGTCCAACGCGGTGAAGTTCACGCCGGAAGGTGGCCACGTCACGGTCAGCGCGCGCAAGGCGGATGGCTTCATGGCGATTGCCATCCGCGATACCGGCATCGGCATCCCGGCGCGCGACATCGAGAAGCTGGGCCGGCCCTTCGAGCAGGTGGAGAACCAGTTCACCAAGAGCCGTGGCGGCTCAGGCCTGGGGCTGGCCATTTCGAAGTCCTTCGTGGAACTGCATGGCGGCACGCTGTCGATCAAGAGCACGGTGGGCAAGGGCACAGAAGTGACGGTAACCTTCCCGCTCAAGTCGGCCGAAGCGAACGCCGCCTGATCAGTTCTGTGCTGGCCTGGGCGCGCGAAGGCTGCGCATGTTCTCCTCGCGCAGCAGCAGTTGGCGGGCCAGCAGCTTGCGCTCGTCGGGCGTGAGTTTGCCGATCAGCGTCAGCGCTGCCTCACCGCCCGCGGCGGCGAGGCTGGCACTTCTTTCCGTGAAGCCCTCGACCGCCGCCTTCACCTTTGCAGGGTCGTAGGGCTCCGCATCAAGTGCCGAGGCAAGTGCCCGGACTTCGGCGCGCGCGGCGGCGCGGCCCTCGCGGAAGGCAGGGTCATAGCCGCGGAACACCCGCAACAGTTCCAGGCGGCGCGGCTTTTCCAGTTCGCTGAAGAACTTGCGCGGGAAGAGCTGCATCTGCGACCCCATGACCATGCGCTCAGGCGGGCCCGGCATGAAAAAGCGCGTCACCCCGGCGCCGACCACCACGAGGTTCAGCGCGACAGAAACGATGAGCGCCAGCTTCAGCCAGCGGCGGCTGGTGTCAGGCGCCGTCATGACAGGGTTTCCGCGGCATAGTCATCCGCCTCGCTCACGCCACCCAGATCGTCGATTGCTTCTTCGTTCAGCACCACCCCGGTGATGGCGGCGGGCATCATGAAATCCAGCGTGCCCCTGGCGCCGAGATAGACGCCCAGCGCCAGCGAGGCGGCCAGTGGCAGCGCCGTGGCATAGCGCAGGAGGCTGCGGCGAGGTGCCTGCCCGCGCGGCTGGAAGGGCAGGACCGCCGCCTGCTGCGGTTCATCCGCGATGCGGGCCAGCAGGCTGTGCACGGCGCCTGCAGGGATGGGCGGCACACTGGCCCGCGCCAGCACGATGTCGATCTCGCCGGTTTCGGCCGCCGTCTCGCCCCTCACGGGGCCTCGGTGTCTGTTCTTGCCGTCTTCCATGTCCGTTCTCACTGCCCCGTCTCCGTCAGGCCGCCAACAAGATCGCGCCACTCGGCTGACAGGCTTTCCTTAAGGCTCCGGCGGGCCCGCGCCAGAAGCGATTCGAGCGCGTCCACACTCACCTCCATCACCGCAGCCGCCTCGATGTTGCTCAATCCCTCAAAATAGACCAGCGACAGAGCCAGGCGTTGCCGTTCGGGCAGCTGGGCGATCCGGCTGTCAACCAGCCGCGCCGCCTCGGCCCTGTCAAGCGGCGCATGTGGCATTGCCTGGGGGTCGGCCACTTCGGGCGCATCTTCGAGCGCGCCGGGCCTTGCCCGGCGGCTGCCATCGATGACCGCATTGGCGGCAACCCGCATCAACCATCCCCTGAGGGCAGCACCCTCGCGGAGCTGGGCGGGGTTCTTCCAGAGCCTGACGAAAGCGTCCTGCGCCATGTCCTCCGCATCCGGCGCGCCGCCTGTCATGCGCCAGACCAGCCGGTAAACCGGCTGGAAATGGCGCGTGACGATCTCCGCGAAGGCCGCATGGCTTCCTCCGGCGGCGGCCTCCAGCAGGCCGGCATCCGTCATCTGCTGGAACGCCGTGGCATCGCGGGTCAAAAGCTGGTCCAGGCAAGCGGCTCAGTTGGCGGTTTCTCCTGTAGCCGTAGCGGGTTTGGCGATTTTCGCAACCCTGGACTTGCGCATCTCCTCAAGCGACAGGCCGCCGTCCTTGTCGCTGTCAGCGTTGGCCAGCATCTTGTCCACCGCCGCATCATATTCGGCGCGGCTGATGGCACCGTCCTTGTCGGCATCGAGGTTGGCCATGATCCGGTCACGCTGCCTCTCCAGCGCCGCCTTCAGCACCACCTCGATCTCGGCGGGCGTCACGGTGCCGTTCTTGTCGGCGTCGAAGCGGTCGAAACGCTTTCCGGCCCTGGGCGTGATTTCGGCGGCGGTGATCTTGCCGTTCTTGTCCGCGTCAACGGCATTGAAGCTTTTCTGGGTCTTGGGAAGATAGGGCTCCATTGCCGACGCCGCCGGGATGAGGGCGAGCGGGCCAAGAAGCGCGAGTGTGAGGGTCAGACGGCGCATGGACATGTTCCTCCTGTCAGTTGTCCTGACCATAGGACGCGCCATGCGGCTCAATCCGTCGCTGGGTTTTCAGGAAATTTTGCCGACCAGCCGGTCGAACAGGTCAGCCACCCTTGCCTGGGTTTCCGCCAGCAGCGCCTCGGCGGCCGGGATGCCGGGGCTTTCCGCGGCACTCGCCACCAACTGGTTGAGCGCCGGGAGTGATGCGGCGGGGTCATAGGCGCCATCGACGCACAGCCGCAACACCTGCGTCAGGCGGTGGTAGAGCAGCCCCGCCTCCTTCAGCGCGGCGTGATCGGCGCCATCCAGCACGCCCGCCTGCGCCAGCTTCTCGAGCGCCGCCAGCGTATTGGTGTCGAGAACGCCAGGCCTTTCCGGCGCATGCAGCAACTGCAGGGTCTGGGCGATGAATTCGAGTTCCACGAGACCGCCGCGCGCCCGCTTGATGTCCCACAGGCCGGTTGAGGCCTGCTCGCGGATCATCAGGCGGCGCATGTCGACCACGTCATTCACCGTCGCCACGCCATCGCGCGGTGCACACAGGGCACGAGTGATTTCGCCCGAGATTTCCGTCATCAGGCTACGGTCGCCGCAGATGGGCCTTGCCCGCGTCAGTGCCAGCTTCTCCCATGTCCAGGCTGAATCATGGTGGTAGCTCCGGAAGCTCGGCAGGCTCGCCGCCACCGGCCCCTTGCTGCCCGAAGGCCGCAACCGCATGTCCACCTCATAGAGCACGCCTTCCGCCGTTGGCGCCGACAGCGCCGAGATCAGCCGCTGCGTCATGCGGGCATAGAACTGGTTGACGCTCAGGGGCTTCGCGCCATCGGTCATTTCGGCGCCCGCCGCCGCATCATAGATGATGACGAGGTCGAGGTCGGAGCCCGCCGTCATCTCGCGGCCACCCAGCTTCCCCATGGCGATCACGGCGCTGCGCCCGCCCGGCACCTTGCCGTGCCGCAGCTCGAGGTCCTGCAGCACAGCGGAGTGAAGATGGGTCAACAGCAATCCGGCAAGCTGCGAGAAGGCGGTTCCGGCCTCCACGGCGCTCACCGTCTCGGAGAGTACGCGCACGCCGATGCGGAAGGCCTGTTCCTTGCCGATAACGCGGGCCCGGTCCGCCGTCTCATCGAGGGCCAGGCCCGGCGGCAGCACGGGGCCAATCACCTGCTCCATCTGCTCTGCTGTCGGCATGGGGCCGAAGAAGCCGGGGTCCAGCACCGCATCCAGTACCTTCGGCCGGCGGCTCAGCTGTTCGGCAAGGCGGGGCGCACTGCCAAGGATCGTCGCCAGCAGATCCAGCAGGCGTGGATTGGCCTTCAGCAGCGAGAACAGCTGAACCCCCGCCGGAAGGCCGCTCAGGAACTTGTCGAATGCCATGAAGGCGAGGTCGGCGTCACCCATGGCCGCGAGGGATGTCAGCAGTTTCGGCATCAACTCGGTCAGCAGTTCACGGGCCCGGGCGCTGCGCGTCGCGCCATAGCGGCCGAAATGCCAGCCGCGGATCGTCGCCGAGACTTCGCTGGGCGACTGATAGCCCATGCGCGACAGCGTCTCGATGGTTTCGGGATCATCCTCGCCGCCGGTGAAGACGAGGCTTCCCGAGTCGGTTCCCAAGTCCTCGGCGGATTCGAACAGTCTTGCATAATGGCCCTGCACGCATTCCAGCGTGCGGCGGATTTCAGAATCGAAAGACTCACCCGTTTCAAAGCCTGAGAACCGCGCCAGCGACTCAAAGGGCGCATCATCCACCGGCAGCACATGCGTCTGCTCGTCATTCACCATCTGCACCCGATGCTCGATGCAGCGCAGGAAGCGGTAGGCCGATTTCAGTTCCGCCGCGGCCTCGGCAGAAATCCACTGCGCCGCGGCCAGATGGTCGAGCATGGCAAGCGTGCCGCGCCCGCGCAGGCTGGGGTTGCGCCCGCCCGCGATCAATTGCTGGGTCTGGACGAAGAACTCGATTTCGCGGATGCCGCCACGCCCGAGCTTGAGGTTATGCCCGCGCACCTTGATGTCGCCATGGCCCTTCACCGCATGGATCTGCCGTTTCAGCGACTGCACATCGGCAATTGCCGCAAAATCAAGATACTTGCGCCAGATATAGGGCTTCAGCCGGTCGAGGAACTCCTCCCCCAGAGCCACATCGCCCGCCGCCGCGCGCGCCTTGATCATGGCGGCGCGTTCCCAATTCTGCCCCTGATTCTCGTAATAGATGGCCGCCGCCTCAATCGAGATTGCAACCTGGGTGGCGCGCGGGTCAGGCCGCAGGCGCAAGTCAGTACGGAAGACATAGCCATCCTCCGTCACATCCTGCATCAACTGCACGAGGCGGCGGGTGAGGCGCACAAAGAAGGTGGCGGCCTCGCCTGGGTCATCGAGCAGCGGCGTGAAGGGGTCATAGAGGATGATGAGGTCAATATCGCTGGAATAGTTGAGCTCGTAAGCCCCCTGCTTGCCCATGGCGAGCGCAACATATCCGCAGGACTGCAAAGGCGATGATGCATCCTCCAGCCTCGCCTTGCCGCTCCGCGCCGCATCCACCAGAAGCCAGGAAATCGCCGCTTGCAGCGTGGCATCGGCAAACTCCGTCAGCGCCGCCGTCACCTGTTCAACGGTCCACCGGCCGGAGAGATCAGCCACCGCGATCAGCAGAGACGCCTTTTTCTTCGCCTGCCGCAATGCCCGCATGACATCGGCTTGGGCGAGATCAGCTGTGAACCCCTTGAGAGATGCGAGGAGTTCCGCCAGCAACGGCTCGGGGTCCTCCGAAAACACCCGCCCCGCATAGACCGGATCACGCAGCATCAACTGCCGCAGGAAGGGGGACGCCCCGGCGACCGCGCCTGCAAGTTCCAAAGCCCCATCAGCAATCAAGCCCGGCGGCATATCCTTCCAGAACAGCGAGACAGTGTCTTGATCCATGGACCTGATGGATGGAGCAATGGGCATGGCCAGATTCTAGCGCAGCACGATTGATCCGTCACCAGGATCCCGCACTCAGTCTTCTGCTTCAGACGAGCGGCGAGCCTCCCATGCGAGGCGGCGCCGTTCGACATCCTCTACATACGCTTTCTCAGTATCATCGCTCATCTGCGAAATCCGATGGTAGAGATCATACCCCCAACTGAATGGCATAGTACGGGGTAGTATGCACCAACTTTCAAGGCCCTCATCGTCGACCCACTCACACTCCTCACCGGTTGGTATCAAGGATCGAACGCACTCCAACGCTTGCCAGAACGAAATGACCCACCGCACATTCGTGGCGACTATTCTTCGTTCTTCTCCATCCAGCCAAATCCTTACCTCGCAATCCCACACCTTTGTGGGGCCACGGTCCGATGTCGTGAAAACCACACTAGGAACGGGATTATGAATCTCGGCGGACATTCTTCGACTCAAGTCCATGCGGTGAAAGCTAAGACTGCAGAGTACTGAGTTCTCTTCACTATTGCCCAAATTCATTATAACACCAGTTACGCCTGCTTATCTTTGAGTTACGAATTTCCTTAAAATATCTGGCCGCTCTGGTATGATCGTAAGCGACGAACCATGTACTCGCTTGACAGAAATTACCCCAGGCGATTTCACCACCTTCTGCAGCCTTCTTGCACTCATCAAGCGCATGATCCTCGGATGGTCCCGTGCACATCGGCGGCGTTCCACAGAACATGCCGAACCAACAGTCATTCCCACAAGATGCAGAACTTGCTGACCGCAACCGACGATTTGAAGACGGGGCAAATAACTCATCCAGATCAAGCGGAATCAATCTCCGTACTCCGTCAACTCCACGTTTTCTCTCGTATGTTACGGTGCGTCCAAGCGGGTCGACCGCCTTCACCTGCTCTGTAACATCATCATAGGAAAACGCCCAACGGTCTGCGCCACCGTCACCTACGCTGCTTGTCGCGCGGCCCCTAGTGTCATACGTCCATCCAGCCACCCGAGCGCCGTCTTTATCGAGCACACCCGTCAAGAGGAATGGCCTCGCTCGATCGGCGAGGTACTCATATTGGCGATCCCGGCTTCCTGTTGCAGACGCCGGTATGGTTCCAGAACAGGACACAGATCTTAACGTCCAATAACCGCTGTGCTTGGCTCCCGCTCTTTGACCAGAACTGCCCAGATACCTGTTTTCGTAGCTGTATGAGATTTTCGCTCCATCGCTCGTTTCGGCCTCTGTCAAAAGAAAGGGCTGAGCCGGATGAGCATAGTTGAATCTTATCCAACCGCCGAGAGTATCGAAGACACGCGTATTGAGTTTACCCGTGTACTCCAAGGTCTGAACATATCCAGCGGCCTTTCGAATCCGGATCAACCGGCCAGATGCATCAAAGATGTAGTTGCGTCCGTCAGGACTCCGGAGCACGATCTGGTTGTTTGCTGTTGCGAGGACGAAACCAACCCCTGGGCCAGTTGTGTCCCATTTGATCGCACCAGAACTCGTGAGACGCGGCAAAACGGGTTTCCAGGCTCCCGCTTGCTTGAGGAAAGAGTATTCGACGGAATTCGGCAGAATAACATGGATCAGTGTGGCAGATGTCAGGGAACTGGAATTCATCACTGCCGACGCGTCAAACGCGGTTCTCCAGCCAACTCCGAGTCGCGAAGAGAAGGGAAAACTGAGCGTTTCATATTTGCTCGAATAGTACCGCGTCAGATCGACACCAAACTCATTCGCGCTTTGGGCATCGGTTTGGAATTTCGAAATGCCGCGTGATGCCACCGTACCGCCCGCACTCCAATCTGATTCCTGCCTGAGGAAGCGTCCCGATAGAGGATCGATCGCGCAGCCTCATGCTTATCACCATCAAAAACTGACTTTAAGTCAGTTTTTCCTTTAGGTCATTATGTATATCGATTGCATACAGCTATCGAATTTCTCCGTGCAGAACAGGATGACGCCCTACCCCGCGGTTTGCAGCGGCAGCACCAGCTTGGCCAGCAGGCCGGGGTGGTTGTCTTCGAGGAGCAGCGTGCCCTTGTGGAGCTTCATGACACCGGAGACGAGGCTCAGGCCCAGGCCATTACCGGGTTTGGAGCGGCTCTGATCGAGGCGTACGAAACGCTCGGTCACGCGCCCGCGGTCTTCAGGCGCAATGCCATCGCCATGGTCGGCCACCGCGATCACCACCTTGTCGCCCTCAACCACGCCGGTCACGGTGATTTCGGGGGTTTCACCGGGCCGCGCACCGTATTTCAGGGCATTGTCGATGAGATTGGTGAGGGCCTGTGCGAGAAGCTGCCGGTCAGCCATCACGAGGAGGCCGGGCGCGGTGCTGCTGGTCAGCGTGCCGCCCTCTTCCTCCGCCATCGGCTCATAGAGATCGACGACATCAGCGATCAGCGGGCCGACGTCGATGGGCGCAAGTCCGCTGCGCGACTGGCCAGCCTCGGCCCGGGCGATGGAGAGCAGCGCATTGAAGGTTTCAAGCAGGCGGTCGGATTCGTTCACCGTGTTGTCGAGCGCCTCGCGGTATTCGTCTTCCGAGCCCGCGCGCAATGCCGCCTCCACCCGCGCCTTGATGCGGGTCAGCGGCGTCTTCAGGTCATGCGCCACATTGCTGGACACTTCCTTCATTGCCGCCATCAGGCTTTCGATCTGGTCGAGCATTTCGTTCAGCGCCAGCGCCAGCCTGTCGAGTTCATCATTCAGCCCGGTGACGGGCATGCGGCCCGACATGTTGCCCGCCATGATGGTCCGGCTCGCCTCGGTGATGGTCTCGACCCGCTTGAGGAAGTTGCGGCTCATCAGCAGGCCGCCGCCGAGCCCGAGCACCAGTGCGATGGCGAGCGCATAATAGATGGTCTGGCGGATGATCGCCGCGAATTGCCGGAGCGCTTCCACATCGCGGCCGACGACGAGCTCGAAGCCGCCTGAAAGCTTGATGTAGAAGGCCCGCGCCATGTGGCTTTCGCGGCCCGTCGGCTTCTGGACGTCGAGCGGGAATTCCATCCAGCTCGCGTCCTCGCCCTCCGGCCGGGTGGGAAGCGCCGTCAGATTGCCGGCAACGCGCTCGCCCGCCGAATTGACGAGCAGATAGACCGCGCCGTTGTCGTCATCGCTGCGCCGCTGGATCGTATCGATGATGCCGCGCACACCGCGCAGCCGGTACTGGTCGGCCAGCGCGTTGACTTCGGCGCGGATCGTCTCCTCCGTCTGGCGCTCCAGCAGCACCGCGGTGTTCCAGTAGACATAACCAAGCAACGCCCCCACCGAAATGACGAACAACACGAGGTAGAGCGCCGCGAGGCGGAACGTCGAGGTGTGGAGGAGACGGAAGCCGATGTTCACGTGTCACGGATCATGTATCCCGCGCCGCGAACGGTCTGCAGGATTGGCTCGTCATAGCCCTTGTCGATCTTGGCCCGGAGCCTGGAGATGTGAACGTCGATCACGTTGGTTTGCGGATCGAAGTGATAGTCCCACACGTTTTCGAGCAGCATGGTGCGGGTCACGATATGGCCGGCGTTGCGAACCAGGTATTCGAGCAGCTTGAACTCGCGCGGTTGCAGCAGGATGGGCTTGCCGCCCCGCGTCACGTTGCGCGTCAGGAGGTCGATCTCGAGGTCACAGGCCTTGAGCTTGGTTTCGAGCGGGGCCTGTGTGGCGCGGTGGCCGAGGTTTTCGATGCGCGCCAGAAGCTCGGCGAAGGCATAGGGCTTGCCGAGGTAATCATCGCCGCCGGCCCGCAGGCCCTTCACCCGCTCATCGACATCGGCAAGCGCCGAAAGGATCAGGACCGGCGCCTTGATATTGTTCTCCCGCAGCTTGCGGATGATGGTCAGGCCGTCGATCTTGGGCAGCATGCGGTCGACGATGAGCACATCATGCACACCCTCGAGCGCAAGGCCCAGGCCCTCTTCGCCATCGGCGGCATGGTCGGCCACATGGCCCGCTTCAGTAAGGCCCTTGACCAGCCAGCTTGCGGCCTCGCGGTCGTCTTCGATCACCAGAATGCGCATGGGCTGCCGGGTCGACTCCGCGGCCCACCCTTGCGTTTCATTCTCAATAACTTGATTGTCCCATCCCGTGTCAAAGGGGGCAAGCGCGGTGGCTGGCTCCCGTTGGGGATATCCAGCCTCCGCGCCGAAGGGGCACGCGCGACGTTGGAGCGGGGGGTTGGGGCGTTGTCCCGCGGGCCCTCTTTGCTCAGCCTCAGCCCTTGGACTTGGGCAGGGCCACGAAGCGCTGGCCGTCTTCGGTCTTGACCAGCATCAGGACGCGCTTCTTTTCGTTGTCCTTGAGCGCGGCGCGCACATCCGAGGGCGCATTCACCTCAGCACCGGCCACTTCAAGGATTGTGTCGCCGGCCTTCAGGCCGCGCTCGGCGGCGGCGCTGCCGGGCGCAACCTCGGTGACCATGACGCCGGGGCCATCCTGCGCGGGCGCAACCTTGATGCCGAGGTCAGCGAGGGAGACGCTCGTCTCCTGCTCCTTGCTGCCGTCCTTGGAGGCCATCTTCGGATTGCTCGGCATGGTGCCGATCTTCACCGAGATATCCATCGTCTTGCCATCGCGGACGACGGTGACCGGAACCTCGGCACCAGGCTTCACCTGGGCAACCTTGCGCGACAGATCACGCGAGTCGGTGATGTCCTTGCCGTCGAAGCTCAGGATGGTGTCACCCTGCTGGATGCCGGCGGCGAGCGCGGGCGAGTCCGCCGTCACATCGGCGACGATGGCGCCCTTGGCCTTCTCGAGCCCGAGGCTTTCGGCGATGTCCTCCGTCACCGGCTGGATCTGCACGCCAAGCCAGCCGCGCGTCACCGTGCCGTTTTCCTTGAGGCTGCTGATCACGCTTTCCGCCGTGGAGGCGGGAATGGCGAAGCCGATGCCGACCGAGCCGCCAGAGGGCGAGTAGATCGCAGTGTTGATGCCCACCACCTCGCCTTCGAGGTTGAAGGCCGGTCCGCCGGAATTGCCGTGGTTGATGGCCGCGTCGATCTGCAGGAAGTCGTCATAGGGGCCAGCGCCGATATCGCGGCCACGCGCCGAGATGATGCCGGTTGTCACCGAGCCTCCAAGCCCGAAGGGGTTGCCCACCGCCATCACATAGTCGCCGACGCGCGGCTCGTCCTCGGCGAAGGACACGAAGTCGAACGCCTTGCCGTCGCCCTTGATCTTGATCAGGGCAAGATCGGTCTTGGGATCGGTGCCGATCACCTCGGCCTTGTACTCCGTGCCATCCTTCAGGGTGACGGACACTTCATCGGCGTCCTTGACCACGTGATTGTTGGTCACGGCATAGCCGTCAGCCGTGATGATGAAGCCCGAACCCTGGGCCATGCCGCTGCGCGGACGCTGTCCCTGCTCGCCCTGGCCGCGGAACTGCTTGAAGAACTCACCGAGGGGGCCATCGGGAAGGCCGGGCATCTGGCGGCCGGAGCCTGCACCCTCTTCACCGCCGTCCGCCGCAGCGTTGGCGAATTTCACCTGCACACTGACCACCGCCGGCATCACGCGGTCAACGAGATCGGCGTAACCCTTGGATGTGTCGATCGCGGCACCATTGAGCTGGTTCTGCGCGATGGCGGGGCCTGAGGGCATGATCGAGGCAGCGCTGACGAAAGCCGTGGCGGCCAGCAGGCCGGCGGCGAAGATACCAAGCGCCTTGGGGGCAGTGCGGGGGGTAGCAGAGGACATTCCGTAACTCCATCGTGTGGTTGTTTCGATGAAGTGAAGGTATGTCGCCGTGCCTTACAAAGACCTGTCCGCGGGGTGAAACTTCAGTAAGCTTCGCGGCAAACCCGAGGCTATTCCATGACCTTTCGCAGGGCCTCGCGTTCGGCATCGGAAAGCGGGATCTCCGGCGCTGGCTGGGGCTGCGGTCGCCGCCTGCGGAGCACCAGCACTGTCCCGGCAATCAGCAGGACGGCGAAGGGCGTAGCCCACAGCAGGATCGTATCGGTGCTGAAGCGCGGATTCAGCAGCACATACTCGCCATAGCGGGCGACGATGAAGTCCATCACCTGGCCATCGCTCTTGCCCGTGAGCAATTGCTCGCGCACCAGCAGGCGGAGGTCCTTTGCCAGCGGCGCATCCGAATCGTCGATCGACTGGTTCTGGCAGACCAGGCAGCGCAGTTCCGCCGATATCGACCGCGCCCGCTTTTCGAGGGCGGGGTCCTGCAGCTGCTCCTCGGGTGACAGCGCAAGCGCGGGCGACAGCGAAGCCACCAGCGCCAGAATGGCGAGAAGCTTCCTCATTCCGCCGCCACCATCTGCGACGCCTGGGCGCGCTTGGGCGCTCCCACCCGGTAGCGCCGGTCGCTCAGCGAAAGGAGGCCGCCCAAGAACATGAGCACCGCCCCCGCCCAGATGAAGTTCACGAAGGGATTATAGTAGAAGCGCATGGCGCGCGCGCCATCGGTGGTGGGTTCGCCCATCACCACGTAAACATCACCCGTGAAGGTCTGCAGCAGGCCCACCTCTGTCGTCGGCATGCCGGACGGCTTGAACTCGCGCTTCTCGGAGCGCAGCGTGGTGATCTCACGGCCATCCTCCCTCAGCAGGAAGTTGCCGACGCGGCCGGTGTAGTTCGGTCCGGTGAGCGGTGCCTCGCCGATGAATGTGACATTGTATTTGCCGATGTCAGCTGACTGACCGGGCTTCAGCGCCACGATCACCTCGAGACGCCAGAGCGAAATCGCCACGATGCCGGCCAGCATCACGCCGACCCCGCCATGGGCCAGCACCGTGCCGAAGGCCGAGCGCGGCAGGCCAATGAGCCGGTGCCAGCTTGTCGCCAGCGGCACCTTGAACAGCGAGATCTTCTGAGCGAGGTCAGACAGGGCGCCAAACACCAGCCAGGCCGACAGCGCCATGCCGACGGGCGCCAGCCATGGCCCGCGCACATTGGCGAGCAGCACGCCAAGCCCCACCGCCACCGACAGGACCAGCGCAATCTTCAAGCGACGCAGCGCGGTGGAAATCTCACCGCGCTTCCAGGCGAGGAAGGGGCCGAGTGGCACCACCAGGAGGAGCGGCAGCATGATCGGGCCGAAGGTCAGGTTGAAATAGGGAGGCCCCACCGAGATCTTGTCGCCGTTCAGCGTCTCGAGCGCCAGCGGGTACAGCGTGCCCACGAAGACCGCCACCGTCGCCACGCACAGCAGCAGGTTGTTGATGACCAGGCTGCCCTCGCGGCTGACGGGGGCAAACAGGCCGCCCGCCTTCAGCGATTGCGCGCGCCAGGCAAACAGCGACAGCGACCCACCGACGAAGATGCAGAGGATCAACAGGATGAAGGCACCGCGCTCCGGGTCCACCGCAAAGGCATGAACCGAGGTCAGAACGCCGGAGCGCACGAGGAATGCACCCATGAGCGAGAGCGAGAAGGCGAGGATCGAGAGCAGCACCGTCCAGATCTTGAGCGCATTGCGCTTTTCCACCACGATGGCCGAATGCAGCAGCGCCGTTGCCACCAGCCACGGCATGAGGCTGGCGTTTTCCACCGGGTCCCAGAACCACCAGCCACCCCAGCCAAGCTCGTAATAGGCCCACCAGGAGCCCATGGCGATGCCGACGGTGAGAAACATCCAGGCGGCCAGTGTCCATGGCCTCACCCAGCGCGCCCAGGCGGCATCGACGCGGCCCTCGATCAGTGCGGCCACGGCGAAGGAGAAGGCAATCGACAGGCCCACATAGCCTGCGTAGAGGAAGGGCGGATGGAAGGCGAGCGCCGGGTCCTGCAGGATCGGGTTGAGGCCGCCGCCTTCGACCGGCGGCGGAATGATCCGCAGGAAGGGATTCGAGGTCAGCACCAGGAAGAGCAGGAAGGCAAGGCCGATCGAGCCCTGAATGGCCACCACGCGGGCCCGGAGCTCAAGGGGCAGGTTGCGCCCGAACAGCGCCACCGCGCTGCCGTAGAGCGCGAGGATCAGCACCCAGAGCAGCATCGAGCCCTCATGGTTTCCCCACACGCCGCTGATCTTGTAAAGCAGGGGCTTGGCC
This sequence comes from uncultured Aestuariivirga sp., assembly GCA_964392525.1. Lineage (GTDB taxonomy): Bacteria > Pseudomonadota > Alphaproteobacteria > Rhizobiales > Aestuariivirgaceae > Aestuariivirga. Next base: position 20,507 of record CAYMQH010000028.1, read on the forward strand.
GAATGCGAATTCGACGCGACGTTGCTGACCGAGAAATCCGACACCACATAGGAATAGGTGAGGGCGGCGAAGGAGAGCATCACCAGCGCCATCTGCAGAACCGCGGCGGAGATACCGGCCCGCATCAGGCCGGCTTCGCCGCGCTGGGCGCCATAGAGCGGAACGAGGAACTGGTAGAGCGCCACGCCGACGGCGAGGATCAATGCGAAGTGACCGGTTTCGGCAATCATTCCCCTGCCCCCTTGCCCAGTTTCACGCCCTTTTCCTTCAGGCTTTCGGCCAGCTCGCGCGGCATGTAGTTCTCGTCATGCTTGGCCAGCACCGTATCGGCTGCGAATGTCCCATCATCCTGCAGCTTGCCCTCGGTGACAACGCCCTGCCCTTCACGGAACAGGTCCGGCAGAATGCCGTTGTAGCTGACGGTGATGGCCCCGATCTGGTCGGTGACCGAGAAGGTGGTGAGGGTTCCCGGCCCCTTCTTCACGCTGCCGTCCTCCACCATGCCGCCGAGCCGGATGCGCTCGCCGGGCTTGACGCCGGTTTCGGCAAGGTCGCTCGGCGTGTGGAAAAAGGTGATCGTGTCGGAGAGCGCATAGAGCACGAGGCCTGCGGCCAGCCCCAGAACGGAAAGCCCGCCGAGGATCATGGTCAGGCGCTTCTGCTTGCGGGTCATTGGATCTTCATTTCCCTTCCAAGACTGGCAATCTGCGCCAGCGCGTCGCCATTGCCGCTGAACTGGATCAGCGCCTTGTCGTAAGCGGCCTTGGCCTTGTCCGCCTCGCCCAGAACGGCGCGGGCGCGGATCAGGCGCAGCCAGCCATCAAGATCATCCGGGTTTGCGGCAAGTTTCTGTTCGAGGCCGTCGACCATCGAGCCGATCATCGCCTGTCGGTCGGCCTCGCTCATATTGGCTGCATCGGCCATGGTCTGGTTGTCGAGTGCTGGCGGCCGGCCCGACAGGCTGTCGATTTCCGCAGTGACCATCGAGCGCCATGGCGCATCAGCGGGCGAGTCCGCGAGGAAGGACTGGAAGGCGGCCTTGGCCTCTTCGGTCTTGCCTTCCTGCTTCAGTGCCAGCGCATCGAAGAAGCGGGCCTTGGGGTTTTTGGCGTCAAGCGCCAGTGCACGGATGAACAGCTGGTGCGCCTCGGCCGAAACCATGCCTTCCGCCTGCATCACGATGGCCTCGCCGTAATCGGCGAGATTGGCCGCATCGGGCGGCGACAGCCTGAGGATGTTGCGGTAGGCCTCCGCCGCATCCGCCCAGCGGTTGAAGCGCCGGTAGGTTGGGGCCAGAACCTTCCAGCCCTCGATGTCGTCCGGAGTGGCGGCGAGGTGGTTTTCCACCTTGACGATGAGTGCCTCGAAGTCGCCGCTCTGTTCGGCGTTGGCCATGCGCGATGCCAGCGGCACGTCGGGAACGCCGGGGCTTCCGGTCCTGAGATAGAGCGGCAGGGCGATGGCGGGGATCAGAAGCGCGGCCACGATGGCAATGACCGGGGCACTCAGCGAGGTGCGCCGCGCGTCCTCCGGATCAGGGCCGACCGCGGCGATGAGTCGGCGGGAGATTTCGTTGCGCGCGGCCTCGGCCTCGGCGGGGCCGATGGTGCCGCGTTCGGCATCCCGCTCCAGTTCGGCCAGTTGGTCACGGAAAACCGCCCTGTTATAGGCGTTTCGGTCGGCGGCGCCTGCCGACAGGCTGCGGACAACCACCGGAACGAGAAGGGCAGCGAGGACGACGGCGGTCAGAGCCGCGAGAACAATCCACATCATCATAACCTATGAGATATTCCCGTGTGGCTCATTAATGCAATTCATCCAGATCAAATTTTCGATGCCGCATTGTCGCATGGCCGTCCATTGGCGTCGGAAAAACCAGTATAGCAGCCAGTGGCCTTTGTTAAAGCTCCTGCCAGTTACAAGGAATAAGCCCTCATGAAGCCGCGTTATTCTGTGTTTTCGCTCGCGCGAAACGCCATGAACTACCACAAGGACTGGGAACGGGCCTGGCGCTCGCCCAATCCAAAGCATGAGTATGACGCCGTCATCGTCGGCGCGGGCGGCCATGGCCTCGCCACCGCCTATTACCTCGCCAAGAACCACAAGATGACCAATATCGCGGTCGTTGAGAAGGGCTGGCTGGGCGGCGGCAACACCGGCCGCAACACCACCATCATCCGCTCCAACTACCTGCAGGACCCCTCGATTGCCATTTATGAGCTGGCGCGCTCGCTCTACGAGGACCTGTCGCAGGACCTGAACTACAACGTCATGTTCTCGCCCCGCGGCGTTCTCATGCTGTGCCAGACCCAGCATGAGCTGCGCGCTTTCCAGCGCACCGCCCATGCCAACCGCCTCGCCGGCCTTGACTGCCGCATGGTCACGCCGGCAGAGGTGAAAGAGATCGTCCCGATCATCAATGACGACCCGAACTGCCGCTACCCGATTCTCGGCGCCTATTACCAGCCGCGCGGGGGCACGGGCCGCCATGACGCCGTGGCCTGGGGCTATGCCCGCGGCGCTGACTCGATGGGCGTGGACATCATCCAGAACTGCGAGGTTACCGGCATCCAGCGCGATGGCGGCAAGGTCGTGGGGCTTGAAACCACCAGGGGCATCATCAAGACCAAGAAAATCGGCGTCGTCACCGCCGGCCATGTCTCCACCATCATGGACATGGCGGGTGTGCGCATGCCGATCGAGAGCCAGTGCCTGCAGGCGCTCGTCTCCGAGCCGATCAAGCCGGTGATCGACTGCGTTGTCATGGCCAATACCGTTCATGGCTACATGAGCCAGTCCGACAAGGGCGAACTCGTGATCGGCGGCGGCACCGACCCCTATAACAACTATTCGCAGCGCGGTTCCTTCCCGGCGCTGGAGCACACGGTGGCGGCCCTGGTCGAAACCTTCCCGATCATCTCGCGCCTGCGCATGCTCCGTCTGTGGGGCGGCATCGTCGACATGACGGGCGACCGTTCGCCGTTCATCTCCAAGACGCCGGTCGACGGCCTCTACGTCAACTGCGGCTGGGGCACGGGCGGCTTCAAGGCCATTCCGGGTTCGGGCTGGGTGTTCGCCGACACCATTGCCAATGACCGGCCCCACCCGATTGCCGAACCCTTCGGCCTCAACCGCTTCCAGGAAGGCCGCCTGATCGACGAATCCGTCGCCGCGGCGGTCGCCCACTAGGAGTTAGAGAGATGCTTGTCGTCAAATGTCCCGTGTGCGGCGCCGAAGGTGACGAGACGGATTTCCACGCGGCCGGTCAAGCGCATGTGCGCCGCCCCGCGACCTATGACCCTGCCCATGTGACGGACGAGGAACAGCGCGACTACCTGTTCATCCGCTACAATCCCAAGGGCCTGCACTTCGAGCGCTGGCGCTGCGACCGCGGCTGCGGCAAGTGGTTCCACGCCGCGCGCGATACGGTGACCATGGAATTCAAGGCCTTCTACGGCATCACCGAACTGCCCCCGGCGGACGTCATCGCCCAGGCCAAGGGGCATTGGGCCGAGTATTTCGCCAACCGGCTCAAGGCCAAGACCCCTGAGGAGAACGGCGCATGAGCAAGCCCTATCGACTGAGCACCGGCGGCCGTCTCGTCGACCGCTCCAAGAAGGTCACCTTCTCGTTTGATGGCAAGACGCTGTCGGGTTTCGAGGGCGACACGGTCGCCTCCGCCGTGCTGGCTTCGGGCCAGCGTGTCTTCGGCCGGTCCTTCAAGTATCATCGCCCGCGCGGCGTGGTGGGCCTGGGCTCCGAGGAAATGAACGCCCTGATCGGCGTCGGCGATGGCGCGCGGCACGAACCGAACCTGCGCGCCACGCAGGTTGAACTGTTCAATGGCCTGACCGCGACCTCGCAAAACCGCTGGCCCTCCCTCAACTGGGACGTGGGCGCCATCAACAACGTGATGTCGCGCTTCATTCCCGGCGGCTTCTACTACAAGACTCTGATGTGGCCCCAGTCCTTCTGGAAGCACGTCTATGAGCCCTTCATCCGCCGCGCCGCGGGCCTGGGCAAGGCACCGGAAGGCCGTGACCCGGATAGCTATGAGCAGATCCACGTCCACTGCGACGTGCTGGTGATCGGCGCTGGCGTTGCAGGCCTTGCTGCGGCGGAAGCGGCAGCGGCCTCGGGCGCCAAGGTCATCATCGCTGACGAAAACCCGCGCTTCGGCGGCCTCGCCGATCTCTCGGGCGGCAGCATCGACGGGCACTCGCAACTCGACTGGGCGGCCGCAAAGGCCGCCAGCCTGGCGGGTGCCGAAAACGTTCATGTGCTGAACCGCACCACGGTTGTCGGCCACTGGCACCACAACTTCCTCATGCTGTTCGAGCGCGTGGCCGATCACGATGCCGCCCTCCTCGCATCCGGGGCGCCGCGCCACCGCCTGTGGAAAGTACGCGCCCATCAAGTGATCCTCGCCACCGGTTCGATCGAGCGCCCGATCGCGTTTGCCAACAACGACCGGCCGGGCATCATGCTCGCCTCGGCGGCACGCGGCATGGTGGAGCGCTACGGCGTGTCACCCGGCCGGTCCGGTATCGTATTCACCAACAATGACGACGCTTACCAGACGGCCTTGGTGCTCAAGAACGCAGGCATCGGCGTGCGCGTGGTCGACTCGCGCAGCCGGGCGGACGGTGCGCTGCCCAGCAAGGCCCGCGACATGGGCATCACGGTCGATACCGGATCGGTGATCTCCGCGGTGGAAGCGACCTGGGGCGGCCTCAACATCACCGGCGCCAAGATCGCCTCCTACCGCAAGGGCCAGGGCCGCGTGGTAAAGGAGACGAAGGCGGATTGCGATTTCATCGCCATGTCCGGCGGCTGGAATCCGGCACTGCATCTGTGGTGCCACAATGGCGGCAAGATCCGGTTTGACGATCACCTCCAGTCCTTCCGGCCCGACCGCCACCATGACAAGATCGTGGCCATTGGCGCAGCCAACGGTACCTTCGCCCTGCCCGCCATTCTGGAAGAAGCCCATGCGGCTGGCTCAAAGCTGTCGGGCTCTGGCAATGTGCATCCCGTTCCGGCGGCCGTTCAGGCCGACCAGCGGCCGATGGAACCGATCTGGTTTGCGCCGGCCACCGGCAAATACAATGAAGGCAACAAGCACTTCATCGACTACCAGAACGACGTGACGGCGGCTGACCTCGAACTGGCCCAGCGCGAAGGCTATGAATCGGTGGAGCACACCAAGCGCTACACCACCTTTGGCATGGCCACCGACCAGGGCAAGACCTCGAACCTCAACGGCCTTGGCGTGATCGCCGAAGCCTCGGGGCGGTCGATCCCGGAAGTGGGCATCACCACCTTCCGCCCGCCCTATACGCCTTTCTCCTTCGGCGCGATCGCGGGTCCGCTGACCAAGCAGCTCTTCCTGCCGGTCCGCCGCACCGCGATCTTCAAGTGGCATACTGATCAGGGTGCGGTGTTCGAGCCCGTCGGCCAGTGGCGCCGTGCTTACACCTATCCGCGCGGGAGCGAAGACAAGCACGCCGCGATCGACCGCGAGATTCTCGCCGTTCGCAACAAGGTGGGCCTGCTCGACGCCTCGACGCTCGGCAAGATCGAGATCAAGGGGCCGGATGCGGCGGAGTTCCTCGACCGCATGTACACCAACATGTTCTCGACGCTCAAAGTGGGCAAGTGCCGCTACGGGCTGATGATGAACGAGCTCGGCTTCCTCACCGATGACGGCGTCACCGTGCGCCTCGCGGACGATCACTTCCTCATGCACACCACCTCGGGCGGCGCGGACCGCATCTCCGCATGGCTGGAGGAATGGCTCCAGACGGAGTGGACGCACTACAAGGTGTTCGTCACGCCCGTCACCGAGCAATGGTCGCAGTTTGCCATTGCCGGCCCCAAGGCGCGCGATGTGCTGAAGAAGCTCGATCCCAGCTTCGACATCTCGAATGAGGCGCTGCCGCACATGTCCTTCGTTGAAGGCAAGCTCGGTGCCTATCCGGTCCGCCTGTTCCGCATCAGCTTCTCGGGCGAACTCTCCTATGAAGTGGCCACCCCCTCCAACTATGGCCTCAGCCTGTGGAAGGATATCCTCGCCGCCGGTGCCGAGTTCGGCATTGAGCCTTATGGCACCGAAGCGCTGCACGTGCTGCGCGCCGAGAAGGGCTATATCGTGGTGGGCGATGAAACCGACGGCACCACAACGCCGATCGACGTTGGGCTTGATGGCCTCGTGTCCAAGAAGAAGGCGGATTTCATCGGCAAGCGCTCGCTGGAACAGTCCTATCTCAAGGGGCCGAACCGCAAGCAGCTGGTCGGGCTGCTCACCGAGGATCCGAAGGATGTGCTGCCGGACGGCGCCTATGCCGTGCGCCAGGTGAAGGACAAGCCGCCGATGGAAATGATCGGCCAGGTGACGTCCAGCTACATGTCCCCCACCCTCGGCCGCTCCATCGCCATGGCGCTGATCGAGAACGGGCGCAACCGCATGGGCGAAACCATTTCCTTCCCGCTTCCGGGGGGCAAGGTGGTGCGCGCCAAGATCACAGATACCGTGTTCTACGACAAGGAAGGGGCCAAGCTGAATGTCTGAGCTCGCTTATCAATCGCCGCTCGCCGGCGTGGCCGCTCCCGCCGGCCTCTCGATCTCCCTGCGCGAGATCGCCGACCGCGGCATGATCGACCTGCGCGGCCTCACCTCGGATGCGGCCTTCATGTCGGCCGCTCATGATGTGCTGGGCTTCGCCCTGCCCACCGCGCCGCGCACCAGCGCCAGCTGGGGCGATGTGAAGGTGCTGTGGCTGTCGGTGGACCAGTGGTTGATCCTCAGCTCGAGGGCCAAGGCAGTGGAGCTTCTCTCCATGCTGAAGACGGCGCTCGCCGGCATCCATGCGCTCGCCGTCGATGTGTCGGACATGCGCGCCGTCATCAGGCTCGAGGGCGAAGGCTGCCGCGAAGTGCTGATGAAGGGCACCTCGCTCGACCTGCTCGACCCCGAATACAAGCCCGGCTGCTGCCGCCGCATGCGCTTTGCTGAAATCGCCGCCCTTCTGAACGTGGTGGAGGACGACGTGTTCGACGTCTACGTGTTCCGCTCCTACGCACAGTACGCCTGGGACTTCCTCTGCGCCACCGCACGCGACCAGGCGAAGGTCAAGCTCTTCGGCGCGCAGACGGCACCAGCCTGAGCTTCACAGGCCAGCCTTTCACAACGAAGCATCGCCGGGCTTGACCCGGCGATGTTTTGTCTCGTGCAGCAATCGGTGTTGATCGCAGGCCATCCCGGCAAAAGCCGGGAGGAAACGGAAGTCGGAAGAACAGTAGCCTGCTCTGTTTCCCTTACTTCACAACTGTCCCCACCCAGTCGAACAGCCTGTCGAAACCGCCGAACGGATAAAGGTGCGGGCCGGCAATTCCCAGTTCCGGGCGGCCATAATGAACCTCTGCGAGGCCCGCCACGAAATCATCGGGCGTATTGACGGTCAGCAGCTTGGTGATGTTCAGCGCCTGCTTGCGGATGAAGCGGGCGGAATTACCGACGCCGCACATCGCGGCATATTTGACAAGCGTCTTGATGGTGGCGGGGCCAGGAACGCCCACATAGATCGGAAGGTCGATGCCTTCGGCCCGCAGCGCCTTCGCCCAGTCTGCCACCGGCTCCGCCTCGAACAGGAACTGCGTGGCAATGAACCCCTCGATGCCATGGGCCTTCAGATAGGCCTGCTTTTCCTTCAGCGCCTTGAGCAGCACCGCCTCGCCATGGACCTTGGTGATGTCGGGGTTGCCTTCCGGATGTCCAGCGATGCCGATGCACGTTACACCATTGGCCTGGAACACGCCGGTCTCCAGCAACTGGATCGCCGCGTCGTACTGGCCGATGGGTTCCGGCGCGCCACCGCCCAGCACCAGCATTGTGCTGGACCCGGCGTCGGCCAGCGCCTTGATGCGCTGGCGGAGATCGGCCTCGTCCTTCACGAAGCGGGCCGGCACATGCGGCACGGGAACGAAACCCGCCGCCTTCAACTGCCGGGTCGCCTCGATCTGGCCTGCAAGGTCACCGGCATCGATCAGCGCGATGAACACCCGGCAGCCCGGCTCAAGCTTTTCCTTGAGGAGCGGCAGCTTCTCGATCTGCTTCGGCGTGATTTCAATCGAAGCGGTGCGCAGGAAGGCAGCCGTGGCTTGTGCGGGCGAAAGGCCAGTGATCGGGGCGTTCATCGTCTCGGGCTCCTGTGAGGATCGAACGGACATTGCGCCGGACGCGCCGCCACCGCACGGATGTTTGCGACAGCGCCATAACGAATGCGACCCGGCCACTTTTCTGTTTGTCGTTTTCGGTCCCGGATATGACGCTGATGGACAGCGGCCTCAAATTACGGCAGAAGGCCGCAAACAGGAGTGTGCGCCCATGTTCGGCGATCCCCCAAAGCAGCTTCCGCAACATTTCGCGGTTGTCGTTGTGCCGGAATTCACCATGATGCCGGTCACATCGGCGATCGAGCCCCTGCGCCTCGCAAACCGCATGTCGGAAAAGTCCCTCTACAAGTGGACGATGCATTCGGTGGATGGCCAGCCGGTGGCCGCCTCCAACGGCATTCTCGCCATGGTGGATGGTGATCTCTCCACTATTCCCGATGGTGCCAGCATCCTCGTCTGCGCGGGGCTGAACGTCCAGCGCCATACTGACAAGCGGCTGGTCTCCTGGCTGCGCAAGGTGGCGCGCAAGGGCACCAGCATCGGCGCGGTGTGCACCGGCGCGCATATCCTGGCAGAGGCCGGCCTTCTTGATGGTTACCGATGCACCATCCACTGGGAAAACCTGCCGGGCTTTGCTGAGGCCTTCCCGGAAATCGATTCGACCGGCGGCCTGTTCGAAATCGACAGAGACCGCTTCACCAGCGCGGGCGGCACCACGGCCCTCGACATGATGCTGACCCTGATCGCCAGCCAGCACGGGCCGGAACTCGCTTCGGCCGTGGCCGAGGGCATCCTCCATTCGCCGATCCGCCATCACAGCGAGCACCAGCGCATGTCGCTTCCGGCGCGCATCGGTGCACGCCATCCAAAGCTGGTCGGCATTATCGAAGAGATGGAACAGAATCTGGAGGAACCGCTCTCCCCCTCCATTCTCGCCAAGCAGGCGGGGCTTTCCACGCGCCAGCTCGAACGGCTGTTCCGCCGCTATCTCGACCGGTCGCCCAAGCGCTACTATCTGGAACTCCGCCTCAAGAAGGCGCGCTCGCTTCTGCTGCAGACCGACATGTCGGTCATCAACGTTGCACTGGCCTGCGGTTTCTCCTCGCCGTCCCATTTCTCGAAATGCTACCGCGCCTTCTATGGCCGCACCCCCTACCGCGAACGCGGCATCCCGGTGATCGACGCGGCAGCGCCTGCGGGCGCCTGAATCAGAAAGGGCGAACCAGTTCTGGTTCGCCCTTTCCACGTGCGTTCGCGACCGGGGGGATCAAACGAACTGCACATTACCAAGAAGCCTCACGGCCCCGGAGTTCCGATTTCACGCGGACCTCAGCTGAGAATCACGAACCCATGGCCGGCACACAATCTCTATAACGATTTCTGGCAGAGATGCCAACGAGGGTTGTCCGCTCGAGCCGCAATTAGATAAGCAAAAAAACTCAAACAGCGGCAAGAACAACCAGGGATGCCTTCAGACCACCGATTTTTGCATCATCAAGGTTGAGTGCGCCACTGTACATGGCAGCAGTCTCCGAAACGATCGAAAGACCCAGTCCGGAGCCTGGCTTGGTCTCATCCAGACGCTGCCCACGTTTCAACGCATCTGCACGCTTTTCGGGCGGAAGCCCGGGGCCATCGTCCTCGACATCGATGCTGAGAAACTGCCGGCCTGACGATGCCATCTCCGGCGCAAGGCGCGCGTGAACATCAACCTGGTGCCTGGCCCATTTGCAGGCATTGTCCAGGAGGTTGCCCACCATCTCCTCAAGGTCCTGCTTTTCACCGCGGAATTTCAGTCCCTCCTCACAGTTCACGCTGACCGACACGCCCTTGTCGCGGTTGATCCGCTCCAGCGTGCGGGCCAGCGCATCGAGAACGGGCTTCACCTCCGTCACCGCGCCGATGCCCTGCGCGCGTGCAGCGCGGCGGGCGCGGTCGAGATACAGGTTCACCTGCTCGCGCATCAGGCCCGCCTGTTCCTTCACCTTGGCTGCGAGCGGGCTGTCCTGGCCTGCGGCCTCATTCGTCAGCACACTGAGCGGCGTCTTCAGCGCATGGGCCAGATTGCCGACCTGGGTCCGCGCCCGCTCGATGATTTCCGTGTTCGACTGGATCAGCAGGTTGAGTTCCACCGCCACCGGTTCAATCTCGGCCGGATAAGCACCGTTGAGCTGTTCGGCCTTGCCCTGGCGGATCGCCAGCAGGTTCTTTTCCAGCCTGCGCAGCGGCCGGAGGCCGAAACGCACCTGGATGAGGATCGCCAGCACCAGTCCGAGGCCGAGCACAAGCAGGCTCACCACCAGCGCCCGGTTGAAGGCGCTCACCTCAGCGTGGAGTTCATCGAAATTCCCGGCGACCAGAACCGAGTAGCGCCGCGCACTGCCAGGCAGGGTGAACACCTGCTCGATGGCCCGCAGATTGGCACCATTCGCGTCCCGGAGGTCAAACGCCACAACGCCATCGGGCTTTCGGTCCGCCATGGCGGCCTCCGGCACCACGAACCGCTGTTCGAGGAGCGACGCCGAGGCGAGGCCGCCCGCCTCGGCCCGAGTCTCCAGCGGCATTACCTGCCAGTACCAACCCGACAGCGGCAGGTTGAAGCGCGTGTCGGCCAGTGCCGTTGCCAGGGATGGCGTACCAGCGCCGTTCACTTCCAGATTGGCCAGAAGCCCATCGGCAACGGCCCGCAGGCGATGGTCGAAATTGCGTTCAAGCGCTGCGGAGAACAGGCTTGCCAGCACCAGGCCGGTGATCGCCAGCAGCACGATGCTGACCAGCGTGGCCGAAAGGATCAGGCGGCTCGCAAGTGAGCTAGGCCGCGTCATTGGGCTCGGTCACGCAATAGCCCATGCCGCGGATCGTGTGCAGCACGTCGACACCAAGCTTCTTGCGCAGCCGCCCGACGAAGACTTCGATGGTGTTGGAGTCGCGGTCGAAGTCCTGGTCATAGAGATGTTCGACCAGTTCACCGCGCGAGATCACCTTGCCCTTGTGGTGCATCAGATAGTCGAGCAGGCGGAACTCGAGCGAGGTAAGCTTCACCGCTGTGCCGTTCACCGTCACCCGCGCCGCCTTTGTGTCGAGTGTCACCGGCCCGCAGGTAATCTCCGAACTGGCGTGGCCTGCGCTGCGGCGCACCAGCGCCCGGAGCCTGGCCAGCAGTTCCTCCATGTGGAAGGGCTTGGCGACATAGTCGTCGGCACCCGCATCGAAGCCCGCGACCTTGTCGCTCCACCGGTCACGAGCGGTGAGAATCAGAACCGGCATCTTCCGTCCGGCGCGCCGCCATTTCTCCAGCACGCTCACGCCGTCCAGAACCGGCAAACCGAGGTCCAGTACCACCGCGTCATAGGGCTCGGTATCGCCGAGGAAGTGTCCCTCCTCGCCATCGGTTGCGCTGTCCACCACATACCCCGCATCCTGGAGGGCGGTGACCAGCTGCCGGTTGATGTCCGGATCGTCTTCGACAACGAGAAGGCGCATGTGTCCTGTTCCGCTTGCAGTCCTATTGCAGGAAGAACACCTCGCCGGTGAAGGCATTCACGCCCACCTGCACGACGCTGCCATCCTGCTTGAGCTTGACGATATAGGTATCGCCCTTGAGTTTCACGCCCAGGGCCTCGGCACCGGGCACGCTGCGCAAGGCGCGCTTCACCGCGCCGGAGGGCGGCAGCTTCTTGGCCTCCTGTTCCTGCCCCGCGCCGGCGCCGCCAGTCTGCTGGGCCATGGCGGGCATGGCAAGCACGGCCGTGGCCAGCACTGCGGCGAATATGGTCAGAACCTTGCGCATCTCGTCTTTCATCGATCCTTCGGGCCGCCTTGCTATCCGCCGCTGCCTGAACATCACATGAACGGCGCCTGCCCCGCAAGGCGGGCGGCCGCCCGGCTCAGCGGCTCTTGCGCGGGGCCGCCTTGACGGCAATCGCACCTGCCACCTTCTCCAGCGAGCGACCGCCGATGTACCCCCCCATGCCAACCGTCAG
>CAYMQH010000029.1:0-32540 GCA_964392525.1 uncultured Aestuariivirga sp.
ATGCCCTTGGAGATGATGCGGCTCGAGGTGTTCTTGCCCAGATGGATCATCTTGGTGCCTGAATCCACCTGCTGGCGGCCATTGGAAATGGCAATCGAATAGAACTCGCCGCGCGATTCCTCGCCGCGCAGGATGCAGCTGGGGTATTTCCATGTGATGGCGGAACCGGTTTCCACCTGCGTCCAGGAGATCTTGGAGCGGGGACCGCGGCAGTCGCCGCGCTTGGTCACAAAGTTGTAGATGCCACCCTTGCCTTCGGCGTCGCCGGGGTACCAGTTCTGCACCGTTGAATACTTGATCTCTGCATCATCCATCGCAATCAACTCGACGACGGCAGCATGCAGCTGGCTTTCCTCGCGCATCGGCGCAGTGCAGCCCTCGAGATATGAGACGTAGGAACCCTTGTCGGCGATGATCAGCGTGCGCTCGAACTGGCCGGTGTTCTTGGCGTTCATGCGGAAATAGGTTGAAAGCTCCATCGGGCAGCGCACGCCGGGCGGCACGTAAACGAAAGAACCATCCGAAAACACCGCCGCATTGAGTGCTGCGTAGTAATTGTCTGCCTGCGGAACAACCGAGAAGAGAAATTTCTGCACCAGCTCCGGGTGCTCACGCACGGCTTCCGAGATAGAGCAGAAGATCACACCGGCCTTGGCAAGCTCCGCCTTGAAGGTGGTGACAACGGACACGGAATCGAACACGGCATCAACGGCCACCTTGCCGGAGGCATATTCACCGCCCTCCTCGTCGAGGCCGCTCTTCTCGCCCTGCTTGCGGACACCAGCCAGGATTTCCTGTTCCTTCAGCGGAATGCCGAGCTTGGCATAGGTTTCGAGTAATTTCGGGTCCACCTCGTCCAGGCTCTTGGGCGCGGCGAAACTCTTGGGCGCGGCGTAGTAGTAGAGATCCTGGAAGTCGATCTTGGGGTAGCTGACCTTGGCCCAGTCGGGCTCGTCCATCTGCTGCCAGCGGCGATAGGCTTCAAGGCGCGAGTCCAGCATCCACTGCGGCTCGTTCTTCTTGGCTGAAATGAAGCGGACGATATCCTCGTTCAATCCCTTGGGCGCGTAATCGGATTCAATGTCAGTGGTGAATCCGTACTTGTACTTGTCGACGTCAATATCCTTGACGAGCTCGATTGTTTCGATGTCAGCCATTGTTCCCAAACCTCAAGCAGCTACCCGCGCCTTATGGCGCGCCATGATCTTTCGCCAAGCGGCAATGAACGTGTCGATCTGTTCCTGTGCCGTATTCCATCCCACTGATACGCGGATTGCGCCCTGGGAGATTTCAGGCGCCACGCCCATGGCGGCCAAAACATGCGATTTTGCCACCTTGCCCGATGAACAGGCGGAACCGGAGGAGACGGCGATGCCCTCCAGGTCAAACGCCATCAGAAGTGTTTCAGCCTTCATGCCCGGCAGGGCGAAGCAGGTGGTGTTCGGAAGCCTCTCGGCGTCCTTGCCGAAAATCACGGCGCCCTCAAGCGCTGCCTCCAGCCTGTCCCGCAGCGCCTTCACATCCATTTTCATCTGCGCCACAGCGCCAAAGCCAGCAACACTGACCAGATTTTCCGTGCCAGCGCGGCGGCGCAACTCCTGCCCGCCACCATTGATCAACGGCTCCAGCGCCAGCCCATCCCGGATGATGAGCGCGCCAGCCCCGACAGGGCCGCCCAGCTTGTGTGCCGAGAGCGTCATCATGTCCACACCAAGGATGCCGAAATTGACGGGCACCTTGCCAAGCGCCTGCACCGCGTCGGTGTGAACGAGCGCGCCATGCGCTTGCGCCAGCCGCGCCACCTCAGCCAAGGGCTGGATCACGCCCGTCTCGTTGTTCGCGAGCATCACACTCACCAGCGACCTAGGCCCGGGAAGCAGAGCCTCCAGCGCATCAAGGTCCACGACGCCCTGATAGGTCACGGGAACGATTTCGACCTTGCGGCCCGCTGCCTTCGCGGCCTCCAGCACCGAGGGGTGCTCGATGGCGGACACGATGAGACGTTCCACCGGCGCGCCCTTCAGCGCCATGGTATTGGCCTCGCTGCCGCCGGAAGTGAACACCACCATGGGGGATATCACGCCAACTGCACGGGCCACTGGCTCACGCGCATCATCCAGAAGCTTCCGCGCGGCCCGCCCTTCGCCATGGATGGAGGAGGCATTGCCGCAAACCTCCATCGCCGCCAGCATCGCGGCTTTCGCTTCAGGCCGCAGCGTTGCCGTTGCGTTATGGTCGAGATAGCATCTCACGCGGCTGGCCTCTGGTCCGGGTGGCGGTCCTTCGTCTGCTTGATGGTGGCGGCCAGCGCCAGGTTGCGCTTTTCCACCACATCCTCGAGCGTGATGGAGGCAAGAAAAGACATCATCTGCCGGCCGAGGCTCAACCACAGGTCATGCGCGTTGCAGCGCTCACCCTTCACGCAGCCTTCCACCGCATCGCCGCCGCAGCGGGTGAACTGCAGTTCCTCGTCCACCGCCGAGATGATTTCGGCAATCGGGATCTCCGCCGCGGTGCGAGCCAGCCGGTAGCCTCCGCCCGGCCCGCGGGAACTGTCCACCAGCCTGGCCTTGCGCAGCTTCCCGAACAGCTGCTCGAGATATTCCTGGCTGATGTCCTGCCGGACCGAAATCTCCGACAGGGAGACCGGATCGCCCTCGGAAGAGGCCGCAATGTCGATCATCGCCATCACCGCATACCGGCCTTTGGTGCTCATCTTCATGGCGTTCAGCAAGCCCCGTCTGCACGAAATCCTTGATTTTGAACCCCGCCCCCGTGCTAAAGGCGTGTTCAGCAGGCGGAGCCCCGCCAGTTTCGAATAATTCTAAACAGGGATATAGAAAACCCGAGTACAGGAGTCAACTATTTGGTGGTCTACCCACCGGATATTTCCGTGCCGGACGATCCCATGAGGACCTGAGCTTTATGCCGGAAGTGATTTTCAGCGGGCCTGCGGGCCGCATCGAGGCACGCTACCACCATTGCAAGGCTCCGGGTTCGCCCATCGCCATCCTGCTGCACCCGCACCCGAGCTTCGGCGGCACGATGAACAACCCCATCGTCCATGACTTGTACAAGATGTTCCAGAACCGCGGCTTCTCGGTCCTGCGCTTCAACTTCCGCGGCGTGGGCCGCAGCCAGGGCATTTTCGAGAATGGCGCGGGCGAATTGTCGGATGCAGCCTCCGCCCTCGACTGGCTGCAGTCCTTCAACCGCGAGGCCAAGATCTGCTGGATCGCCGGAGTCTCCTTCGGCGCGTGGATTTCGATGCAGCTCCTGATGCGCCGCCCGGAAATCTCCGGCTTCATCTCGGTGGCCCCGCTTGCCAAGCACTATGACTTCTCCTTCCTCGCGCCCTGCCCGGCCTCCGGCCTGTTCGTAAATGGCGAGAAGGATACGGTGACACCGCCCGAATCCGTGCACACACTCGTCTCCAAGCTCAAGACGCAGAAGGGCATCGCCGTCGAACACAAGGTCATCAGCGGCGCCAATCACTTCTTTCAGGACAAGATCGAGGAGCTGACCAAGACCTGCTCAACCTACCTCGACAAGCGCCTCGCGGCGGAAGGCCAGCTTTAGGCCCGCAAAACACACGGTGCCTTCAGCAGTTTCGTCCCGAAGAACCTGCCGATCGCCCTGGGTAATCGATCCACTTTCGGGTGGCGGTGCTTCCTCGCCTTGACTAGGCCCCCGTGCGAACAGGACTCATGCCGCATGCCTCCGACCCATTCCCATATCCACCTCAAGGACTGGGGCCTTCTGGTGCTGCTCTCTGTGGTGTGGGGCGGATCGTTCCTGTTCACCGGCATGGCCGTCAAGGAGTTGTCGCCGCTGGTAATCGTCATGGCGCGGGTGGTGATCGCTGCGGCCGCGCTCCTGCCGCTTCACCTTATCCTCATCGGTTCCCTGCCGAAGGACCGCGCCACCTGGGTGGCGATCATTGGCCTCTCCATCCTCAACAACATCATTCCTTTCACGCTGATCGTCACCGGCCAGACCATGATCTCGAGCGGCCTCGCCTCGGTCATCAATGCCACAAGCCCGCTGTTCGGCGTGGCCTTTCTCGCCCTCTCCGGCATGGAAGCGCTGGTGGCGCGCAAGGTGGCCGGAATCATCATCGGCATCATCGGCGTGGCGATCCTGAAGGGTGCAAACCTGTTCGGCTCGGCCGCTGAAAGCCTTGGCATCCTGCTCTGCCTCGGCGCGGCTGCGAGTTATGGCGCGGGCAGCCTGTGGGCCAGGGTGAAGCTGACGGGCACAGCCCCGCTCAGCATGGCCACGGGCCAGCTTCTCGTCTCATCGGCCATCACGCTGGCGCTGGCCTTCGCCTTCAGCACCCCCGCCGAGCTGCTGCACGCATCAGCCGAGAGTTGGGTGGCCATCCTCGGGCTGGCGCTGCTGGCGACTTCCTTCGCCTATATCATCTTCTTCCGCGTCGTGGCGCGCTCCGGCCCGGCCAATGTGCTGCTCGTCACCATGATGATCCCGGTCTCGGCCATCGCCATGGGTGCCGTGGTGCTGGGCGAAACCATCGAACCGATGGAGATACTGGGCACCATTGTCATCATCCTCGCCCTGCTCATCATCGATGGCCGCGTGCTGCGCTTCCTAGGGCTTGGCCAGAAGCCCGCCTGAGAGGGGCTCCGGAGCACCCGTCGTGCCGGGAAATGTGATGGGCAACCGCCTGAGGCAGCGGACGGCGAGATAGGCCCAGGCCTCCGCCTCCATCGCGTCTCCGTTGAGGCCCGCCACCTCTGCACTGTCCACCCGCGCGGTCGTAGCGAGCAGCGTTGCGAGGCCGCGCATCAGCACGGGGTTCAACCGGCCACCGCCGCAGATGACGAGGCGCTCCGGCGCTTCGGGCATCAGGCGGCAGCCCGCCACGATGGCCTCCGCCGTGAAGCGGGTGAGGGTTGCCGCGCCATCTTCAGGGCTCAGGCCCTCAAGCACCGATACATCGAAGCCATTACGGTCCAGCGATTTCGGGGCGGACTTGCAGAAATAGTCACTGGCCATGAGCCGGGAGAGCACCACACCATCGACCCGGCCCCGCGCCGCCAGCGCGCCATCACGGTCCAGGGCTTCGCCGGTGAAGCGCTGGCACCAGTCATTCAGCAGCGCATTGCCGGGGCCGGTGTCGAAGGCCAGGAGTTCGCCATCGCGGCCGATCCACGTCATGTTGGCAACGCCGCCGATGTTGACGAGTGCCAGGGGCCGCTCCAGCAGGCCCGCCGCCAGGGCACGGTGATAGACGGGCACGAGCGGGGCACCTTGCCCGCCCGCCGCCACATCCTGCGCCCGCATGTCATGGACCACCGGAATGCCGGTGCGGCGCGCCAGTGTCGGGCCATCGCCCAACTGCACCGTCAGCCGCCGCTCCGGGCGGTGGATGACCGTCTGCCCATGAAAGCCGATTACGTCTATTTCTGAATTGGTTAGACCATTGCTTTCGAGGAACGCCTCAACCGCTTCGGCATGCCACTCGGTCAACTGACGCTCCGCTTCGGCCAGACAGCCGGGGCGTTCATCGCGGATGGTCAAGGCGCGGGCCTCAACCAGCGCATCCTTCAGCAGGGCCTGCTGCGCGGAGTCATAGGTAAAGGTCGCGGAGGGGCCACGCCGCACGGCAGCTTCGCCATCCGTGCGGATCAGCGCCACGTCGATCCCGTCCAGCGAGGTGCCGGACATCAGGCCCAGCGCGGTCAGCGATTTTGACAAGGGGGTGCTCCGTGGTAAGAGCCCGCAGCATTTTGCGAAGAGTTCGTAGCCATGAGCCAGTTCAAATCCGATTTCCTCAACATACTGTCAGAGCGCGGATTCATCCACCAGATCTCTGATCCGGAAGGGCTTGATGCCGCCGCCAAGGCTGGCGCCATCACCGGCTACATCGGATTTGACGCAACGGCCTCCTCGCTTCACGCCGGTTCGCTTGTTCAGATCATGATGCTGCGCTGGATGCAGAAGACCGGGCACACGCCCATCGCGCTCATGGGCGGAGGCACCACGAAGATCGGCGACCCGTCGTTCAAGGATGAATCGCGCAAGATGCTGAGCATCGCGCAGATCGCCGCCAATCTGGCCGGCATCCGGCAGGTCTTCACCAAATTCCTGTCCTTCGGGGAGGGCGCGTCGGATGCGCGCATGGTCAACAATGCTGACTGGCTCGACCATCTCAATTACATCGACTTCCTGCGCGACTATGGCGTGCACTTCACCATCAACCGCATGATGAGTTTCGACTCGGTGAAACTGAGGCTCGACCGCGAGCAGCCGCTCACCTTCCTCGAATTCAACTACATGATCCTGCAGGCCTATGACTTCCTCGAGCTGTCGCGCCGTCATGGCTGCGTGCTGCAGATGGGCGGATCAGACCAGTGGGGCAACATCGTCAACGGCATCGAACTTGGCCGCCGCTGCGACCAGAAGCAGCTCTTCGCGCTGACCTCGCCGCTCCTGACCACATCGTCCGGTGCCAAGATGGGCAAAACGGCGGCGGGCGCCGTGTGGCTCAACGCCGATCTGCTCAGCCCCTATGACTACTGGCAGTACTGGCGCAATTGCGAAGACGCGGATGTGACGCGCTTCCTCAAACTCTATACGGAATTGCCGCTCGGCGAGATTTCAAGGCTCGGCGCGCTGGGTGGCGCTGAGATCAACGAGGCGAAGAAGCTGCTCGCCACCGAGGCCACCGCCATGCTGCATGGCGGCGATGCTGCAGCCCAGGCAGCCGAAACGGCGCGGCGCACCTTCGAGGAAGGCCAGAGCGCGGCGGGGCTTCCGACCATCACGCTGAACCTCGATGCAGGGACAGGCCTCTTGGCCGCCTGCGTGGCGGCGGGCTTTGCCGCCTCCAACGGCGAAGCGCGCCGCTCGGTGCAGGGTGGTGCCGTGCGCGTGAACGATGAGGCCGTGTCGGATGAAAAGCTGACGCTGACGCGTGCCCTGCTCGCCGATGGCGTTATCAAGCTGTCCATGGGCAAGAAGAAGCACGTGCTGGTGAAGCCCGCCTGAGGGCCCTCGCCGCAGTGCAGTACGCCTACTGCTTTGTGCCGATCGGTGCCGTCTTGTTTGGCGTGCCACTGCCGCCATATTCGAAGAACTTGCGGAAGATGCCGGGTGCGACGGCGGAGACCGGGTTCATCTGGAACACCGGCTTGTCCACCGTGCCACCCAGCGCGAAGGTGACGCCGATGATGCCCTGCCCGCGGCCGCCGGTGAGGATGTCGCCCACCACCGGAATGCCGCCGAGTGCCGCATTCAGCGCATAGGCGGGAATGATGGTGCCGGTGATGTCCACCGCGCCGTCGGACTTACGGATCACACCCTCTGCCGTGGCACCCAGTTCCGGCCCGCGCACCAGGCTTTCCCCGATGCGGATGAAACGGTCATCCGAGGTGAAAGGCAGCGTCAGCCGCTTGAACGACAGGGACTCGCGGCGCGGCCCATCCTTCTTGGGCCTGCCGCGCGAATCGAGCTCGGCCAGCGCCGCCTCGTTGCGCACTTCGAAATTCCGCAGCACCAACTGGCCGCGCTTCACGGACGATCCGTCCTTGGCCAGCAGCGCGTAAAACTCCATCTGCCCGCCAGCCACCTTGGAATAGAGGTTTGCAGCCCGGATCGCCGCCCCGCCATCGCGCCCGTTGATGCGCATCTCGCGGCCGCCTTCGACGGGTGTCACCCTGAACACAACGGGCTGCCCACTGAGGAAAGTGGCCGCGATTTCCGCCCGTTCGAGGATCGGCCCACGCGCCGTCAGGCTGCCCGTTGCACCTGTGAAGCTCTCGCCCCGGCTGGCGAAGATACGGTCGATGTTCAGGGTCACCCGCATCGGCTTCGCGTTCCTGTTGTCAGCCTTCACCTGCCCCTTTTTCTGCTCCGAGGCGGCATCGCCGCTGTTGCGCGAACCGAAAATGGACCGGATCAGCGGCCGTGCATCGAAACTCTTGCCGGCGATGGAAATGTCGGTGCCGCTGTCGCCCGACTTGATGGTGGCGGCAAAGCGGTTCTCGTCGGACAGCACCACCTCGCTGAAATTGGCCGAGCGGAGGCCCTGCTGCTTCGGCGCAAGCGACAGGTTCCCCTTGATCGAGAGGCCCCTGCCCTTGATGACCAGGTTCTCGACGCGCGGCCCCTTTTCGCCCTTGCTGAAGAAGGTGAGTGAGGCGGTGGTCTTGGGCGTTGCCGGCCGGAACCAGCTGATCGGCTGGATGCGCATTTCGACATCGCTCAGATTGGCCTCGACATCAACCCGGCCCTGCGGGTCCCCCAAGTTGGGAATCACGGCGGACACGCCCACCGGCCCACGCACGAATGTCCCGAGGTCGATGCCCAGCGTCTGTCGCTGTTCGCCGTCCAGCTTGGCCTTGATGGTGGCCGACTGGATGAAGCCCGGCGCCGCGCCTCGCTGCCAGGTGATCTCTGCCGGAATGCCGGCGATCTTCGCAGGCCCCTTGGCGTTGACGGTGCCCTTCTCCACGGTGAGGTCGATTTGCCCGCCCGTGATGTCGATGTCCGGCAAGGCGTCCTTGACCGAGGTATCGCTGAGCGTTCCGGTGATCCGCACGTCGATCCGGTCCCGCGGCAACGGCTTGATCATGGGGAAGGCAAGATTGACCTTGAGCTTCGCCTGCGCCGAGAGCTTGCCTGTATCAAGCCCGGTGTGATGAAGAAGGTTCAGATCGGGAAGCCCGGCATACTCCAGCACCGCCTGCGCGCCCGCCTCGATGTTGAGGTCGAAATCCGCCATGGTTTCGACGGCGAGAATATCCTTGGCCAGCATGGTGCCCGATGCGAGGCGCGCCTTGAGGCCGGAGGGCAGGATCACATCGGCACCGTCGATGCTCAGCTGGAAGTCGTTGTCGATCAGCTTTGCCTCACCCGAGGCACCGAGCAGCGGCGGCAGATCCTTGAAATAGCCTGTGTTCACATCCTTCATCTTGAAGGAGAGATTGATCGCACCCTTGGGAAGCTGGCGTATGCGCTGGGCCTTGGCCATCGCGTCAACCGGAAGGTTGATGGTCAGCTCACCTTCGGTGATACGGCCGGTCTGGACGTTTTCATTCACCCAGTTGCGGGTCTTCGGCGTGACGATGGGAGGCCAGAGTTGCTTCAGAAAATCCGATGAAATGTCTTTCATGCGCCCGGACAGCAGGACACCTGCGGATTCACCGCCCCCGGTGATCTCACCCCTGAGGCGGATGCCGGTGCCGCCCGACATCACCATCAGGTCCTCGATCTCAAGCCGCGCCTCATCCATCAGCGCCCGGCCGATGAAATCCACCCGGTCAACCGCAAAGGGCTGCTTGTTCAAGCCCTGCGCGTCGATCGCGACATTGCGGGCCTCCAGAACGATCTTGAGCGCGGTAAGACGGCCATCGCTGCTGCGCACGGGCATGAAGCTGCCCTTCACCTGGGCGCGGGAACTGCCAACCAGCAGGGTGGAGTCGGTAATAATGATGCTGCCCGTCACCGGGTCATAATCGGCGCGCAGCGAGCCCTCATCAACGATCAGCGGCTCAGCGAGGTAATCCGGAAGAGCCACCTCACCGGCCGATGCCTGGAACTCGGCGGTGGCCTTGGTGATGAGGCCCGTGTCCGTCACCTCCATCTCAACCTGTCCGGCCAGCGGAACCTTCACCCGCGCCAGCTGCGAAAGGGCGAAGATCTCCTCCGACACATTCGCCGGAACGAGATCATTGATCCGAGTGCTGATCGAGAAAGTTTTCGTATCGCGCCGGTAGCTGGCAGCCATGTCGGCTGTCCAGATGCCCTTGTCGGTACCATTCGATACATCCGCGTTGGCCGCCACAGCGAAGCCGTAGGGCATGCGCTGGAACACCAGTTCGGCGCGCGGAATGTTCCAGATCGCGTCATTCGCCTCGTCATAGAAGCGGATCTCGGCCTCCGCGACACGGATGGTTTCGATGGAGCTGATCGAAGCCTTGGCGCCCTGGTCCGGGCTGCCGGACGTGCCACTCAGCACTTCGATGAGAGTGAAACCGGGGCGAAGATTGACGCCGTTGTTTTCCTGATCGGTCTTGCCCGGCGGCAATGGTGCAGCTGGATCGACGACAACCACCTCCTCCTCGGGGGCCGCCTCGCCGAAGCCGAGTTCCACCGTACCTTCGAGATTGCGCATGATGCGGATGCGGGGGCCAATCAGTTCGATTGAGGTCGGCACAATGTCGCCATACAGCAGGTCCGCCTCGCGGATGCCGATAGCGGCGCGCGGCGCGCGGGCCACAAGGTTGCCGGCCTTGTCCTTCATGTCGACGTTGCGCAGACGAACGTGCGGCACACCCAACTCGCCGCTCCGTTCGATGACGACGCCACCGATCGATACCGTCATGTTCGGAAGGTTGGCGTTGATTCGGTTTTCGACCGTCGCCCGCATGAAATCGAGCGTAACGGGGCCTTGGGAAAGCCGCACGAATACCGCAACTCCAAGCAGCAGCAGCACAGACAGAACCAACAAAAACGTGTATGCGGTTATCCTAGCCAGTCGCCGCAAGGTGTTCCCGTTTCACAGACATGATTCCGCCAATCCATGTGCCACCTCAGGCTTCCGCAGGCAATGCGGAAAGCCTCAGAATCCCCATGACAGAGACATTTCGGCTCTCTCCATGGCTGTGAACAACGGCCAAAGCGTGACGGACAGATGACCGTTTTGCCGCCGGAAGCCGCCCGCCGGTTGCGCGGCCTTCGGCTGATGGAGCTCTACCCCTAATTTCAGTGACATACCGTTTTTGCGCTGCTACCCTTGGACGAACTGATTCTTTTTGCGGCAACAACAACCACCGGGTGGCGCTAAAATGTTCTTCCGCAAGTCGAAAGCCGCGGTCAACGACAATCAGACCGCCCAACCTGAGGCGGCCCAACCCGATGATTCCGCCTACTCCACCATAATTGCACCGGGGACCGTCTTCACCGGAAACATCGACTGCGAGGGCGACATCCTGGTTGATGGTCGCGTCCGCGGACATGTCCGCGCCGGAAGCCTCGCGGTTTCGGGAGAAGGTACGGTGGAGGGCGAGGCCTCGGCAGAAGTCGTCGTTGTTCAGGGCTATGTGAAGGGTCCGGTCCGGGCCCGCCATGTCCATCTTCTGTCCGGGGCGCTGGTGGAAGGTAACGTCAGTTGCGCCACTATCGCCATCGACAGCGGCGCGCAGTTATCCGGCACCGTTCGCCAGGAACTGCCGGCCAGGGCGAGCGACGACGTTTTCCTGCCAGACGCCGAGCCGCCGGGTTTCGGCCAGTTGCTGCGCGAAAGCAGGCAGACCGACACCCTACGGCCACTCGTCACGGTACGCCCGGGAAGCATCGGCCGTTTGGCGTGACCGCCCGCTGCCGGCCCATGCGGTGCCGCTAGACGGCGCCCTCATCGGGAATGTTGATGACGTGGCCGCACGCCTTGCAGTGCACGGCGTCGCGGTCATGCCGCGTCAGGCCGCAGTGGCGGCAACGGTAATTCACCTTGTCCGGCCGCAACAGCACTTGCACAAGGCGCAGGAATAGCGACACGCCGAAAATCATGATCACCACCGCGATCATGCGCCCGAGGGTTCCCTCCAGCACGATGTCGCCGAAACCCGTCGTGGTAAGTGCGGTCACGGTGAAGTACAGCGCATCCGCGTAGTTCTCGATCTTCGGATTGCTGTAATGCTGCGTCTCATAGACGATCGCCGTCATTACGAAGAGAAAGATGGCGAGATTGGTGGCCGACAACACGACCTGCTCGTTGCGGCGGAACCACTTGAAATCCATCCGCAGCCGGTCGAGCAGCACATAGGAGCGCAACAGGCGCAGCACGCGGGCCGCCCGGAGGAAGGCGAAGCCTTCGCCCACCACAGGCGCAAGAAGCGAAATGATCACCACGAGATCGATGATGCCGAAGGGGCTGAACATCATCTTCCAGCGGTTGCGCGCGATCCACAGCCGCGCCGCGAAATCGACCAGCAGCAGAACGCCGATCACGGCATCCGCAACCTCGGTGCCTCTCGAATGCAGGAACGACGACACGATCACAAAGGCGATCGTGATCAGGTCGAACAGCAGAAGACCGTACCGGAACCGGTGACCCGCCTCGGTGTTGCCTTCATAAAGTTCCGCCAGCCGCGCCCTGAGTCCCGGCTTTGCCGTGGTATCCTGCATGATCTTTCACTAGGCCAGCGCCCGGCTTGCGTCCAGTCTGGACGATGGCCGCAGTCGCGCTATAGTCGCCCGCTTATCGAGGAGTTTGCCGAAATGCCGAAGGGATATTGGATCGCCCACGTCACCGTCACCGATCCGGACCAGTACAAGCTCTATGCCAGCGAGGCCCCCGAAGCGTTCCGCAAGTTCGGTGCCACCATTCTGGCGCGCGGCGGGCCGTTCCAGCAGATGGAGGGCGACGGTCACGCGCGCAACGTCGTCATCGAGTTTCCCAGTCTGCAGGCGGCGCTCGATTGCTACAATTCACCCGAATACCAAGCCGCAAAGGCCAAGCGCCAGGGCGCAGGCATTGCGAATATCGTTCTGGTGGAGGGCGTCTGACACGCCCTTTCCACCGCGGCGGCCGGTTGCTAGAAGCCGGGCTCAACTTGGGGAATGAAACATGAAGCTGGCAATTGCAGGCGCAGCAGGCCGCATGGGGCGCGTGCTGACGCGCATCGTGACTGAAACGCCGGGGGCCGAGGTTGCGGGCGGCATCGAGCCCAAGGGCTCACCCCATGTCGGCGCCGACATGGGTGAACTCGCCGGACTCGGCCACATCGGGGTTGCCATCACCGATGACCCGATCGATCTGTTCACCCGCATCGACGGCATCATCGACTTTACGGTGCCCGCCGCCACGATCGCGCTCGCGGAATTGGCCGCACAGGCGCGCATCGTGCATGTGATCGGCACCACCGGCATCGACGAGGCAGGCGAGGCGAAGATCAAGGCGGCCTCCCGCCATGCCCGCATCATCAAGTCCGGCAACATGAGCCTCGGCGTCAACCTGCTCTCGGTCATGGTGAAGAAGGTGGCCGCGGCGCTGGGCGAGGATTTCGACATCGAAGTGCTCGAGATGCATCACAAGCACAAGATCGATGCGCCTTCGGGCACTGCGCTGCTGCTCGGGCAGGCCGCTGCCGATGGCCGGGGCATCGACCTCAAATCCCGTTCTGTGCGCTCCCGCGATGGCCACACAGGCGCTAGGCCCGTGGGTGACATTGGATTTGCCACGCTGCGCGGCGGCTCCGTGGTGGGTGAGCATACGGTTATGTTCGCTGGCCCCGCCGAGCGGATCGAACTCACCCACAAGGCCGAGAGCCGCGATATCTTTGCGCGCGGCGCGGTGCGCGCGGCCCTCTGGGGCTTCGACCAGAAGCCCGGCCTTTATTCAATGATCGACGTCTTGGGACTGGAGTAAGCCATGGACCGCCTTCTCGTGCTCGTCCGCCATGGGCAGAGCGAATGGAACCTCAAGAATCTGTTCACCGGCTGGAAAGACCCTGGCCTGACCGAACAGGGTATCCGCGAAGCCCATGCGGCGGGCCG
The DNA here is from genome assembly GCA_964392525.1 of uncultured Aestuariivirga sp. Lineage (GTDB taxonomy): Bacteria > Pseudomonadota > Alphaproteobacteria > Rhizobiales > Aestuariivirgaceae > Aestuariivirga. Next base: position 13,522 of record CAYMQH010000029.1, read on the forward strand.
GAAGCTAAAGGCCAGGGGCTTCCAGTTCGACATCGCCTACACGAGCGCCCTCACCCGCGCTCAGCACACGCTGAACATCATGCTGGAGGAACTGGGCCAGCAGGGCCTGCATACAGTGAAAGACCAGGCGCTGAACGAACGCGATTATGGCGATCTGACCGGCCTCAACAAGGATGATGCACGCGCGAAATGGGGCGACGAGCAGGTTCATATCTGGCGCCGCTCCTATGATGTGCCCCCACCCGGCGGCGAAAGCCTGAAAGACACGCTGGCCCGCGCGCTGCCCTATTACATGAAGCACATCCAGCCGGATGTGCTCTCCGGCAAGCATGTGCTGGTTGCCGCGCATGGCAATTCGATCCGTTCACTGATCATGGCGATCGAAGGCCTGACACCGGAGCAGATCCTGAAGCGCGAACTCGATACCGGCGTGCCGGTGGTCTATCACCTCGGCGCGGATTCCCGCCCGATCTCGGTGGATGTACTGTCCTAGCACCGCGGCCATTCCCGCTCTCATCACAGCCGGGGCTTGACCCGGATCGCATGAAGCGCCGCGAGTGTTCGAAACACGGGCGCGCTGACAGCCCCACTTCACCCACCGCTTTGGCAATTGGGTGGCGTCGATGATGGTGAGGAAAGGCTCCATCGACAGCATCTGACGGGTCTGCTGCCCGGCAATGATGATAAGCGCCGTCTCGTTCCATGAGACGGTGAGGATGTTGTCCATTTCATTGCCAGGGCCCACCCCGCTGTGGACCTTGACGCTCACCGGCTTGCCTAGCGGATCGACTGTCAGATCCGTGACGCCCGGCATCGGAGATTTCCCCGAAAAGATAAGCAAGCCATGATCTGGCTTTTCGTTTCCAGACCGCCGGGGCGCGGCATGACACGGGCGAGCCCGCGTCTCACCACCTCACGCATCCCGCCGGGGGGCGCCGCCATTGCGGGTAAACATGAGTTTCCACAGCATGTCGTGGCCCAGCGCCCGCTGCACTTCCTTGAAGGCGAAGAGCGGAACGAGCGTCACGAACAGAAGTGCGGTGTAAACCACAAGCCCCGTCCAGGTGCCGCCGCCGAAATCCTGCAGGCTGTCGGGCACCGGGCGATGCTGAACCAGGGCGCGGACCGATTCCTCGGCGATATGAAAAGCCATCAGCAGGATGCTGAACAGCAACGCCTTGCCAAGCACCAGCCAGATCAGCGCCTGCTTGCGAAGGCTCTTCCCGAGGTCGAGAACCTCCCCCAGCAACACCACCTTGGCAAGGATCAGCGCATTCACGATGGCATAGGTCTGATTCCACAAATTGATGCCATTCTCCTGCAGCAGGATGCGCTTGTAGTCAGCAAAGAGCGCAAACAGCAGCCAGAGATAGACCGTGATGAAGACATACTCCTTCATCTCCTCGAGCGCGCGCGCCTTAAGGTTCTTCTTCGCCGCGCTACCCGCCGCCCCTGCCTGCGCCTTGTCCTGCATCTAGGCCTCCTGTCGTTGATCAACAGCCTCTCAATAACAAAGGGGCTGCATTTCTGCAGCCCCCTGAAAAACACAGACCGAAGCCTGTGCGTGACTTAACGCTTCGAGAACTGGAAGCTGCGGCGGGCCTTGGGGTGGCCGTACTTCTTGCGCTCGACCATGCGGGGGTCGCGCGTGAGGAAGCCGGCCTTCTTGAGGGCCGAGCGCAGTTCTGGCTCGAAATAGGTGAGCGCGCGGGCGAGGCCGTGGCGCACGGCGCCGGCCTGGCCGGACAGACCGCCGCCGGAGACCGTGCAATCCACGTCCAGCTCGGTGGCGCGGTTAGCAGTCACCAGCGGCTGCTGCACCAGCATGCGCAGCACCGAACGCGCAAAATAAGTCTCGATCGGCTTGCCGTTGACGGTGATCTTGCCCTTGCCACGCTTCACCCAGACGCGCGAGGTGGCGTCCTTGCGGCGGCCGGTGGCGTAGGCACGGCCCTGGGCATCGAGCTTGGGCTTGACGGGAGCAGCAGCGGCAGCGGCAGCGCCGCCCGTGGCGGTGGCCACGCCCATGGCCTGGCCGAGGTCTGCGAGGGATTTGCGTTCAGCCATGATCAGCCTCTTACCGCATTCTTGGGGTTCATTGCCTTGATGTCGAGCTTCGCCGGGTTCTGTGCCTCATGCGGGTGCGCAGCGCCGCCATAGATGCGAAGGTGGGTCATCTGCTGGCGCTTGAGCGGGCCGCCGGGCAGCATGCGCTTCACGGCGAGTTCGAGAACGCGCTCGGGGTGCTTGCTGTCGAGGATCTTGCCGGCATTGCGCTCCTTGATGCCACCCGGGAAGCCGGTATGGTGGAAGTAGCTCTTCTGCTCGCGCTTCTTGCCGGTGAAGTGGATCTTCTCGGCATTGATGACGACGACATGGTCGCCGCAATCCATATGGGGGGTGAAGGTAGCCTTGTGCTTGCCGCGCAGGCGGTTCGCGATGATGGCGGCCACGCGGCCGACAACCAGGCCTTCCGCGTCGATCAGCACCCAGTTCTTCACGATGTCCTTGGCTTTCGCCGAATAGGTTGTCATCTGATTGTCTCTGGTGTTACGGGGTCAAAGATAAGGGGCCGCAATGCACAAGGCCTGCAACCCCGCTCAATGAGGCGCTCAATATTCGCCGGCACACGGGCTGTCAAGAAAAACCCCGGCGTTTGGCGATTTTTCTGAGCGTGGTAACATGATACCTCACCATGTTCGTCTTGCCTGCAAATCACGCTTTCCCGCCGCCATGCCTTGGCATACAGTCCTTTGCAACAGGGAACAGAAAATGACAGTCCGCATCGCCGTATCGTTGATGGCCTTGGCAGCGCTGGCGGGTGCGCCGGGCTTTGCCATGGCCACCGCCGTGTCCCACAATCCGGTGCTTGCGCAGGCGGCAGTACCGCTTCAGGTGCCCCCGGCCGACACGCAGACACCAGATGTGGAACCCGCCCCCGGGCTCGGCAATGATGACGGCGCGGCCAGCGACGAGGGCGTCGAACCGGACATTGCCGACGAACTGAGCCTGGGCGAGATCCCGACCATCGAGACAATCGAACTCACCCCCGACATCGCCAAGCGTGCCCTCGATTCCTATCTCGCGGTGCGCGAGAAATACGCCAATACCGATCTCGACCAGTTCGAGGACCTGCAGGACTTCGTAGACCGCACGGAAGATGGCAAGAACCTCGAAGCCGACGTCAAGGCCGCCGGTTTTGCCAATGTCAGTGACTGGAACCTCGCGATCTCGACCCTCACGCTGACCTATGGCAGCGTGATCGATGACCAGAGCGCCGAACTCGAGCAGCAGATCGCGGAGGTCGAAGGCGACAGCGAACTGGCGCAGGACATGAAGGACAAGATGGTCAAGGCTCTCAAGGCGCTCATTCCCTCCGCCACCAACCGGAAGGCTGTTGAGGACCTGCTGAACGATCCCGTATACGGACCGAGACTGAAGCAACTCGACACCGAAGAAGAATGACCAGCCTTGTCCTCACGGCCCTCTCGGGCGGAGTACTGCGCCTCACGCTGAACGACGCTGCAACCCGCAACAGCCTGTCTGAAGCCATGATGGCGGAACTCTCGGCCGCCTTGCGCGCCGCGGCCGAAGACCGCGCAGTGCGCGTCATCGTGCTGGCGGCCGAGGGCCCTGCCTTTTCCTCCGGCCACAACCTCAAGGAAATTGGCGCGCATCGCGCCGACGCCGACAGGGGCGCTGCCTATTTCGCAAAGCTGTTCCAGTCCTGCGCCGAACTGATGCTGGGCGTGGTTCAGAACCCCAAGCCGGTGATTGCCGAGGTGACGGGACTGGCCAGTGCGGCGGGCTGCCAACTGGTCGCCTCCTGCGATCTTGCGATCGCCGCCGAAACCGCGCGCTTCTGTACGCCGGGCGTCAACATCGGCCTGTTCTGCTCGACGCCGATGGTGGCACTCTCACGCAATGTGAGCCCCAAACACGCGATGGAGATGCTGCTGACGGGCGACCTCTTCTCCGCTGCGGATGCCACGCGCATGGGCCTCATCAACCGCGTGGTGGCGGCGGAAGCCCTCAGCGCCACGGTGATGGAACTTGCCCTGAAGATTGCATCCAAATCCATGGTGACAGTGAAGACCGGAAAGCAGGCTTTCTACCGTCAACTCGACCTGCCGCTCGCTGAGGCCTATGCCTATGCCTCGCGCGTCATGACGGAAAACCTGTTGATGCGTGATGCGGAGGAAGGCATTGCGGCCTTCATCGGCAAGCGCCCGCCGCAATGGACGGACGAGCCATGAACCACGACAGCTATGCAGCCGACTACATCCGCGGCATCCTGCAATCGGTGCGGACGGTGGCGCTGGTGGGTGCCTCCGGCAACGAGGTGCGGCCTTCCTACTTCGTCATGAAATACATGCTCGACAAGGGCTATACGGTGATCCCGGTTAACCCGGGCCTCGCAGGTCAGCAATTGCTGGGCCAGACGGTTTATGCCACGCTCAAGGACATTCCGCAGGCAGTCGACATGGTGGATATCTTCCGCAATTCGGAAGCCGCGGGTCCCATCACGGATGAGGCCCTGTCGCTGGAACCGCGGCCCAAGGTGATCTGGATGCAGTTGTCGGTGCGCAATGACGAGGCCGCCGCCAAAGCCGAGGCCGCAGGCCTGAATGTCGTCATGAACCGTTGCCCCAAGATGGAATATGGCAAGCTCTCCGGCGAGTGGGGCTGGGTCGGCGGCGATTCCGGCATCATCTCCTCACGCCGCCAATCCCTGCATGAGAGCGGCAAGATGCAGAGCCTCGGCCTCGGTCCCCGCAAGGGCTATTGATCTGCCGCAATGCGGAGCAAGCACTCCGGCGTGAAACTTGCTGCCATTGAAACAGCAGCGAGTTCAGACAAGATGGGACACATGCAACGGACGCGGTATGACGCGGTGGCCATGGCCATTCACTGGCTGACCGCCGTGCTCATGATCTTCATGATCGTCCTCGGGGAAAACATGATGGAATCGGGAGAAGAGGCAGCCCGGGCCGGAGATCTGGCAGGTACCACCTTACCGCCGACGGTCCATGTCAGCGTCGGTGTCAGCATCCTGCTGCTCACGCTGTTACGTATCGTCTGGCGGATGAGCCATCCCGCGCCGCCCTACCCCGCCACCATGAAGCGCTACGAGATTGCCGCCTCAAAGGCCCTGCATGGGTTGTTCTACATGCTGATGATCGGCATCCCGCTCACAGGCTGGCTCGCCTTCGGGAATTTCCTGTCGGAAGCACCCGGCCTTGCCGGCGTCAAGCTGTTCGGCCTTCTGCCCATTCCCGCAGCACCGTTGACCGGCGACAGCTTCGGGGACATCCACGAGATCGGCAGCAAGCTGGCGATGATGCTCATCATCCTGCACACGCTGGCGGCCCTCAAGCACCAGCTGCTCGACCGTGATGGCGTCATGAAGCGCATGCTTCCCCACTGAAATCCCTCGATTGTCCTTTGGGGCGGGGCGCGATAAGGTCGAATTCCGCATTTCCAATGGGAGACGACAATGACGGAGAGGAAACCCGGCTTCGACACGCTGGCCCTGCACGCGGGCACCGCACCGGACCCCGCCACGGGCGCACGCATCACGCCGATCTACCAGACCACGGCTTACGTTTTCAACGACGTGCAACATGCGGCGGACCTGTTCGCGCTGCGCGCCTTCGGTAACATCTACACCCGCATCATGAACCCCACGCAGGGCGCGCTGGAGGGCAAGGTCACGGCGCTCGAAGGCGGCACGGCGGCGCTTGCTGTCGCCTCCGGCCACTCGGCCCAGCTTCTCGCCTTCCACACCATCATGCAGCCGGGCGATGAGTTCGTGGCGGTGCGCCAGCTCTATGGTGGCTCGATCAACCAGTTCAATCACTCCTTCAAGTCCTTCGGCTGGCATGTCGTGTGGGCGGATGCCGACGACATGTCCTCGATCGAGAAGGCGCTCTCGCCCAAGACCAAGGCGATCTTCGTTGAATCGATCGCCAATCCGGGCGGCCGCATCACCGACATCGCGGCTGTGGCGAAAATCGCCCGGCAGGCGGGCGTGCCGCTCATCGTCGACAACACCCTGGCCACGCCCTATCTCTGCAAGCCCATCGAGCATGGCGCCAACATCGTGCTGCACTCGCTCACCAAGTTCATGGGCGGGCATGGCAACTCGATGGGCGGCGTGATCGTCGACGGCGGCAACTTCGACTGGTCGAAGTCCGGCCGCTATCCGCTGCTCTCGGAGCCCAACGCCTCCTACCACGGCCTCCGGCTGCATGAGACCTTCGGCAATATCGCCTTTGCCATCGCGGCGCGCGTACTGGGCCTTCGCGACCTGGGGCCGGCCATAGCACCGCTCAACGCCTTCCTGATTCTCACCGGCATGGAGACACTGGGACTGCGCATGCAGCGCCACTGCGACAACGCCCTGAAGGTGGCGCAGTGGCTCAAGAAGCATCCGAACGTGGCCTGGGTGAATTATGCGGGCCTCGCGGATGACAAGTATCATGCGCTGCAGCAGAAATACTGCCCGAAGGGTGCAGGTGCCGTGTTCACCTTCGGCCTCAAGGGCGGCTATGACGCGGGCGTGAAGGCGGTGTCCTCGGTGAAGCTGTTCTCGCATCTCGCAAACATCGGCGACACGCGTTCGCTCATCATCCACCCGGCCTCCACCACCCACAGCCAGCTCAGCGCCGAGCAGATGAAACTCGCCGGCGCAACGCCGGATGTGGTGCGCCTGTCGATCGGCCTCGAAGATGTCGAGGACATCATCGCTGATCTCGATCAGGCGATTTCGTAAGCCAGCGACCCGTTACGAAGCGGCATGGCCGGGGGGTTCCCCGGCCATCGTCATGGTGCGGTCCTGCTGGAGAGCATGAGGTGCAGGTTCCACAGCGCGGCGGCCAACACCACGAGCGCGCCACCCTGATGCACGAGGCCCAGCCACAGCGGCACGGCCCACAGCAGCGTCCAGATGCCGATCACCACCTGCAGCAGAACGGTGGCGAGCAGCAAGAGGCTCGGGCCACTGCGCAGCACCAGCGCATGCCATGCAACCAGCACGACGATCAGATAGGCGATCATGCGGTGGTTGAACTGCACGGTCAGCGCATTCTCGAACAGATTCCGCCACCACGGGTGCGCCGCCAGCAGGCCATCGGGGATCATGGCCCCCTCCATCAAGGGCCATGTGTTGAAGCCAAAACCGGCATCGAGCCCCGCCACGAAGCCGCCAGCGGCCACCTGCAGCAGGATGAGGCCCGTCAGCAGCAGGGCCGCCCACTCCCGCCCATGCCGGGGCGCATGGCGGCTGTTGCCGAGGCCGAGGGCCACCCAGAGGATTGCCACAAAGATGAAGGCCGCCAGCGTGAGGTGCGCCGCAAGCCGGTACTGACTGACATCCACCCGGTCGACAAGGCCGGAGGCCACCATATACCAGCCGAGTGCACCCTGCAGGCCACCCAGCACGAAGAGCACGGCGCAGCGCAGCGCCGTCTTGCCCGTCAGGGCGCCGGTCACGGCGAAATAGGCGAAGGGCAGGAAGAAGGCGAGGCCGATGATGCGGCCAAGGAAGCGGTGGCCCCACTCCCACCAATAGATGAACTTGAAGGCTTCGAGAGACATGCCCTTGTTGATGAGTTGATACTCGGGGATCTGCCGGTATTTCTCGAAAGCCTCCAGCCATTGGGCTTCGGTAAAAGGGGGAATGGCGCCCAGGAGCGGCTGCCATTCGGTGATCGACAGGCCGCTGTCCGTCAGCCTGGTGGCGCCGCCCACGATCACCATCAGGAAGATCAGGGCGGCAACGGCAAACAGCCACGTCCTGACGTAAGGAAGGGCGGTCATCTGCCGATGGTTCATGATATCGCTTGCCATGGGAAGCGGAATACTTGGGGTAGCCCTGCCCTTTCAAGTGATGAAGCGCCGCAGTGCCCTGAGCTTGCGTAACCTGGCCTGTCACCCTAAGTCAGCACCATGAAGCAACGCACCCGCAAAGCCATTGGCACCGCCGCCGTGATCGTGTTCATCATCATCTACGCTCTTGTGATGATGGCGGTGGGTGGCGAATGGGCGGTGGGCAAAGGCCTGGCGGTCGAATTGCCATTTTACATCATTGCCGGCGCCCTGTGGCTTCCCGTGGTCATGATGATCATCCGCTGGATGTCCCGGCCAGACCCCGCCTGAGGGCGGCTGAACCGCCCGCCTGGCGGCGAATAGGCCGCCTTACCCCATGGCCGGGATGGTGTCCTCGAACCATTCGACGCCATGCAGATTGTCGGTATTGTCATTGGCGGTGTCACGCATCCGGAGGTGAATGGCGGGCCATTCGAACAGCAGGCCTGCGACCTTCAGGCTGTTCCAGCCGGGCTGGCCACTGCGGCTGCGCTGCGAGACATCTTCCGCCGCCTCATCGCCGGCACCTGCCACCAGTTCCAGCAGGCGCAGCCCGTCCTCGCGCTGGAGGCTGAGGCGCACCGGCCCCGTGATGCCGATGAGGCCCAGCGTATCGGCAAGGCCGATCGCGCCCTTGAGAAATTCCACCAGGCGAGGATCAACGCCTCCTCTCATCGGATTTTCCTTTTCCAATATCATCCGAAAGAATTTTTATCGGACGGCCCGCCGGAAATCATGCGAATTCGGATGATCGTGGCGGAAACCTCCCGCAATGGTAAGTAATGAGAATCATTTTCGGCGTATTTTTGCAATCCTTGCTCGCACTCGCGTAACCAATCAGCTCACGCGGTGAATCAATCCTTTCACCAACCCGCGCAATTTCAGCCACGCCGTTTTCCCGGTGGACAGGAATGCTCTGCTAACCCCTGATCCAACAGATCACGACTGCGACTGAGAGGATGTCATGAAAGGCGCATCACGCCTTCCAGCAAGCGAGAGCGGAGCATACCGGATGGGCTATGCCATCATCGCGGCCGCCATGGCGCTTGCCCTCATGGCGACCGTTCCACTTTTCGCGGGCTCATTGCCGCGCATGATGCAGCTGTTGACCGGCCTGCTCGAAACGGGCTTCTGAGCACCCGCCCCCTTCGAGACAAATCCGCCTCTCACTGATCCGGGACATGGATGCCAGATGACCGCCCCGCAAAGCTTCGCCTTCATGCGTGCCGACCTTGCGCAAGCCGAGGACAAGGACAACTTCATCAAGCTGAGCCGCGCCTATTTCGACTGGATGAATGGCGAGATCATACGGCGCTACGGCTTTTCCATCCCCGATATCGTCAATGCCAGCCTTGATGGCTATGTCCTCCACACGGTGGAGGTCGGCGGCCGTCTGAAGCCCGACGAGGGCGGCATCTTTTTCCTGCGAGAGCCGCAGGGGCAGCCTCTCGCCATGGGTGGCCTGCGATGCCTGCCGGATGGGGCGGCGGAAATCGTCCGCATCTACACCAGCCCCGAGAGCCGCAACCTCGGCCTCGGCCGGCGGATGGTAGGAGAGTTGGCCGGCATCGCCCGGAGCCTCGGATACCAGACGCTGCGCCTCGACACGGCGGTCTTCATGGTGTCGGCCCAGCGGATTTATGAAGCCGCAGGCTTCACCCGCCGCGCGCCCTATGCCGGCGCCGAACCACCGCCGCAACTGCAACCCTACTGGCTCTATTACGAACGGCCCCTCTGAAGCCACCGCGCGGCCAACAAAAAAGGACCGGGGATTTCTCCCAAGTCCTTGTTTTGAATGGTCGGAGCGACTGGATTCGAACCAGCGACCCCTATCCCCCCAGAATAGTGCGCTACCGGGCTGCGCTACGCTCCGACACGGGGGCAGCCTCTAGCATTGTTCTTGGGGCAGCGAAAGAGTTATTCGCGGCGCGGATCAGGGCGGCAGGGTTGGATCGAGGATGCGGCGTGCCTCGTTCAGTTCACGCAGGGCCGCACGCAGCATGTCGGCCTGCGTTTCGGGCAAGCGGTTCATGCCCGCTCCCGCCGCAGCCGGATCGCCCGGCGGAAGCGAGGGTTGGACCTGGGTTTGAGTTTCTGCCTCGGCATGGGCCACGGCTTCGGCCTGCTGGGCCTCGGCGTCCGGCGCGGAATCGGTGACGCTGCCAGCGCCCGATTTCGCCACACGCGGCGCCGCCTTCGCGGTGCCCGGCGGCGGCGCGGTCGCCATCCCATCCTCACGCTTGCGCGGTTCGATGTCGCCGCAGCCAACGCCAGCGACATAGGCGGCACCATCCTCGTTCAGGATCTTCTGCACCCCGCGGATCGTGTAGCCATCCTTGTAGAGCAGCGTTCTGATGCCCTTCAGCAACTCGATATCGGCCGGGCGGTAATAGCGCCGGCCGCCACCCCGCTTCATCGGCTTTACCTGCACGAAGCGGGTTTCCCAGAACCGCAGCACATGCTGCGGCACATCGAGTTCCTCGGCAGCTTCGCTGATGGTGCGGAAGGCGTCGGGCGATTTATCCACCATGCAGCGCCCCTCCTCCGGGCGCGGCCGGGCGCGGAAGCGGTCAGTCTTCCTCGGCGCCCCGGTCCATGCCGTTGATCACGTTCTTCATCACCTGGCTCGGCCGGAACACCAGAACACGCCGGGGCGTGATGGGCACTTCCTCGCCTGTCTTGGGGTTGCGGCCCACGCGGCCGTTCTTGCTGCGGACCATGAAGGTGCCGAAGGATGAGAGCTTCACCGTCTCTCCCTTCACCAGATGTTCCGACATCATGTCGAGCATGCTCTTCACGAGATCGGCCGATTCACTGCGAGACAAGCCGATCTGCCGGTGGACTGCCTCACTGAGATCGGCGCGGGTAAGCGTCTTGCCAGCCATACTGAGCCCCCTGCAATTCAGCCGAAAACTACGGCGCGAATGCCCAATGGTCAACAGGAAAGAAATCAGGAACTCAAAGGGTTACGGCAAAAGCCTCAGTAGCGGGCCAGAACCGCGCCCCAGGTGAAACCGCCCCCCATCGCCTCGAACAGTACGAGATCGCCCTTGGTGATCCGCCCATCCCGCACGGCGGCGTCGAAGGCGAGCGGGATCGAGGCGGCGGAGGTGTTGCCGTGGCGTTCGAGCGTCATCACGATGCGCTCCTCGGGAATGCCGAGCTTGCGCGCGGTTCCCTCCAGGATGCGGCGGTTGGCCTGATGCGGCACGAACCAGTCCACATCGGCGGGCGTGACGCCTGCCGCCACCATCGCCTCATCCATGACAGAGGCGATGTTGACGACGGCATGCTTGAACACTTCGCGGCCTTCCATGCGAAGGTGACCGACGGTCCTCGTGGTGGAAGGCCCGCCATCGACATAGAGCTTGTCGTTGTAGCGGCCATCGGACCGGATGCGGCTCATCAGGATGCCGGGGCTTGCATTGCTGTCGGCCACGCGCGCCGCCTTCAGCACCATGGCGCCTGCACCATCGCCAAACAGAACGCAGGTGGTGCGGTCGCTCCAGTCGAGGATGCGCGAGAATGTCTCCGAACCGATGACGAGCACGCACTGCGCCTGCCCCGCCTTGATCATCGCGTCGGCAACTGAAAGGCCATAAACGAAACCGGAGCAGACCGCCTGCACGTCGAAGGCAGCGCCCTGGGTGATGCCGAGGTCGGCCTGGATCAAGGTGGCGGTGGCGGGGAACGTATTGTCGGGCGTGGCGGTGGCCACGATGATGAGATCAACCTCTCCAGCCGCGGTGCCGGCATGGGCCAGCGCGCGGCGCGCCGCCTCCGCGCCGAGCGAACGCGTCGTCTCGCCATCGCCGGCGATGTGGCGGGACCTGATGCCGGAGCGTTCGACGATCCACTCGTCGCTTGTGTCGACGATCTTGCTGAGATCGGCGTTGGTCATCACGCGCTGCGGCAGGGCCGACCCGCATCCGGCGATCACGGAGCGGATGACGCCGTTGGTCACATCCGTCATAGGCTGGTTTCCGATTGCTTTTCCTTGGCCGCGGCAAGCTGATCCAGCAGCGCGGTCATGATTTCCACGTCGGCCTTGATCTTGCTGACAAGATCGTTGCGGACGATTTCGATGGTCACGTCGATGGCGGTGGCAAAGCCCAGAGCGTCGGTGCCGCCATGGCTCTTCACCACCACGCCATTCAGCCCCAGGAATACGCCGCCATTGTGCTTGCGCGGGTCCATGCGCTCCTTCAGGGCCTTGAAGGCACCGGAGGCGAGCGCGGCCCCGATCTTGCTCAGCAGCGTGCGCGACAGGCACGCTTTCAGATAAGTTGACAATTGCTTGGCCGTGCCTTCTGCGGCCTTCAGCGCGATGTTGCCGGCGAAGCCTTCCGTCACGACCACATCGACGGTGCCCTTGCCGATGTCGTCGCCTTCGACGAATCCCTTGTATTCGATGGGGAGCTTGGAATCGCGAAGGATGCGCCCGGCTTCCTTGACCTGCTCGGCGCCCTTGATCTCCTCGACGCCGACATTGAGAAGTCCGACCGTTGGCTTTTCAAGGCCAAGAAGGGCGCGCGCCATGGCCTCGCCCATCACGGCGAATTCGACGAGCTGGCGAGCGTCGGCACCGATTGTGGCGCCAACGTCCAGCACCACGCTTTCGCTGCGCAGAGTCGGCCACAGCGCGGCAATGGCGGGGCGCGAAATGCCGGGCAGGCCCTTCAGCACGAAGCGCGCCATGGCCATGAGGGCGCCGGTGTTGCCCGCTGAAACAGCGGCATCAGCGGCGCCGGTGCGCACGGCGTCGATCGCCATCCACATGCTGCTCTTGCCGCGCCCCTGGCGAAGCGCCTGGCTGGGCTTCGTATCCATGGAGACAAAGACATCGGTGTGCAGAATGTCGGACCGTTCCTTCAGCTTCGGGTGGCGCTCCAGCAGAGGCGCGATCCGGCTGCGGTCGCCGACCAGCAGAAAGCGGATATCCGGATGGCGGACCACCGACATGGCCGCACCCGGAATCACCATCTCTGGCCCGATATCGCCTCCCATCGCATCAAGCGCGATGGTCAAATGTTTGTTTGCTGTCAATGTCTTGCCGCTGAAGGTCCGATACGCCGGCGCAGGTCCGTCACAACAGGCGGAACCTGCCCCGCGAAGCCATAGGAGATTGCCCGGGAAATGTCATTTCAAAAAGGGCGAAATTCATGCCGCGGGTCACTACGGCTTGCGCTGGGCCAGAATGGCGAAGGGGGATGGCGCCCGTTCAGCAGCGCCGTCATCCTCGATATGCTCGCTGAAAGCCTCGCCGGGCTTTCGGGGATAGGGGTCGAGGTCGAGCGCCAGCGTCTCGGACACAACCTCCCCGAGGTCTATCAATCCATTCTCGATGGGATCCGCGTCGTCCTCATCGGTTTTCTCGGCCACCGCAGCGGACGGCAGAAAATAGCGTGTGAGCGGCACCGAAACCGTTTCGCGGAACGGTTCGAGGCTGATCACCGAGACCTGTTCGAGATCCGCCGTGATATGGCCTTCAAGCTTGATGCCGCCGCCCCGCCACGGCGTGGCCCGGATTTCGGCAGAGAGCGCATGAATGGCGGGAACCTTCATGCGCTTCGCCAGCGCCTTCAGTTCCTCGGGCTCGGCCTTGAGCTTTTCCGTCGAACCCGCCTTCGGCACGCGGTCCGTCTGTAGCGGCCGGGAGAATTCAATGTGCGGTACGCGATGCTTCATGGCTCATGGCTCCCTGAAACGGACGGTGCCTGCGGCGATCTCCCGCGGCTCCTGCGATGCCAGATGGCTGCGCTGGGCCAGCATATAGGCGGCCAGCAGCTCCGCACCAGTGCCTGCCCCGCCATCAGGGAAGACATTGCGGGCCAGCGCCGGGGCCAGAAGCGCATCCGGTTCAGCCATCGCCTTGTCATAGGCGGCCACGCGGCCATAGAATACCTCGGCCATCTTGCGCACCTTCTTGCCAACGGAAATATCGCCAACACCCATTTCGCGGAGCGAACGGTCCATGTCGCGGAAAAACTCGTCCACAAGGTCCTGCCGGAACCGCGGTTCCTCGCCCTTCAGCCGGTCGAGGATCAGGTAGGCATGCAGGGCGATCATGTCGAAACGCCCGTCCAGCGTGTCCGCCACGCCCCACTCGGCGTAGAACACGGGGCGCCGCGCGGCAGCCACAATTGCTTCGTAACAGCGGCGTTCAGGGTTTGCAGAGCGCTGGAAGAGTCTTTTCAGGATCATCATCGTGCCGTTAACGGAAAATGAGGGTTGATCGATTCTTAACTGGTTGCGCCGAGATTGGGAAAAAAGATTGCCGCCGATGCCGAAATCCACCAGAGTTTTTTCTTCCACATGGCTCGCCGCCGCTGGCATTGCGGTTATTGTCGCAGGCTGCACGCCCTCCATCAGCCATCGCGGCTATGTGCCGAAGCCCGGCGCCTTCAACCAGATCACCACCGGCATGACGAAGATGGAGGTGGAGGGCATCCTCGGCACACCGTCCACCACGGCCTCCGTACAGTACAAGGGCGACAGCTTTTACTACATCACCTCCATGATCAGGAGCAAAGCCTTCATCAAGGAGGAAACCGACCGCGAGGTGATCGCCATCCGCTTCACCGAGCAGGGCCAGGTGAAGAGTTTCGCTCAATACGGCCTGGTTGACGGGCGCGTGATCGACATCAGCACCAACACGAGCCCCGTGGTGGGCGAAGATACGTCCATCATCTCCGCACTGCTGCGCTCCTCCAAGGGCACCACCGCCGGGCCGATGCTGGGCCGCAAGCTGTAAGTCGGTTAGGCTGTTACGATGGATCTGATTCTCAGAGGTGGACGCGTCATCGATCCCTCGCAGGGGCTTGACGGCGTCAGGGATGTGGGGTTCGCGGGCGGCAAGGTGGCCGCCATTGCGCCCCGTCTCGATGAAACCGGAGCTGAACTGCGCGATGTCTCGGGCCTCATCGTCACGCCCGGCATCATTGACCTCCACACCCATGTGTATTGGGGCGGCACCTCGCTCGGCATTGACGCGGAGGCGTTCTGCCGCAGCTCCGGCGTTACCACTGCGGTCGATACCGGTTCCGCGGGGCCCGGAAACTTCATGGGCTTCCGCAAGCATGTAATCGAACCCTCTGCGGTGCGCATCCTCGCCTACCTGCATGTGAGCCACGCCGGCATCTATGGCTTTTCCAATACGGTCATGGTGGGCGAAAGCGAAGACATCCGCCTGATGGACCCGGTGGCGGCCGCCGATGTGGCCGATGCCAACCGCGACTGCATTGTCGGCATCAAGGTGCGGGTCGGCCGCCATGCGTCTGGCGATCAGGGCGTTGCTCCCCTCGAGATCGCGCTGCAAGTCGCTGAAGAGACCGGGCTTCCCTTGATGGCCCATATCGATGAACCGCCGCCGTCTTATGAAGAGGTCATCGCAAGGCTCCGCACGGGTGACGTGCTGACGCACGCCTTCCGCCCCTTCCCCAACGCGCCGGTCACGGCGCAGGGCACGGTGAAGCCCGCCGTGCTCGCGGCGAGGAAACGCGGCGTATTGTTCGACATCGGCCATGGCATGGGCTCCTTCTCCTTCAAGACGGCCCGCGCCATGCTGGCCAACGGCTTTGCGCCCGACACCATCTCCTCGGATGTTCATGCCCTGTGCATCAACGGCCCAGCCTTCGATCAGGTCACCACCATGTCCAAGTTCCTTTGCCTCGGCATGAGCCTGAACGAGGTGATCAGGGCCTCGACCGAGAATGCCGCCTTCGCGCTGAAGCGGCCGGAACTCGGCAGCCTGAAACCGGGCAGCGCGGGCGACGCCACATTGCTCTGCGTCGAGGACGGCACGTTCGACTATGTGGACGTGGTGGGTGAGCACCTCGAAGGACGCCAGCGCATCACGTCTCGCGGCGTAGTGCTCAATGGCAAATGGTGGCATCCCGCTTGAACACCGGCGCCGGTGCAAGGTGAAGAAGGGAAAGCGCGCTATCCCTTCACGATCTCTTCGATCTCGCCATAGATCGCCGGTGGTGCCACGATCAGGCTGTTGCCCCTGAACAATCCGTCATTGGCGAGGAAGTCGCTGACCTTGGCACCCGCGCCTTCGCACACCGCGATGGCACCAAGCGCATCCCATGACCTGATGAGCGGTTCGAAGAAACCGACGAGGCGGCCCGCCGCAACATAGCAGAGGCCCAGCGCACCCGACCCATCGCGGTAGAACATGCCGCCCCTCTCCAGAAGGCGTGTGAAACCTGGCAGGAACTCCTGCGGCCCGCTCTTGGGCGAAT
Source organism: uncultured Aestuariivirga sp. (assembly GCA_964392525.1). GTDB lineage: Bacteria > Pseudomonadota > Alphaproteobacteria > Rhizobiales > Aestuariivirgaceae > Aestuariivirga. The sequence goes on from CAYMQH010000029.1 coordinate 29,637, forward strand.
AGCCCGCATAGGTAATGCCCTCGCGCACCGAGCGCGCCGGGCTGACATGGATCGGCTTGCCGTTGAGCGTTGCCGGAATGCCGAAGCCACCGGCGAAGAGTTCATCGCGCGCTGGCGCATGAACCATGCCGAACTGCAGGATGCCGTCCTGCATATAGGCAATCGACACGCACCAGCTCGTCATGCCGAGGATGAAAGGCTGCGTCCCGTCGATGGGGTCAACCACCCAGATACCCTGCCCCGCCGTATAGTGGGTGGGTACAGTTTCCTCCCCGAGGAAGGCATCCTGCGGATAGGCCTTGGCAAGCCGGTCGCGGATCAGGAGCTCCGTGTTGAGGTCAGCCTCGCTGGCGAGATCCTGCGGTCCCTTGCTCTCGATGGTGAGCGTGTCGCGGGCGTTGAAATGGCTGAGCGCCATCCTCCCCGCCTCCTGCACCAGCGCGAGGCCGAACGTGAACTTGTCCTTCATCTCAATCCTTCCAGAGCCAGGCGGCACCGCGCACGCCGCTTGCATCCCCATGCCTGTTTCGCAGCACCGGCGTATGAAACACCGTCGAGAATGTGCGTGCCGCCAGTGCGGGCGGCAGGTCCTCGTAAAGTTCGTCCACGTTGGACATGCCGCCGCCCATCACCAGCACGTCGGGGTCCAGCGTATTGACCACGGTCGCAAGGCCGCGTGCCACGCGGTCCACATAACGACGCCACAGAAGACTGGCGAGATGGTCACCCCGCCGCTTCAGTTCCATGATCTCGGCCGCCTTCAGTTCCACACCCTTGTGCTCGGCATATTGCGCCTCGAAGGCGCGGCCGGAGCACCATGTCTCGATGCAGCCGACACGCCCGCAGTAGCAGGGCTTGCCGGGAAGTTCGGTCGTATCGGGAGAGGGCAGCGGATTATGCCCCCATTCGCCGCCCGAATTATTGGGCCCGTGATGGGCGCGGCCATTGACGGCGATGCCGGCCCCTACCCCTGAACCAAGGATCACCGCAAAGACCACCTGATGGCCCGCTCCCGCACCGTCCACGGCTTCGGAGGCGGCAAAGCAATCCGCATCGTTCTCAACCCGGATGTCGCGGCCGATCGCGGCTTCGAGGTCTGCCTCCACGGGCTTGCCGAGAATCCACGTGGAACTCGCCCCCTTGCCAAGCCGGCTCTTCGGCTCCAGCGAGCCCGGAATACCGATGCCCACACTGCCGCGCCGCCCGGTCTTCTCCTCCAGCGCATGCACCATGTCATGAATGGCCTTGAGGCAGCCCTGATAATCATGGCGCGGTGTTGCCTCCCGCAGGCGCAGCAACTCGCGCCCATCGCGCTCCATTGCCACGCCCTCAATCTTCGTGCCGCCCCAGTCGATTCCGATCAGCATGATAGCCTCCTTAGAGCAGAGTGAGGTTAGAGGGAATCGGAACGCTTTACACCGCAAACTCTGCCGTCATTCCGCTCGCGCATGACATGAGACAGCGCCAGTCCGAGCAATGCAAGCCCCAGCGTACAAGAAACCCCGCGCGGATTGCTCCGCGCGGGGTTCTTTGGGTGCAATCGTGGTTGGCTCAGCCGTGAGCCAGAACAGCCAGCAGCAACAGCGCCACGATGTTGGTGATCTTGATCATCGGGTTCACGGCGGGACCCGCCGTGTCCTTGTAGGGATCGCCGACGGTGTCGCCCGTCACCGAAGCCTTGTGGGCTTCGGAGCCCTTGAAGTGCTTGACACCCTTGGAGTCCACGAAGCCATCCTCGAAGGACTTCTTCGCATTGTCCCAGGCGCCGCCGCCCGCCGTCATCGAGATGGCGACGAACAGACCGGTCACGATCACGCCCATCAGCATGGCGCCGACAGCCGCGAAGGCCTGGGCCTTGCCGGCGATGGCGAGGATCACGAAGTACACGACGATCGGCGAGAGCACGGGCAGCATCGAAGGAACGATCATTTCCTTGATCGCGGCCTTGGTCAGCATGTCCACGGCGCGGCCGTAGTCAGGCTTGTCCTTGCCTTCCATGATGCCGGGCTTTTCCTTGAACTGGCGGCGCACTTCCACCACCACCGCCTGCGCGGCGCGGCCGACCGCCGTCATCGACATGCCACCGAACAGATAGGGCAGCAGGCCGCCGAACAGCAGGCCGACGACCACGTAGGGATTCGCCAGCGAGAAGTCGACCGTGCCCAGACCCTTGAAATACTGGTAGACAGTCGAGCCTTCGGCATTCGCCTGCGTGGTGAAGTAGGCGAGGTCCTGCGTGTAGGCTGCGAACAGCACCAGCGCGCCAAGGCCCGCCGAACCGATGGCATAGCCCTTGGTCACGGCCTTGGTGGTGTTGCCCACGGCGTCGAGCGCATCGGTGTTGTGGCGCACTTCCTTGGGAAGGCCCGCCATTTCGGCGATGCCGCCCGCGTTGTCCGTCACCGGGCCGAAGGCGTCGAGCGCCACGATCATGCCCGCGAGAGCGAGCATGGTGGTGACGGCAACGGCCGTGCCGAACAACCCGCCCAGGACATAGGTCACGATGATGCCCGCGACAATCACGAGGGCCGGAAGAGCCGTCGCTTCCATCGACACGGCAAGGCCCTGGATGACGTTGGTGCCGTGGCCGGTGATCGAGGCCTCGGCGATGGAGTTCACCGGGCGCTTGCCGGTGCCGGTGTAGTATTCGGTGATCCAGATGATGGCCGCCGTGATGACGAGGCCCACCACGCCGCACCAGAACAGGTGCATCGGGGTGAAGCCGCCAAGATCGACGGACATGCCGACGAACACAGAGCTGATCACCGGATAGAGCGCGATGAGCGAGAGGACACCCGTCGCGATCACACCCTTGTAGAGTGCCCCCATGATGTTGTTGGAGGCACCGAGCTTCACGAAATAGGTGCCGATGATGGAGGTCACGACGCAAACCGCACCGATCGC
>CAYMQH010000030.1:0-31677 GCA_964392525.1 uncultured Aestuariivirga sp.
CCGCCCGGCACATCGCCTGCCGTGAACAGCGCCTGTTCGGCGCCTGGAAGTTTCGCCACATCCAGCACGGTGGGATCACCCCAGACAGCAAGGTCTGCCTTTCGGGCTTGTGCCTCCGGAGACATCAGGAAATTCGCAGTGACCTGTGCCGCCGCCTTGGCCTGCGCATTGGCGGGTATCGCCAGGAAATGCGTGTTGCCGATGGTGCCACCACTGTTCTGCCAGGCAAAGGTGGTGGCGGGAAGCTCGCCCGAGGCCACGAGGTTCGCAGGCTCATTGGGGTTGAAGGTCAATGCCATCAGCAATTCGCCATCGGCCAGCATCTGCTTCTGCTGGGCCTGGCTTGGCGGGAACTGCTTGCCCTCCCGCCAGAGATACGGATGCAGCGCATCGAGATACTCAAACATCGGCTTAGCGGCATCGGCGAATCCTGCCTTGTCGATGGGCCTGACCAGCAGCGCCTTGTCCTCCATCGTCTCAACCAGCACCTGCTTCACGAAGGTGGTGCCGTGAAAATCGGGCGGGGCCGGATAGGTCATGCGGCCAGGCTGCGTCTTCGCCAGTTGCAACAGGTCCATCATGGAGAGTGGTGGCGTGGCAAGCTTCTGGCCATCGCCGAAGAAGGTCAGCTGCGCCATGCCCCAGGGAGCTTCGAACCCGTCAGTTGGTTCCGCGAAGTCGATGATTGTTGTCGGCTTGCCCGAGACATCGACAAGCGAGAAGTTGGGCAGGCTTGTGGCGAAGGGCCCGTACAGCAGCTTCTCCTGCTTCATCACGCGGAAGTTCTCGCCATTGATCCAGATGAGATCCACGCTGCCGGGCTTTCCCGCTGTCACTTCGTCGCGCACCCGGCGCACGGCTTCGCCGGTGTCCTGCAGCTTCACGTGTTCGAGCGTGATTCCATGACGCTCTTTCAACACCTCGCCTACCCAGGCGATATAGGCGTTGATCTGCGGCGAACCGGCCCAGGCGTTGAAATAGACGGTCTGCCCCTTCGCTTGCGCCTCGATCACGGCCCAATCCTCTGCCGCGCGGGCAGCGCCGATGAAGGGTGCAAGTGCGGCGAGGCTCGCCAAGGCCCTGCGGGTCAGGCTGAAAGTCATGTCAAATCACTCCGTCTTCAAGCCTCATAAGCGGATTGAAGGCCAGGTGCTAGCGGGACGGCGACCAGTCTTGCGCCGTGACGTTCAATTTTCCGAGAAGCGCAAAGTGATTGGCTTTGACGGTGTAAGCAGCGCTCCAGCCTTCGCCCGGCCAGCGCACGCGGACCTCGGCTGTCTCCGCCGTGCCCAGCCCGAAGTGGATCCAGCCCGCTTGCCCGGATACGTGGCCGCCACCCACGGTCACCTCGCGCCGCATCGTCGCTTCACGGGTTTTCACCTCCACCATGGCCCCCACCGCGTTGACGTTGGGCGATGTCTGGTTGAGGCGCAGTTGGATCCAGTTTCCGGCATCGGCGGTGGTATTGCGCCACAGTTGTGCGCGGCTGTTGCGGTTCACCACCAGGAGGTCGATCAGCCCATCAAGGTTGAAATCAGCCATCGCACCACCGCGCGAGGTTTCAACGGAGGCCACTCCGGCCTTGTCCGCCATTTCGATGAATTTGCCGTCCGCACCCTGTACGAGAAGATTGTTCGGGTCCTTCATCGCGAAGTCCGGCATCTCCCAGACATTGCCCTTGGCGATGAACAGGTCCACGCGCCCATCATTGTTCACGTCCTGGAATTCCGTATGCCAGGCGGTGGAAGGCTTGAGATCATCGCCCATGAAGGGCCGGTGCGCGGTAACGCCCCTGGGCCAGCCGACATCCTTGTAGGAAGGCTTCGGCACCGAGCCGTCCTTCGGCGGCGCGGCGAGCGTCTGCAGTTTGTTGTCGGCCATGCTGGTGATGGCATATTCCTGATAGCCGTCTCCATCGAGGTCATAGCCTGCAAGGCCCATGCCCCAGATCCGCAGATACCGCCAGCCCTCCGCCTTGGTGTAGAGGCGTGGCGGCTTGCCGGGCTCCATGCGCCACAGTTGCTCCTGGCCGCCCTCATAGTATTCGCGGTCATTCGCCAGGCGGAGATCCGCCACGCCGGAATTGCTCCAGTCGGTGAACAGCATGGAGAGCGGGCAATAGCTGGGCGTGAGGGGCAAGGGCGCATCATAGCCCGTGCCCGCATTCTTTGGGCGGTGCAGCCAGTTCGGCGTGCAGGAGCCCCACGGTTCCATTTCCTCATTGCGGTCGATGTAGTTGCCAACGGCAAGGCTGGGCCACGAGGATCCCATCTCCCATGTTGCGGCAAAGGCGGCGGACCATGCGTCTCCGCCATCAAATCCCCAGGCTTCATTGGCGCGGGTGAAGCGGCATTGGCCTTCGCCGCGCATCACCAGGTTCTCGCCCACCCGCAGCACGGCGACATCCATGATGCCGTCGCTGTCGATGTCGATGGGATAGGCGCCGGTGACGCTCTCGAACTCGAGGCCGCTCTGCTGCTTCTCGAAGCGGAGCGGGCCAGCCGCCACGCTGCGGTTTACGAAGAAACTGGCGGCGTTCTCGCCGCCCGCCAGCAGAACGTCCTCGAAGCCATCACCGTTGCAGTCGAATACGGCGGCTCCGCCGCCCACCATGAACTCCCACTCACCCCTGAAGGTGCTGTCGATACCGGACAACTGCGTGTCATCCGTATATTGAGGAACAACCGGTGTGCCCGCGCTTGCGGCGCCGGGCATTCCCATGGCCAGCACGACGCCTGCCAGCGCGCGGAAAGAGCTCGTCACGCTGCGGTCCGTGTGCGAAGGGCCACGGCATGTTGCCCGATGCAGCGGCCCTGTTCCAGCCCAAGGTCAATGGCGGAACGGAAATGGATACCGCCATAGAGCCGCGAGATGCCGGCCTCCTCGGCTGCCGCCTCGAAGCTCGCAAAGCTGCGCGGCGCGAAGCCATCGCGCACATGCGTATTGTCGGTAAAGGCGAAATTTTCGCCGAAAGCGGCGGTCAACACAGCGGCGGCAGCGCCTGACTGCACGCTGTGTCCGCTCGGATACTCGGGGAAGGGCGGCGTGATGAGCAGCGGTTCGAACTTGGGATCAATCACCTTGCGGATGTAAGTCACCGGCCGCAGCAGGTCATATTCGTACTTGGCATGCCAGCAGCCGATAAAGGCATCGGCCAGCGCAACGCCGAGCCGCATCAGCACATCGGCGCTCTTCGCGGCGTTGGCTTTTTCCTGCTCCAGTACGTCGAGCGCGATGAATACCCAGTGGCCCGGCGGTGTGGGCGACAGCATCGGATCATCCGACCAGAAGCGGGCGATGATTTCCTGTTCGGGCGTCAGATTTCGCACTGTTTCGTAAACCTCGAGCCCTTCGCGGAAGAAGGCGGAGCCCGGTTCCTCGCTGTAGGCGGGCGGTGGGGCAATCGCACAGGCCATGCCGTCCGGCATGGCGAAGGCGCGGTTCCGCCCCCAGTCCGGGAGAAGCGGTGCCTGCTGCTGGCGGATGGCGCTGGTCGGCGCCCAGCGGCCGGGGGCAGGGCTGAGGGCGTAGTCCATGGGAAAGCCCATGTTCTCCACCTCCGCACCGCCATCGCTTTCCGACCACGCGAGGATTGCCGCACTCAGCGCCTCACCGAAGGCGAGGCTGCGCGCCGCCACATCCTCTGCCACATCCTTCAGGGCGGCGGCCTTCAGCTTCTTCTCCGTTGCCGCCATGACGCGCTGCCCGGTGGGCCCGGTGTTACCGAAGAAGGCCTTCACCGACTGCGCCATGACGCAGTGAATGATCACGGCATCGGAATAGGCTTCGCCCGGCTGGCGGGCCGGAAGTGATGACAGGCCGTTCAACTGGCCCACAAGTGAGGCGAGGCTCGATGACGGTGTCGCCACCGCCTGATAGGCCGCGATTCCCAGATAGGCGAAGGAGCGGCTGGCCACGGGTGGCGAATAGGTGGCGGTGTGGCGCACCAGCCGAAGCACCAGCCGGTACCACTGCCGCAGGATGCCCGCGGCCTCGTCCGGCGCCGCGCCCGCCGGTGCGGCAAGCAAGCCAAGTGCGATGGCTGCCAGCGACGTCACCATCCGTCTCCGACTCATGCTCATGCGATGTTCTCCACGTCGCGGCCGCGTTTCATGAGGGGTCCCAGCGCAAAGATTTCCCGGTCCACCTGGCGCAGTGCCCGGTCGATGGTTCCCTTGATGATCATGTCGGTGTGGATCGGCACCACTTCGATTTCGACGTTGCGCCGCAGCTCATCGACCACGCCCGCCTCGAGGGCGCGGTGCAGATGCGGCGCGATGAGTTCCATGGCGCGCGTGCCGGGGCCTGTCAACACAATGCGCGAGGGTGAGAGAATAGCGATAAGCCGCGCCATGCCGAAGCCCAGCGCCTCACCAGCCTTGGCATAGGCTCCGCTGGCATGGGCCTCGCCGCGCCGCGCTGCTGCCTCAAGGACCAGCATGTCTTCCTCGGGAACTGCGGCAAAGGAGGGAGGCTGTGTTTCCGCCGCGCCGCCGGCCCAGCGCAGCAGGCTGTAGTCCGCGGCATAGGCTTCCACGCAACCGCGCCGCCCGCAGCGGCACAAGGGGCCGTGCGGCAGGTGGTTCATATGGCCGAACTCGGCCGCAGCCCCGGTCGGCCCATGATAGACCTGGCCATTGATGATGAGCCCCATGCCGACGCCGTAGCCCATGAACACCACCGCCGCCGTGCCGCCGTAGCGGCTCCGGTCGGTGCTGACCAGTCCCTCGGCGATCATGTTGGCGTCATTTGCCACGGTGCAGGCAATGCCGAGCCGCTGCTCAACCGCTGCTGCGACCGAAATATTGCGGGTCCGGAAGGCGGGGCTCCACACCACGGTGCCGCTCTGTGAATCGGCGACGCCCTGCACCGCGATGGCGGCGCGTGCCACGCGGCGCGGCGCAACGTGGGCACGGGCGAGCAGTGCGCCGATCTCGGCGGCGACCAGCTGGCCGAAGGCCTGCGGGTCGGCATCATAGGTTGCGGTGCGCGAGGTGCGCCGGGCGAGGATCGCGCCGCGCCCGTCAGCCAGCGCCAGTTCCATGCCGTCGATCGAGATCTTCACCGCCACGACATGTGCGGCGCCGGGGTTGATGTCGATCTGGGTGAGGGGCCGCCCGCGCCGCTGCGGGCCTTCATGGGCATGATGGCCGACCGCCTCCCCCAGGATGCCGTCTGCGATCAGCTGCGAGGAGATGGAGGTGATGGACGCGGGGGACAGGCCGGTGTGGCGGCCCATTTCGATCCGGGCCAGGGGTCCGTGCTGGCGCAAGGCTTCGATCAGAAGAAGCCGGTTCTGCCGCCGCACGAGATCGCTGTCGGCCTTCTCCCGCATGACCCTCCCTTCGCAATTGCAGCAAGCTTTTTGCGCTGCACTATTTTGTTTTGCTTATTTTGCATATTGACTCGCGCGCCGCTTTGTCGCAACATTTTTTTAGACGCCGAAATAAAACAACAGATCGTCCATGGCCCAGATCCCCGTGTGGTGGCGATAAGCTGCTTCAGGGAGGCGTCTCACGGGGGCCAAGCGGCTTGGAGGAGGACCCGAATAATGTATCGCAAGTTTCTGACCTTGGCTGCCGGCGCGCTGATCCTCGGCGCGTCCGCGATGTCGGCCGAAGCGGCCGGCAAGAACATCTGCGTATCCTGGAAGACGTTCCAGGAAGAGCGCTGGAAGACCGACGAAGCGGCGATCAAGGAAGTCGTCGAAGCGGCCGGCAACAAGTATTTCTCGGCTGACGCGCAGGGCTCCGCCGCCAAGCAGCAGGCCGATATCGAAGGCCTGATCACGCAGGGCTGCAACGTCATTCTCGTCGTCGCCTTTGACTCCGACGCCATCCTCCCGGCCTTCCAGGCCGCGGCTGACGCCGGCGTGAAGATGATCTCCTATGACGTGCTCGTCGAGCATCCGGATGCGCTCTATGTCACCTTCGACAACGTGGGCGTTGGCCGTCTGATGGCCAAGACCATGCTCGAGAAGGGCAAGCAGGAAGGCGATTTCGCCTTCATCAAGGGCGACAAGGGCGACCCGAACGCCACCTTCCTGTTCCAGGGCATCATGGAAGTCCTGAAGCCCAACATGGATGCCGGCAAGATCAAGAACGTCTGCGAAACCTTCACGGACGGCTGGAAGCCGGACGCTGCCCAGAAGAACATGGAGCAGTGCCTGACCTCGGTGAACAACAAGGTTGACGCCGTGATCTCGCAGAATGACGGCATGGCCGGCGGCGTCGTGGCTGCCCTCGAAGCCCAGGGCCTCGCCGGTTCCGTTCCGGTCACCGGCCAGGACGGCGACAAGGCCGCTCTGAACCGCGTGGCGCTCGGCACCCAGCTCGTGTCGGTCTGGAAGGACTCGCGCGTTCTCGGCAAGTCCGCCGCCGAATTCGCCAACATGATCGCCGATGGCAAGGGCGCAACCGACATTCCGGGTGTGGCCAAGTTCAGCGGCGGCGCCAAGGGCGTTGAGGTGAATGCCGTCCTCATCCCGCCGAACCCGATCACCAAGGACAACCTCGGTGACGTGATCGGCGCTGGCTGGGTGACCAAGGAAGAAGCCTGCGCCGGTGTGGCCGCTGGCTCGGTTGCGGCCTGCAACTGATCTGCCGTTGAAGCACGGCATGTCCTGACACAACATTGGCCGCGCCACTCTCCTGAAGGGTGGCGCGGTTTTCATAAGAGACAGCGCCTACAGAAGCGCTGCGCGATCACCCTGCATTCAAGTTGAGGGAGGCGCCCCAATGGCTGCGGTAGACCACACACAGACTCCGGCGATGGCTCAGGAAGGCCCGGTAACGCGGTTCCTGCGCGCCACCGAAATCGACTCGCGCATGCTGGGCATGGTTGCGGCTCTCCTCTTCATCTGGGTGGGCTTCGACATCGCCAGCAGTTTCATCCGTGGCGGTGAAGGCATTTTCGGCGGAAGCTTCCTCACGCCGCGCAACCTGTGGATTCTCCTCGTCCAGACCTCCTCCATCGCGGTGATGACCACGGGCATGGTGCTCATCATCGTCATGCGCCACATTGATCTTTCGGTCGGCTCAATCCTCGGCTTCACCGCTGTCTGCATCGGTACCATGCAGGTCTACTGGCTGGGGCCCGCGCTCGGTGTCGGCCATCCGGCCATCTGGATCATCACGCTGATTCTTGGCCTTGGTATCGGCGCGGCCATCGGCGCGCTGCATGGCAGCCTCATCGCCTATCTCGGCATTCCATCCTTCATCGTCACGCTGGGTGGTCTCATCGTATGGCGGGGCGCCGCCTGGTCGGTGATCCGCGGTGAAACCGTTGCGCCCATGGACAAGAACTTCAAGCTGATCGGCGGCGGCATCTCCGGCATCACGCCGGGCTCCATCGGCGCCACGGCCAGCTGGATCCTCGGCTTCGTGATTTGCGCGGTGATCGTTGGCCTCATTCTGCATGGCCGCAAGCAGCGCAAGCGCTTCAACTTCGCGCTCCGTCCCGTGTGGGCGGAATATGTGCTTGCCATCGCGGGCTGCGTCGTGGTTCTCCTCGTTACCTGGGTCGTCAATTCCTATTACTGGCCCAAGGGCGTGGTGGACCGCTGGGCGCAGGCGACGGGCACAACCGTGCCGCCGGAAGGGATGAACATCGCCTTTGGTTATTCGATCCCCGTCCTGATCGCGCTTGGTGCCGGGCTTGCCATGACATTCCTCGCCAACCGCACCCGCTTCGGCCGCTATGTCTACGCCATCGGCGGCAACCCGGAAGCGGCAGAACTGGCCGGCATCAACACCCGCAAGATCACGGTGATGGTGTTCACGCTGATGGGTATGCTGGCGGCACTTTCGGCGTCCATCTCGTCAGCGCGTCTCGACTCAGCCACCAATGCGCTGGGCCAGTTTGACGAGCTTTATGTCATTGCCGCCGCCGTCATTGGCGGCACGTCTCTGGCGGGTGGCCTCGGCACCATCTACGGTGCGATGCTGGGTGCGCTGGTGATGCAGTCGCTCCAGTCGGGCATGACGCTTCTGAATTTCGAATCCGCTACAAAGGATATCGTCGTGGGCTGCGTTCTGGTCTTTGCGGTGTTCATCGACCAGGTCTACCGGCGGCGCGTGAAGTAAGGAGAGGCGAACATGAGCAGCACGTCAGCGCACCATCACGCCACCCACAGCGAAGCCAAGGGCCCGCCGCTGATCGAGATGCGCGATATCTCGATCGCCTTCGGCGGCATCAAGGCGGTCGATCACGCCACCGTTGATCTCTATCCGGGCGAAGTGGTTGGCCTCCTTGGCCATAATGGCGCCGGCAAGTCCACCCTGATCAAGATCCTCTCGGGCGCCTACAAGCGCGACCACGGTGAAATCTTCATCAATGGAGGCAAGGTGGAGATCAACAACCCGCGTGACGCAAAGGCACTCGGCATCGAGACGATCTACCAGACGCTTGCCCTTGCCGACAACGTCGATGCCGCGGCCAATCTGTATCTCGGCCGTGAACTGCGCACCCGCTTCGGCACGCTGGACGACGTGGCGATGGAAGCCGAATGCCGGAAGGTCATGGGCCGCCTCAATCCAAACTTCCGCCGTTTCAAGGAGCCGGTGACGGCCCTGTCCGGTGGCCAGCGCCAATCGGTCGCCATCGCGCGCGCCATCCACTTCAACGCCCGCATCCTCATCATGGACGAGCCGACGGCCGCACTTGGGCCGCAGGAAACCGCTCAGGTGGGTGAACTCATCAAGCAGCTCAAGGCGGAAGGCATTGGCATCTTCCTCATCAGTCATGACATCCATGATGTGTTCGACCTCGCTGATCGCGTTACGGTGATGAAGAATGGCCGCGTGGTTGGAACCGCGCGCACTTCGGATGTCAGCCATGATGACGTGCTCGGCATGATCATTGCCGGAAAGTGCCCGTCCGGCGCCATTCCGGGGCCCGGCGCCCTGCAGGGTGCGGCCTGACCCCTGTGGGCGACGCCGAACTCGTCGCCATCGGCGAGGCGCTCTATGAACTGAACCGCGAGCCGGATGGGCGCTACCTGCCGGGCTTTGGCGGCGACACACTGAACGTGGTGATTGCGGCGGCGCGGCTTGGTGTCAGCGCCGCCTATGTCACTCGGCTGGGCACCGACCTCTTCGGCGATGAACTCCAGGCGCTGATGCAGCGCGAACAGGTTGATGCCTCGGGCGTCGCCAAGGATGCCGAAGCCCCGACCGGCCTTTACTTTGTGACGCACGGGCCGCAGGGCCATATCTTCACCTATCGCCGCAAGGGTTCGGCGGCGAGCCTCATGACACCATCCGGCCTCAACCCCGTTCAGATCCGTGAGGCGCGCTTCCTCCATGCCTCTGGCATCAGCCTCGCCATCAGCGACAGTGCTGCGTCCACCGTGTTTGAGGCCATCGCCATCGCCGGGGCCGCAGGCGTTCGGATTTCCTTCGATACCAACTTCAGGCCGCGCCTGTGGACGCCGGACGAGGCTTGGCCGCTCATCGCGCGCGCCGCAGCGCAGGTCAGCATCCTCAAGACCTCCGTGGAGGATTGCGAGGGCCTGATGGGCCTTGGGGACCCCCGCCAGATTGCCGCCCGCTTCCTGGCGCTGGGGGCCGGGGCAGTCATCATCACGCTGGGGCCGGAGGGTGCCGTACTGGCAACGTCACAGGGGCTCGACCACGTGCCGGGGCAGCGCGTGGCGGCGATGGACGCGACAGGGGCGGGCGATGCCTTCACCGGCGCCCTGATTGCCGAGTGCCTGCGCGGATTGCCGCTGGCCCAGGCCGTGCGTTTTGCCAATTCCGCCGCGGCGCTCTCGACACTGGGCCGTGGTGCCATCGCGCCCTTGCCGGTCCGGGAGGCGGTGGAGAGGGCGCTGGCGAAGGCTTGGGCGGCTGATTGATCTGGATCAAGGATTAGGTGGGATGCAGCGCCGAAACTGAATTTTGATGTCAGGAAACGCTCCCGTCCATGTCTGAGACCATCGCCATTGAGAGACTGAGTCCCTTTGCCCGGGATCCGCTTGATGTCATCGCCAGCGCCCATGAAACGCAGGTGCAGATGTGCGATGCGATGGAGCGTATCGCCGATGGCCTGCCCGACGAGGTTGACCGTCGTCTGTGTGCCCAGGTGGCCGCCTGTCTTCAATTCGACCTGCCGCTTCATCATCATGATGAAGAGACGGCCTTGTTCCCGCTGCTGCGCCATCGCGCCCGGCCTGAGGACGGCCTCGATGAGATCCTTGAGCGCCTGGCGCAGGAGCATTCCTCCGACAACGACTTCGCCTCGGAGATTGCCGAGGCGCTGGAAACATTGAGCCAGGGCGGCCGGCCGGCCAATCCCGAAATGCTCGGCTACATGTTGCGTGGGTTCTTCGAGCGCTACCGCCGCCATGTTCACTGGGAAAACACGCTGGTCATGCCGCTGGCCAGGTTGCGGCTCACCCGCGACGATCTGGCCGCGCTTCAGGCCAGCATGAACCAGAACCGCCGCCAGGCTGGCTGAGGCCGAACGCTGCCGGACTGACCTGCATCCCGCTTTCCTCTTCCGCGCGGTCACGGGCAACGTATACTGAGCTCTGTGAAGCCGCAGTGTGCAGGCTGGGGGGCTGGAAGCATGCGCGCCGCGGCGGCATCAGATACGAAGATACGGACATGGGCGTCGCTGGCCGTAGCGGCCAGTGGTGCCATGTGGGGTTTCTTCTGGGCACCGCTGCGCTGGATTTCCGACCTGGGGCTGGGCGGTGGCTGGGTGAGCGCCGTCTGCTTTCTCACCGCCGCACTCACAGCCTTGCCCTTTCTACTGCGCCGGGGGGCATGGCAAGGCTTCGCCAGCCAACTGGTCACCGGCACGCTGCTGGGGCTGGCCTTTTCGCTCTATACGGTCAGCCTCGTCCTCACCGAAGTCATCAATGCCATCCTGCTCTTCTATCTCACACCGGTGTGGAGCACGCTGGCCGGCCTCGTCCTGTTCGGGGAACGGCTTACGGTTGCTCGGGCGGTGGCGATCGTGCTCGGCTTCTGCGGCATGGCCTTCATCCTTGGCTTTGACCAGGGCATGCCGCTGCCGCGCAATACAGGCGACTGGCTGGCCCTGGTCAGCGGCATGATCTGGGCGGCGGGCACCATGCGGAGCTTCCACAAGCCGGGGCGGGGCGTTGCGCTGCCCTTTTTCGCCTTCAGTACTGGCGGCCTTGCCGCATCCCTCGTCATCGTATTTGTGGCGCTGGGCCTGGGCTCGGACTCGGCATCGGCCGCCGATCCAGCCGCGGCGCTTCCCTGGGCGCTGGCGATGGCGCTGATCTTTTTCGTGCCACCGAATTTCCTCGTGCTGTGGGCAGCCCAGCGTATCGACTCGGGCCGCGTCGGCATCTTGCTGATGACGGAAGTGCTGATGGGCGCACTCACTGCGGCGCTGTTTTCCGGCGAACCTTTCGGCATCATGCAAGCCGCCGGCACAGCCTGTATCGCCGCTGCAGCCTTCATCGAAGTGACCAGCCAGCGCTGACCGCCGCAGGCTCCTTCCCCCCATCCAGCCTGGCACAAACTTTCGTTTCTAGGGTCCGTTCCACGACCAACGGATGGAGCCTGAGGCAATGATTCCTGTTTGCGTAACACCAGCCGCGGAATTCGACTCGCCATGAACGAATCCCTCGGCATCACCGTCCTGCGGCTCAAGCCGACGCTTGACCTGGCCGCCATGGATGAACTGCTGCGTGACCTCAGGAAGGCGCGCAACACCGCCGTCGTCATCGAAGCGGGGGAGGTTTCCCGCGCCTCGACCATCGCGCTTCAGGCGCTGCTCTCTGCCTGGATGACGTGGAAATCTGACGGACATGACTTCCACGTCGCCTCTGCATCCGCAGCGTTGCTCGACGCGGCCAACCTCCTCGGCTTTCCGCCGGACTTTCTCCAGGGTGAAGGACTCTCCTCATGACTGTAACGATCCTGACCGTAGACGATTCCCGGACCATGCGTGACATGTTGCGCATGGCGCTTGTCGATGCCGGCTTCCGCGTTGTGCAGGCCGAAGACGGCCTGCACGGCCTTGATGTTCTCCGCGAGGAGACGCCGCAGGTCGTCATCACCGACATCAACATGCCGCGCATGGACGGCTTCGGCTTCATCGAAGCCGTACGGCAGGATGCGAAGTACCGCGCCCTGCCCATCCTCGTGCTCACCACCGAAAGCGACGAGGACAAGAAGATGCGGGCCCGGCGGGCCGGCGCCACCGGCTGGATCGTCAAGCCCTTCGATCCCGCGAAGCTCATCGCCGCCATCCGCCGCGTCGCCGCCTGAGGAGTGCCGTTCATGGATGCGATGGCGGAAATCAGGCTCACGTTTTTCCAGGAATGCGAGGAGCAACTCGCGGCCCTTGAGAACGGCCTGCTCAGCATGCAGGAGGGCGACACCGATTCCGAAACCGTGAATGCGGTTTTCCGTGCGGTGCACTCGATCAAGGGCGGCGCGGGGGCATTCAAGCTCGACGCCCTGGTGAGCTTCGCGCATGTCTTCGAGACATCGCTCGACCGGGTGCGCTCCGGTGCGCTGGCGCCCGATGCCGAGGCGATGAAACTGTTCCTGCGCGCCGCCGACGCGCTCGCCGATCTGGTGGCCGCAAGCCGCGATGGCGCGGTCGGCGACACGGCACCCTATGTGGCGATCGAGGAGGAGTTCAACGCCCTCATGGGTGGCGGGGCCGTGGCGGAGGACGACGACATGGACGGCCTCGACTTCCATCCGATCATCACGGCCTTTGACGAAGCAGCCGACCAGCAGGCCCCGTCCCCCAACAACTTCACCATCCGCTTCAGGCCGCTCCGGGAGCTTTACGCCAAGGCCAACGATCCGCTGGCGCTGCTCCGCGAACTGGGCCGGCTGGGATCGGCCAGCTGCCACTGCGACTTCAAGAACCTGCCCTTCCTCGACACGCTCGAACTCGAGGACAGCTATCTCTCCTGGGACATCAGCCTCGAGACTGCCAGCGATCTGGCCGCCGTCAAGGAGGTCTTCGACTTCGTGGATGGCGACTGCGATCTCGCGATCTCGCTTGCTTCAAAGCCGGAGGCTGCCCCCGCCAGGACACCAAAGGGCGAACTCGACATCGCCACGATCCTGAAGAAGGTGAGCGATGAGGCCCCGGCCATCGCCGCAGCGCAGTCGGTGCTGGCGGCCGCGGTCCAGGCCGGTGCCGATGCGGGCGAAGCCTCCTCCCCCAGGGCCAACAACCGTACCGCCGTGCAGCCGACGATCCGCGTCGATTTGGACCGGGTGGACCGGCTCATCAATCTGGTGGGCGAACTGGTCATAAACCAGGCCATGCTCACCCAGCGCGTTCTGCATTCCGACCATGCGCGTGACCGCGAAGTGATCAGCAGTCTGGAAGAACTGGAGCGCCTGACGCGTGAAATCCAGGAAAGCGTCATGGCAATCCGCGCCCAGCCGGTGCGGCCGCTGTTTCAGCGTATGTCACGCATCGTGCGCGAGGCGGCGGACGCTACCGGCAAGGATGTGCGCCTGCGAACCGAGGGCGAGGCCACCGAAGTGGACAAGACCGTGGTGGAGCTTCTGGCCGATCCCTTGACGCACATGATCCGCAATGCGGTGGACCACGGGCTAGAAAGCCCTGAACAGCGCATCGCCTCCGGCAAGTCGCCGGAAGGCACGGTGCGGCTCGCGGCCGCGCACCGCTCGGGCCGAGTCATCATCGAGGTCAGTGATGATGGCGCCGGCATCAACCGGCCGCGTGTTCTGCAAAAGGCCATCGCCAGCGGGCTGGTTCAGCCCGATGCGCAATTGAGCGACAGCGAGATCGACAATCTCCTGTTTCTGCCGGGCTTCTCGACGGCGCAGGCCATTTCCAACATCTCCGGCCGCGGCGTCGGCATGGATGTGGTGAAGCGCTCCATTCAGGCGCTGGGCGGGCGCATCACCATCGCCTCTTCGCCGGGGCAAGGCTCGACTTTCACCCTCAGCCTGCCGCTTACCCTCGCCGTACTCGATGGCATCGTCGTGACAGTCGACGAGCAGACCTATGTCATCCCGCTGACCGCGATCGTCGAGACGATCAAGCACGAGCAGTCACGCATTCATCATGTCGGTGAATACTCCTTCGTGCTCCGGGTGCGGGATGCGCTGGTGCCGCTGATCGACGTGGGTGCTGAACTGGGCGTCAGGCCACCATCCTCCGACGTGCGCCAGGGTGTTGCCATCCTGATCGAGACGGCGAATGGAACGCGCAGCGCGCTGCTTGTCGACAACATTCAGGATCAGCGCCAGGTCGTCATCAAGAGCCTTGAAACCAACTACACGCGTGTCGACGGCATCGCTGCCGCCACCATTCTGGGCGATGGCCGTGTGGCGATGATCCTCGATGTCGATGCGCTGGTGGGCTTGCGCCACCATGACTGGACCCCGGCCGAAATCCCATTTGCAAAAGCGAGCTGAACCATGATCGAGAAGTCCCTCCACGACCTTGCCCGCGAAGCCGAATTCGTCGCCTTCCGCGCCGGCGGGCTTGAATTCTGCATCAACATCATGTCGGTGCGCGAAATCCGCGGCTGGACGCCAGCTACCGTCATCCCGCGCGCGCCTTCCTATATCCGCGGCGTCATCAATCTGCGCGGCGTGGTGCTGCCGATCGTCGATCTCGGCGTGAGGCTTGGCCTGCCGGGAACGGAACCCACCGCCCGCCATGTCATCATCGTGGCGCAGGTGGGCGAGAAGGCGGCGGGCCTGCTCGTCGATTCGGTGTCCGACATTCTCTCGATTGATGACACGACCATACAGCCGACGCCCGATGTCGCGTCCAACCTGGCGCGCACCTTCGTGCGCGGCGTCATCGCCATGGATGGACGGATGATCTCCGTCATCTCGCTCGACAATGTACTTCCGGCCACCGAGCTCGAAGCAGCATGACGCGACATGCCGCGACACCTGTGACACCCGCAAGGTCACAGCCTCTCGCGGCAGGCGAGTTTGGCTTCGATACAGGTGATTTCGAGTTCATTGCGACGGCGCTCTACGAGGATGCCGGCATTCACCTGCCATCATCCAAGGCCAATCTGGTCTACTCGCGCCTCGCCAAGCGGGTGCGTGCGCTCGGCCTTGAAAGCTTCCGCGACTATTGCGCGCTGATCGGTTCCGAGAACGGAGTGGATGAGCGCGGCCAGATGATCGCGGCGCTTACCACCAATGTGACGCGCTTCTTCCGCGAGCCGCACCACTTCGAACACCTGAAACTGAAGCTTCTCGGTCCCGCCCAGAAAGACATCAGGTCCGGAAAGCGCTTCCGCATCTGGTCGGCGGGTTGCTCGAGCGGTCAGGAGCCCTTCTCGATTGCCTTGAGCATCCTGTCGCAGATTCCCGACGCGCGCTCCTACAATGTGCGCGTACTCGCCACCGATATCAATCCGCATGTGCTCGAAACGGCGCGCCGGGCCATCTACCCTTCTGACGAGGTGAGCAGCGTGCCGCCGGATCTGCGCATGAGCTGGCTGGAACCGGTGGGCGGCGGTGCGGTCAAGCTCGATGACGGGTTGCGGGCGCTTGTCACCTACCGGCAGCTCAACCTCATGGGCGGATGGCCGATGAGCGGACCCTTCGACGCCATCTTCTGCCGGAACGTCATCATCTACTTCGATGAGGCGACGCAGAAGAAGATGCTGACCCGCATGGCCGCCCTGATCCGCCCTGGCGGCTGTCTCTACCTCGGCCATTCCGAACGCCTGGTGGGGCCGGCCGAGAGGCAGTTCAAGATCGATGGCACAACGGTTTACCGCAAGGTTGGAGGACAGTCCTGATGAGCAGGATCAAGGTGCTTGTGGTCGATGATTCCTCCACCATGCGTCAGCTGGTGGCGCGCGTCCTAGAACTCGATCCCGGCATCGAAGTTGTTGGTGCCGCGAAGTCGGCGCTTGAGGCGCGCGAGTTGATCAAGCAGCTCGACCCCGATGTGATGACGCTTGATGTCGAGATGCCGGAAATGGATGGCCTGTCCTTCCTCGAGCGTGTCATGCGGCTTAGGCCCATGCCGGTGGTCATGGTATCCTCGATGACCGCGCAGGGTACAGATACAGCCGTCGCTGCGCTGGCGCTCGGCGCTGTCGACTGTGTGGTGAAGCCCACGGCCGAACACCCGGACAGTTTTGACGAGCTGCCCGCCAAGGTGAAGATTGCCTCCAAGGTGCGGCGCCGGAAGACATCGCCCGAGACTGAGCCCAAGGCGCCGTTCTCGGGCCCATATCAGCCGGCGGGCCATGTGGTGGGCATCGGCTCCTCCACCGGCGGTGTCGAGGCGCTGATTTCCATCCTGGCCAGCTTTCCCGCCAATTGCCCGCCCACGCTGGTGACCCAGCACATGCCGCCGGTTTTCACCAAGAACCTCGCCATGCGGTTGGACAAGATGTGCGCGCCCCGCGTGGTGGAAGCCACATCGGGCGCACAGCTTGCGCCGGGCACCATCTACATCGCGCCGGGCGGAGACGCCCACCTCGAGGTCTCGGGCCGCATGGTGCTGACCTGCAGCCTGAAGCACGGGGCGTCCGTCAATGGCCATTGCCCGTCGATCGACCGGTTGTTCATGTCGATGGCGCGCACCCTCGGTCCGCGCGCGGTGGGCGTGCTGCTCACCGGCATGGGCCGCGACGGCGCGCAGGGCCTTCTCGAAATCCGCCGCGAAGGCGGGCGCACCATCGGCCAGGATGAGGCAACGTCCGTTGTCTACGGCATGCCGAAGGTCGCTGCCGAACTCGGCGCGGTTGAAGCACAGTATCCACTCGGGCGCATCGGTGAAACCATCCTCGCGCTCACAGCAAGCAGGACATAGCGGAGAAACTTATGCCTTTCATGCAGCATCTCAAGGTGATGGTCGTCGATGACACGTCCGTCAGCCGCATGCTCCTCGTCGACAGCCTCAATGAAATCGGCATCAAGAACATCGTGCTTGCCGGCGATGGTGAGCAAGCGCTGAACACCATGATGGCCAACCCGTGCCATATCGTGTTCTCCGACATGAACATGCCGAAGCTCAACGGTCTGCAACTGCTCAAGGCACTGCGCGAATTCGGGCCGACACGCCAGTGCTGCTTCATCCTCGTCACCGGCAAGGGCGACCGCGCCATGATCGAGGAAGGCAAGAAGTTCGGTCTCAACAATTTCCTTGCCAAGCCCTTCACCTCGGCCACCCTCAAGGCCGCGGTTGAAGCTGTCGTCGGCAAGCTGGTGTAAGGAGGCACTCATGGAGAACCAGCGTATCAACATCGTGCAGGGCGAATACCATGTCACCAATGCACCCGATGTCTCGATCACCACATTGCTCGGGTCCTGCGTTGCCGCCTGCATCAATGATCCCGCAGCCGGCGTCGGCGGCATGAACCACTTCCTGCTTCCGGGCGAGGATGTGAACTCGCCCCAGGTCGCAAGGCGCGGCGTGCACCTGATGGAACTGCTGATCAACGGCCTGCTCAAGTGCGGCGCATCGCGTAACCGCCTCGAAGCGAAACTGTTTGGCGGCGCACGCACCATGGCGGGACTAGGTGACTATGGCACTGCGAATGCGAAGTTCGCCCAGGATTTCCTCAAGCGGGAAGGTATTCCGATCGTCGGCGGCAGCCTTGGCGGTGAAACCGGGCGGCGCATCCAGTTCTGGCCGACCACCGGCCGTGTGCGCCAGAAAATGGTGCTCGCCGCTGAGGAAAAGCCACGCTTTGCAGCGATCGGCCAGGCTGACAGCGGCGGCGAACTGGAACTGTTCTGACATGCAGCCATCTCAACGCCAGGCCGAGGGGCAAGGGCTTGCGTCCCCGCATGATGTGGGCCTGCCCGTTCTTTTGCGCCAGATGGCGCGCGAGCTTGAATCGCTGCAGCTCATGGCGGCGAACATGGAAACCTCGGTGGACGACATGATCGAGCGCCATGCCGAGGTGCTTGATGCGAGGAGCATGCAGAACCTGCAGCTGCTCGACATCATGAACCAGACGCTTGCCGCGCTTTCGGTCTTTGCTGACGTCACAGCCTCGCTCGCCTCGCCGCAGTGGGCGGTGGATGCGCAAGCAGCGACCGCGCAGTTGAAACTCGCAAGCCTCGCGCACCGCCTTGCAAAGGGCGTGTCGCCCCAGGCGGAGGCGGCCGCAGAACCCGACGATTATGAACTGTTCGGCGATTGAGTGGCGGGGGCAGGGCGGCGCTTCCCGCCCTGCTGCTCACTCTGGCATGCAGTGTTTGCGCACCGTCTTCGACATCCTGCGGAAAATGCCCTGCGATTTGGTGCTGAGCGAAAGCATTTTCGCCCGCCCGTCTTCCGGGCTTTCCGTCTTCACAACCCATCCGCCCTCCACCAGTTCCGAGATCCGCTTGACCACGGTTGGCAGTGTTCCATGACGCTCGCTGCGCGTGAGGTCCGTCACCTGGGTAGGCTTTCCGTGAATTTCGGCGGCCATGCCGATTTCCACCAGCATCTCGCGTGATGCGAAACCGAGTTCGTTGAACCCGCTCTCCGCTTCCGTCATGGCCATAATGGCCCGCAACTTCAAATATTCCATCTGCTAATGGGAGTCCTCTCACTTGTTGCTGCCGTGGCGCGCAAATCAGCTCTGCGCCTTGCAATCAAAGGTAATTAAACCCACTTGCTTAGTCGATGTATACTGTAAGTCGAAAAAAGCACCGTAATTGTATCGGCCTGATGGCCCCCGCTTCAGCCGCGGCGGTCTCTCTCGGCAACGGTTTTCAGGATCTGTTCCGAGGTCAGGGAGATGTGCCGGGCTGCTTTCGGCGTAATGCCGAGAAGCTGCGCGCGCCTGTCCTGGGGGTCAGGCGAGGTGGATAACCAGCCTTGGCTGATGAGCTTCTGAAGGCGCTTCAGCGCCGTAGCCTGGCTGCCGAACTGCGCGTCGAAGCGGATGTCAGAGAGCTGCAGGGGTTCTCCCCTCGCCTCCTTGCTGGCCACATGCAGGAGAATGCTGCGCGAAAGCGGGTCGAGCGCCGAACTTCCGCCGAGGTTACTCAGCAGATTCTGAATGCGGATGAGAAGATCGGCATAGGGCTTCATGACAAACCAGCGGCAACTTCAGCCAACATAACATTGTCATCAAAATATATCTTCTGCAAGCCGTTAATCCGGTTTGCGGGTGAACACGGACAAGGCCGACTTGGCAATGATTACGCTCATCAGGAAGCCGGTCACGTCTCCGGTGACGATTGCCGCCAGCATTAGGGTGACTGGCTGCTCCACGCCGGAGCCCTCGAGGATGGCCGTGATGGCGAAGGCATTGATGAACGCTGCGGCAATTGCCGCCAGCAGCAAGGCGTTGAACGGTGGCGGCCTCGCGTCGACACTCGGATAGAAGGCATTGATGCCGAGTTGGCGCAGGCCCTCAAAGGCAACCCACGTCGCGCTGCCGCTGACGGCTGACACCAGAAACAGCGTCACCGGGTCCGAGAGGCCCCAGAACACATAGTTGCCCGCCATCTCCGCACCAACGAGGCCTGGCAGGGCGTGCCGCCCCAGCAGCGCTGTGGCAAGCACCCTTACGCCATGCGGCAGGAACAACAGGCTTGCCAGCGGCGTGAGGCCGGGCAGAATGGAGTGCTGTATGGGCGAAACGATTGCCCAGACGAGAAAATACGCAAACAGGTAAACGCCGAAAATGGATACTGCCGCAGCCACAGCCTCCGGAATGTGTCTAGAAAGTATCCATTTCATCAGCAACGGTTTGCGGAAAACCGTTCCTTTCGTCAAGTAAGGTTTTGAACGCACATCCTGGGCTTGCGGCGGCCAGCGCATTGGAACGATGCGGCCGGCAGCGAATCAAAGGGTCTGGCTTCAGAAACTTGAGTGCTTCAGGCGAGGAGATCAATTCGGCTGCTCATGGGAAAAAGGCCGCACACGACGAGTCGTGCGGCCTCCACCAAGGCAGAGTTTTCGGCAAGGCTACTGCAGGAATGCATCCACGGTCTGGGCAAACCTCTTGTAGTCCTGAAACAGGAAGGCATGACCTCCCTCAAAGAAAGCCAGCCATGAGAACGGAATCTGATTGGCAATGATCAGAGAGTTTTCAGGCTTGTCGATCACGTCATACTTGCCATCAGCGACCAGAACAGGGTTCTTGATGTTCTTGAGGTTGTTGTCGTTGTCCTCGTCCGCATACCAAAGCGTGGTTCTTGCTCTGTCCTGACGCAGAGTTGTTTCCTTGGAGACATTGAAGTCATCGGGAGCAGTTCCAGCCTTCGCCGCACCAAGGATCCGCGCGTAGATCTCCTTTGCCGCTTTCAAGCCGTCCGGGCCGGGCGGAACGAGCAATGAAAGCTTCTGCTCATCCGGCAAGTCTGGGTTGTTGAGTTTGTCTTCAACGTCCTTGTCGGCTGGCCCGTTATGACTTCCGCCCGGGTTGGGTGCTGCCAATACGGCCTTGTTAATCAGATCGGGATGACGGATCAGCAGTTGCTGAGTAATCCGGGCTCCCATTGGCCAGCCAAGGACATCAGGCTTCTCGAGCCCCAGAGACTTTATGAGGCCCGCCGCGTCATCGGCCATCTGAGGGATCGTCGTATTGTTCTCGGCTGTATCCGTAGACAAGCTTACGCCACGGTTATCGAAGAGAATGAGCTGTCGATTCCTGGACAGTTCCTCGATGAGCGATGGATCCCACAGGCTCATTGTTGAGACAAAACCGTTGATCATCACCAGAGGCTTTCCCTCGCCTCGGATGTAGTAGGCCAGCTTCACGTCACCGACCTGCGCATATTTCACTTCAGGCTTGACGTCATCTGCCCGGCTTGGTGATCCAAGTACCGTGCAGAGTACCGCCATGATTGCGGCGACGAAGCTGAACTTGACGTGGGCGCTTCTCATGGCGCCTAGGCTCTTCTATGTGGTTTCGTGTAAGATCAGGTGCGATCGGCGGGGTTCTCCGAAACCTGCCTCGGCCTGCGTATGGTCAGCAACTCCTGATAGACTTACTTCTACTACCAGATCTATTCCACCGGTGGAACCACCACGCCAGTCCAGCGCTGGGCCGAGTAATGCATCGGCTTTTGGAGGTGAGTGATCCGCGCCGCTTAAAGTGACAAGCGGCCAAATGGTGGTCTGGCCGGAAGCATCAGTCCGTGGAGTAGTCCTCGAGCGCAGTCAAAGAACCAGCGCTGGGTGGTAGAGTAAATGTGTCAATGAGCAACACATCACGTTTAGTTGGAGGCTGACCATCCAATGGCATCGCGGGGGGACTCAAACCAACACATGCAGCGTGGGTATCTGCCACTTCAATACTGAACCACGCCCGCGACGGGACGGAGAACACTTGAGGAGGCGAGCGGCGGAAGGGTGCGGGGGAATGGCCTGAGCCACCCCCCCCCAGGGCCGATTTCAGTGTCCTGCTGTCTTCAGCAACAGTGCCGTGCCGTCGAGGGTGGAGTCGGAGATATGTTCGAATGGCACCGCGACTATCTTCGTGATGCTCGCCAGCTTGTCGATCTCGAAGGTGGCGAAATTCATCTGATCAATGGTGCGAAGATAATAGCGGTTTCGCGCCTTGTCGTTCATCCACGTGAAGGTTGTCACCTCGGTCGACGTTTCCGACATTGCAGGACCATCACCACCCGCCCCGGGCGGATCTTCTGCTAGGTTATAGGGCCTGTCGAAGTTGTTGAGGATATGTGCGAGTGTCACGACGGCCTGATCCGGCGTCTTGGCCTGTCTGACATAGGTCGTATAGTAGGCGGCCTTCACGAAGCGGCCTGAGGAAATCTGCGTCGATGGAAGGCCGCTCAGGGCGTTGCCGCAGTCCTCCGCCCTGACCTTCAGCTTGCCAAACTGACCATCATTACGGTCCTGGTTGCTAAGGAAGGCATAGTTGTTAAGGTTCTCGAGGTGCCAGGCAAAACCCGGTCCGTTGGTGGCAACGCCGACAGGGTTGTCATGCACCTGCATCGAACCGCCAAGGAACTCGATGACGATGCCGTCGCCGGCCTTGTCGAAGAGGATGTAGTGTTCGGGCATCGGTACATTGCCAGAGAAAGCGATCTTGGGCAGCCACACCTTCATCGCGCCCCCGAGCAGCGCTGCCTTGGCTTCCTTGACGGTAGCAAAGCTGCCGAGAAGCCAGGCCCCAAGATCGGACGATGCGAGCAGCCTCGTCTTGTCCGTCCCGATGTCGTCAGGTGTCCTGCTGTTGTTCAACTGGTTGGTGCTGACGGACAGGCCCCTGTCATTCGCAGCCTCGATGATCGCGCATTGATGCGCGCCGGGAAGATAGGAGGCGGGCATCGCTCCGCCGAGGATGGCGTGTCGGGTGGTGAAGGTTGCGCCATCTGATCCATCGGGCGCGATCGAAACGATCCTCGTGCCCGCCGGCACATAGGTCATTTCCATCGGCAGCGGACCCGAATACTCCATGGTCTTGCCGCTGTAGCCCATTCCCTGGGTATCCGTTACCATAAGAGCCGTGCACATGATCTAATGGTTCTCCTTGAAGTAGCGCTGTGCGCTGTCATTAACCTCGGTGGACCGCGGCACATCGAGATCGAGCCTGAAGACAGTCGCGATCCGCCCGGCCATCCAGTAGTAGCCGATCAGTTCGACGATTTCGACCAGTTCCCGATTCGAGAAATTGGCCTGGGCCATCTGGAACACCTCGTCCGTGACCTGCGGGTCACTCAGGACCGCCATGGTAAACCGCATCGCCGCCAGTTGCTGCGGGCTGAAATCGGCCTCCGTGAATGAGAGCTTCTGGATGGCGGCGATCTGGCCGTCGGTGACGCCGAAGGTCTTGGCGGGGGTGACATGCTGCACCCATTCATAGTCACACTTATTGACGTGTGCCGTCAGCAGGATCACGAGTTCCCGCATGTGGGGCGTCAGTTCAAGCCCCGCATAGTGATCAGCTCCGAGGCTGATCACATCCTTGATCGAGCTCACCGACCAAGCCCAGATCTTGAACAGGTTGAGGTTTCCGTCGGTAATCTGCTTTGCAAGTTCCGGTGGAAGTTTGTCGAAGTTTGGAGTGGGGATGCGGTTCACGGCATTTTTTCCCTTTTTAAATGCACAGTGCATAGCTATTTTCTCTTGGAGCAGATTTCAATATTTCGAAACCAGCCTGCGGCAACTTAAGAGCGAAGGAGGAATCAGATGTGCACCGTATTCAGTTATGTCGATGCAAGTGGCATCGGGTATCAGGTCCGGACCCACGAGGATCCCGCTTTCTATCCTGAGGCCTTGTCCTATTTTCCAGCCGGAACACGGATCGAATCCTCCACTCCGGAAGGCCGGAGCGGACTGACGTTCAATACCCAATATGCAATCCTCTCGGTTGTGCTTCAGGGCCTCGTCACTGGTGCCAAGCAGGACTCTCTGCTCGAGGGTGTCAATGACCAGGGTTTGTCGTTCACCTGCCAGCTGTTGAAGGACACGACCTCGCCGGTCGTAAAGTCGGCCGACGCGAAGGTGCTCTCCGCCAACGATCTTGGCACCTGGGCATTGGGCAACTTCCGCAGCGTTGCCGAGGTAAAGGCTGCGCTCGAAAGTGGAGAGGTGGACATCTGGGTTCCGACCACGCCGCGCTTCGCAAATGTCGTGTCACCGGTGCACTGGGCGCTGTTTGATAAGACCGGTGCCGGCATTGTGATCGAGCCGACAGAGAACAGGATCCAGGTCTACGACAACACGGTCGGCGTCATGACCAATAACCCGCCTTTCCCGTGGCACCTGACGAACATGCGCAATTATGCTCACCTGAACAACATTGACAAGAACACCGCCCAGTTCAACCGGCTGAAGGTGACGGCCTTCGATCCTGGCCTTGCCATGGAGTCCGTTCCCTCTGGGCACACCTCCCCGGCTCGCTTCGTGCGCGCCGCCTATTACTCGGCCTTTGCCAAGAAGGCGGCGACGCCCCGCGAGGCGGTACTGACGCTCGCGCACATGGTGAACAACTTCGACCGCGTCTCGAACATCACACTCGATCTTCCGGACGGCTCGGGCGTCGGGGCACCTAACAGCCCATCGACGGAGATCACGCTTTTCAGTTCGTTCAACGATCTGGTTCAGAACCACTTCTACATCCGCACCGTCAATGCCATGAACTTCACCAAATTCGACATGCGCAAGTTGGCTGGCCTCACGACCATCAAGTCGATCCCTCTGCCGAGCATCGATGCAATTGATGGTGGCGACGGGACCTACCTGCTACTCAATTGAAGCAGGATCGGACCAAACACTTTGCGCCTTACGAGACGCTGATGGCCATTTGGCCTTCAGAAATTCCCTATAACTTCAACTCCGAGGGGTGAGATCATGCTGGAATCAACGTTTCAGCACTACTTCATAGGCATCTTCGCGGTTGCCAATAACATTCCGGCGATCGCGCCCTTCCTGGCGCTTGTTGCAGGGCTCAGCCTGCCGCAGGTGCGGCGCATCACAATCGTGGCCAGCATTGCGGCGTTCGTCGTGATGGTGATCTCGATGTTCGCAGGCTCGGTGGTGCTGGCCTTCTTCGGCATCAGTATCAGCGCCTTCCAGATTGCAGGCGGCATTCTTCTCGGCGGCACCGGACTGAGCATGTTGCACGCCAAGAGCACCTCCACCATCGCCGGCAAGGAACTGGGCGAACCCGTCGTGGACATGTCATCCAGAATTTCGCAGGCCATTGTGCCCATCGCCATGCCGCTCACAGCGGGCGCCGGAACGATTTCCACCGTCACTCTGTTCTCGACCACCGCCTCCCAGACCGGCACCCGGACTGAACTGTTTCTTGCGATCCTTGCAATGTCAGTCCTGATCTACCTGATATTCCACTACGCCATTCCCCTGATGAAGATCCTTGGTGACACCGGCATGAGCGTATTGATCAAGGTGATGGGGCTCTTCACCCTCGCGATTGGCGTCCAGTTCATCGTTGCGGGTGTGAGCACGATCTACAAAGGTCTCGTGGCGGCATAAACAGACGCGGAGACAGCCAAAGTCTGAGTACATCACGGAAGTCTTTTGGGGGTGGCAGAGCATGAAGTTCGGCTTCAATCTCATACTCTGGACGCAGTTGGTTACGGAAGAGCATGAGCCGATCTTCAGGGCGCTCAAGAACGCGGGCTATGACGGTGTGGAACTCCCCCTTTCCAGCGGCGATCCCGATCATTATGCGCGGCTCGGGGAAATGCTTGACGGCATTGGCCTGGAGCGGACGGCAGTAGGAATCTTTCGCGGAAAGAGCCCTATCTCGTCAGACAAGGCCAGCCGTGATGAGGCATTGGCGTTTGCGAAGTGGGCGCTGGATTGCTGCGCAGCCTTGGGGGCTCCTTTGCTGGGCGGTCCTCTCCATTCGGAAAGCGGGGTCTTCACTGGATCTCCCCCGACCGATGCCGAGCGCAAGCGCGCACTGAGCTTTCACAAGCGGGCAGGCGACTACGCAGCGAAGAAGGGTGTTACCTTTGCGCTGGAGGCGCTGCATCGCTATGAGTGTTATTTCCTCAACACCATGCAGCAACTATGCGATTACCTCGACGAAGTTGACCATCCGCATGTTCAAGGCCTGTACGACACGTTCCATGCCAACATCGAGGAAAAAGATCCGGTGGGTGCAATCAAGACCATCCGCCCGCATCTCGTTCATGTCCATATAGCGGAGAATGACCGGGGCACACCCGGAAAGGGCCACGTCCCATGGGCTGAGACCTATGAGGCGCTGAAGAAGGCCAAGTATAACGGATGGCTGACCATTGAGGCATTCAGCCGTTTCTCGCCCCCATTGGCTGCAGCCACCCACATGTGGCGCGATGTGTCGCCCTCTGTCGACGAGGTCTATAAACTTGGACTCTTGAACATGTGGGATGGATGGGCGCAGGCATCAGGAAACTCCCGGCGTTCTGCGCCCGCTTTGTCAAAGAGAAAGTCCTTCCGGGGGTCCTAACCTCTGAGCCTTAGACATTATCACCAACGGAGGAGTTCAGCCTGCCCACAGCTGAGCGAGGTCAACGATTGCTTGCCGTAGGGCAGAGTTCTTTCGAAGTCGAGTTGCTCTTCCACTCGGCGAAGCATTCGCCGTCCATCTCGAGTGCCAACGGTGCAGCTTGATCCCACCGCCGAGACGCAATCATCTTTTCCTGATCCGTGTAGATCGTTGGATTCGCATGGGTCGTAAAGTTAACGGCGAAAGCATTTTCCACTGATGGTGCGATCATGG
Source organism: uncultured Aestuariivirga sp. (assembly GCA_964392525.1). Classification (GTDB taxonomy): domain Bacteria; phylum Pseudomonadota; class Alphaproteobacteria; order Rhizobiales; family Aestuariivirgaceae; genus Aestuariivirga. Next base: position 26,120 of record CAYMQH010000030.1, read on the forward strand.
GGGAGCCGTAGCCAATCTCCGGGGTCAGGCCATACGCACCGCTATTCTCCATATCATTCGCATTGGCCTGCAGGTAGTTTGCGACGAGCGTATAGGCCTGCGAATACTTTGCGAAGTTGTACCACATTGCCATGCCGCGATTACTCTCCGGCGGAACGACGCCCTTGGGAATGTTGACGGGGAGGCTGTAATCTTCTGAGTTGTAAGCCGCCGGAACGAGGACGATGTCAGCGCGGTAGATGCCATACATGATCGCCAGCTCTGGAATTCGAACTTCATCGTTCTGCACGATGGCAACACGTCCGAGGTCATCGGTCGAGAAGACGGGAAGATCATTTCCTGCCTTGGCCCACGTCTTCTCGGCATCATTCAGATGAGACTTGCGATACACACCGACTTGCTTGCCGTTATAGTCCAGGAGAACGGCCGTCTGATAGAAATCAGAACCCTTTCTTTCCGGCAGCGAGACGAGAAGATAGGTCTTGTATCTTTGAGCGATGTCTGCGGCAAGTGTGATGGTCTTTCCGTTCAGATCCTCAGCATATTGATGCACATTGTCCTTTGTTATCGCCACATCGCCCAGGAATGAGTTGAAGGGCAGTACAGCCAGGTTGAAAACTCCCGATGAATTTCGAATGAGTTGCTCGGCCTTTCTTGAGTTTTCATCGATCTGACCGGGTTCGGCCCGATATTGGACAAGCAGGGCCGAGATTTGACGCGGCCGCACATCCGCGGCGCCATCATCGGGATAGCGATATCCATTCATGTCAGCATACAGGTCGGGGCGCCTGTGCTTCAGCCAGTATTGCTTCTGCTCACCCTGCCTGTCGGTGTTTATCGTCGCATAAATCGTCTGCGGCTTTTTCCGTTCGGTCCAGGATGACACGTCCGCGGAAATCAGGCGTTTACCGTTCTCGTTCCAAACAGATGAGCCGCCATCAAAGGATGCGAATCCCCGGCCCGGTCCCTCAGTGCCGGTGCTGTTCGATGAGATTGTATTGGTACCAAGCCAGGCCACTGCCGTAGACATGTTGGCGAGGGTTGAATGATTGGTGATGCTCGCGCCCAAGTAATCGGGGAGTTTAAATGAACCTATGGGCTGTACAATAATGTCAGCTCCTCGCAGGGCGGGCGTGATCAGATTCTGTATGTTTGAGTCGTCATAGCAGATGACGAGACCGATTTTCCCGATCTCCGTGTCAAATACAGGAAATCCAAGCTGGCCTGGCGTGACCAGTGCGCCTTCACCAGGCGCTAAGTTGCTTTTATGATATTTGCCAATGTACCCTGATGGTCCGACAAGCACCGCGGCATTGTGCAACCTACCGGTCGCTGGATCCCTTTCGTAGAGTCCCGTCACCACGTAGGCGTTATACTCACGCGTGATTTTTTCAATGGCTGCTGTAGTTTTCCCGGGAACTGTATCGGCGTATATCTCCAGGGACTTGGCGTCCGCATACATGAATCCGGTTGTTGCGCCTTCTGGCAATACCATAAGCTTGGCACCATTCTGGGCCGCCTCTGTCAGGGCGTCCACGATGCTATTCAGATTGGCTTCGAAGCCCGGCGACACAGCCGCGACTTCAACTGCTGCAACCTTAACTTCCTTCGCGTTTGACGGCAGCACTGAAAGGGCGGCAAAAGTTGCGGTGAGCGCTATCGTCTTTACTGTTGATGAGAACATGGAGAAACCCGACAGAGAGTGAAGCACGTTTGATCTCCTGTTATTCCCTAGCTTGGTACGCAAAATCAAGAATGATCAGTGCAAACTGATACGTTGCATGGAAGAGGCTTGACGGCGAGCTGCCGTTTCACCGCTGACTGCGCCCGCAATGGCCTCATATCTTCCAGGCTCCGCTGTGTTACTTCAGTTCCTCGGAGCCGGTCTGAACAGGCCATGTCTTGATGTCCTTGCCATCAAGATCCTGCGTCTTCATGTCGACCCGCGAGATGTTGAGACTGCCGAAGGGGCGGAAGTAGTAGACGAGGTTCTGGGTGTCGGCCACGACCGTGTGTGTTGTATAGTCATACTCGGGGTCCTTCCCGGCCTTGAGCTTGGCTTCGGCCTGCTCTTCCGTATCCACCATTGCCGAGCCCGGTGGTATGTCAAACATGTTGATCATGTTCCACGCCGCATCGACCTTGGGAACCTTCGTCGCGTAGAGTGGTGCATTCTGCGAGAAGAAGAACGCGCGCAGGAGTCGGCTCGGGCTGGAGAAGTCCTCCCGCAGGCCGTGGAGACCGCTGCCGATGCTCTGCGGTCCGAACGTCTCACCCGCGAATACCCGGTTGGGCGCCCCGAAGGGCGACAGGTTGGCATAGGCATTGACGTTTGTGAGGCGCCAGGAGATAGGTGGGTCATTCGCCATGGCGCCCACCGGATTGTCGGTTATCACCAGCTTGCCTTCGAGATACTCGACCACGATGCTCTTGCCCTGAATGTCGTGGGGCGTGACGTGAATCCGCGGCACGCCCCCGAACATTGTCAATGCCACACCATTCACGAAGATCTTTGGCAGGCCTGCCTTCACCTCGTCGGTGGTCGCGAAGTTGCTCAGTACATAGTTGATCAACTGGTAGCCTGCGATGCTGTTCCTGGCGTCGTCACCCGTCGGGCTCTGGTATACGGCCGTAGTGGGAGCGTTCAGCATGCCGCCCGTGTGACCCTTTTCGTTCATACCGTCGATGAGCACGGGAAGGTTGAAGACACGAGTGCCGAGAAAAGCATGTTTGCCCGTCCAGGCAAGCCCCGAACCCTCCACGCCGTCCGGTCCGACACCCTTGAACTCATGAGCACGGGGCACGAGTGCCATCTGTTCCTCGAGCGAAATGCCGAACCCGAACGTGCGAGCATATACAAAGCTGTTGTCATCATTTCTGAGTACGAAGCTGCTACATGCTCCGGCGAGGGAAGGTGACAGGGCGAAGCCTGCGGCAAGCAGAACGCCAAGTGTTTTTTGCACTTTGGAAGTCATGTGTGTTTCTTTTGCTTGAAGGCGAAACAATCAGGTTCTGTCACTTCGTCACATAGGACACATTATGGGTTGTTTCAATACGTCGGATAACTTTCGAATGCAGTGAGCAGCTATGATCAATTTGAACGGGCGCTTGCTGCCCGCCTTCGCACCACTGCCTTGATCATCGATGAGTGTAACCGGGGTGGTCCAGAGACACGGTGGCCTCAGCCGTAGGCCGTGGTTCCGGCCAGCCAGGTCTCGCTCACCTTGATGGCCGAAAGCTGTTCGGGATCAGTGGTGTGGGGATCGCTTTCGAGGATGGTGAGGTCTGCTTCCTTGCCGACCTCCAGCGTGCCGATTGCGTCCTCGAGGCCCATGTGGCGGGCGGCGTGCAGCGTTATGCCGCGCAGGGCCTCCTCGACGGTAAGGCGAAGGTCCGGGCCCAGCACCGAACCATCGGTGATGCAGCGGCGGGTCACCGTCGTCTGTACAAGGCGCAAGGGGTTGAGGGGGAGGCCCGCCGCTGGATTGTCCGTATGCATCGAATAGCCTATGCCGGCCTTCGCTGCAGCGCCCACCGGCACCATGAATTCAGCGCGTGGCGCGCCGAAGATCTGATCGCGGTAGGCAGCGCCATAGAGATAGATGAAATCCGTCATGTAAGTTGCCTCGCAGCCCAGCCGCTTCATGCGCTCGATCTGGTCCGGCCGCGCCATGGTTGCGTGTTCGACACGGTTCAGGCCCATGGCCGAATTGGCGCCGTAAGCAGCTTCGATCGCGTCGAGAACCTGGTCGATGGCCGCATCGCCCTGACAATGCACGAGGATGGTCCAGCCCGCATCGCGCGCCTTGCCGCAAAGTTCGACAGCCTGTTCATGCGTGTAGCCCAGCGTGCCGCGCTTTTCCGTGTTGAGATAGGGCTGGGTCTGGGCCGCGGTCTCGGCCTGGTTTGATCCGTCGGCCCAGAACTTCATGCCATAGAGCGAGAAGCGGCTGTTCGGCAGCCGTCGCGCCTTGTTGGATGGGCCAAGTGCCGCGAAGGGCTTGCTTGCCTCGATCATGTCGGTGCTGAAGCTCGTGCTCAGCCTTATGGGCAGGCTGTTGGAGAGTTTGGCCAGCATCTCAACCCATTGCGGCTTTACCGTCCCGGGCTCATGCAGGGCGGTGAGGCCTGCCGCGGCAGCTTGCCGAGCGTAGGCTTCGACAGCCTTCGCGAGCTCGTCGGGGCTTGGCTTCTTCACCGCAATATCGACGAAGCGCAGCAGGGCAGGCTCGTTGTAGATCATGCCAGTCAATTTGCCATCCGGCCCGCGGCCGAAGAACCCGCCGCCAGGCAGCGTGCCAGTGTCCTCGGTCACCTTGGCCTGTTGGAAGGCGAGCGAATTACCGGCCCCGACATGGCCGTTGACATAGAGCAGGAAGATGGGGCTCTGTGATGACACGGCATCGAGGTCCGCCATGGTGATGTCGCCGCCCTGCAGCAGATTGTCATAGAAGCCGAAGGTCATCCATGCGCCAGGTTGGGTCTTCGCGGCAACCGCCTTCATGGCGGCCAGCACCTCATTCTTGGTCTTGTAGGCGGCGAAGCCGACATTGGTCAGCAGCATGTAGAGCAGGGCAGAGAGGGTCGTGTGATTGTGCGGGTCAATGAGGCCCGGCAGCAGGGTGCGGCCGCCGAGATCCACGATCTTCGTGGCGGGACCGGAAAATGCCATGACATCGGCGGAGGACCCAACCGCGAGGATCTTCCCGTCGCCAATGGCGATTGCATCTGCCTTGGCCCCCGCAGTGTTCATTGGATAAATGGCCCCGCCACGGAAGATCGTGTCCGCCGGGGAGGCAGCAGCCGCGTGCGCTCCAGCGCCGGTGCCCGCTACGGCGAGCGATGCGGCATAGGCGAGGAACGCGCGCCGGCTGGGCGCAAGCTGTGTGGTCAGTCGCTCGGCAATTTCGGAACGGTTACACCAGTGGCACATTGTGTTCTCCTCGGCAGTGATGGTTCCTCGTCCAGATCAGATACCGCCATGAAAATCAACTAACGGTACGGTTAAGGTTGATGTCTGGTGCTCGCCATTGTTGACTTACACAGAAAGTTGACCTGCTACTTTCATTGAGAAGTAACCCTGGTTTACCGTTTTTGCAGCGGCCAAAGGCGGCATGGCCGCGAGCACTGCGCCGGCAGAATGGATGCTGATCGGCAGCAAGGTGATCAAGGCAGGCTGGACTCCGTCCAACAACTTTACCGGAGGCTCTCGGCCCAGTTCGGCATCCACCGGGCGGCGGAAGGCCTGAGGCCCTGTCCCTGGCGAGTCACGAGGTGCTCATGCCGATGCGGCGGTGTCCCCGGCCGTGGGTGAGGCGGGTTGGCCCGCACTGGGGCGGTGCGGCGTCCGCGAGCCGGCGGGAAGGGCGGAGGTGCCAATGGGCTACCGCGCCACGCAGGCAGTCTGGCCTTGAGCAGTTGCACGACGCCGCAACAACAGCTCCAAGATAACACACCAATTGATGGGTTTCATGGTGGTACCGCCTGCCCGGCTCGAACGGGCGACCCCTAGATCCACAATCTAGTGCTCTAACCAACTGAGCTAAGGCGGCATCACG